>NZ_CP049158.1:1217580-1521975 GCF_011493005.1 Caballeronia sp. SBC1
GGATAGCGTGGTGATCGATCACGCACCGCCTAACGAAAAGCTCTTCATGGACCCGCTGCTCGGCGGCCAGTTGACCGGCGGCTCGACTTCGATCCGCTATGCATGGGAGCCCATGCGAAAAGCCGGTGCAACCGCACGCGTGATGCTCATTTCCGCGGCAGCGCAACAATGGCAGGTCGACCCGGCGTCGTGCCATGCAGAGAAAGGCGAAGTCGTGCATGCGGCGAGCAACCGCCGCATCGGTTACGGACAGCTCGTCGATGCTGCCGCAAAACTGCCCGCGCCGCAGAACGTGCCGCTTAAAGACCCGAAGGATTTCAAGCTGATTGGCACCGCTGCCAAGCGTCTCGACTCACCAGAAAAAGTGGACGGCACGGCCATGTTCGGACTCGATGTCCGCGTGCCAGGCATGGTCTACGCTGCCATCGTGAATAGCCCGGTGTTCGGCGGTACGCTTGCCTCCGTCGACGACACGAACGCGAAGAAGATCCCCGGCGTTCGCCAGGTGATCCGGCTCGACAACGGCGTGGCCGTGATCGGCGACCATACGTGGGCCGCCAAGCGCGGCGCGGCAGCGCTCGATATCAAATGGAATGAAGGCCGCGGCGCGGACTTCTCCACGGCCAAGGTGGTTCAGCAACTCGCCGATGCATCGAAGCGCGACGGAGCGGTCGCGCGCAAGGATGGCGACGTCAAGAAGGGCTTCAACGACGCCAAGACGCGTGTTGATTCGGTCTACCAACAACCCTTCCTCGCGCACGCCACCATGGAGCCGGTGAACTGCACGGTGTCTGTGCGCGCTGACGGGTGCGATATCTGGGTGGGCACGCAAGTCCCCACGCGCGCCGTGGATACGGCCGTGAAGATCACCGGCCTTTCCGCCGACAAAATCACCGTGCACAACCATTTGCTCGGCGGCGGCTTCGGGCGGCGGCTGGAAACCGATTTCATCGCTCAGGCGCTGAAAGTCGGCAAGCAAGTGGGCACCCCCGTGAAGGTCACATGGACGCGCGAGGAGGACATCCAGCACGACATGTATCGCCCGTATTACTACGATGTCATCTCCGCCGGCCTCGATGCCAACGGCCGCCCGGTCGCGTGGCAGCATCGCATTGTGGGCTCTTCCATCATGGCGCGTTTCGCTCCGCCCGCGTTCAAGAATGGACTGGATCCGGATGCGGTGGAAGTTGCCGCCGACCTGCCCTACGACCTCCCGAACCAGTTCATCGATTACGTGCGTCAGGAGCCCATGGACGTGCCCACCGCGTTCTGGCGTGGCGTAGGTCCGACTCGCGGCACCTTCGTGGTCGAAAGTTTCATGGACGAACTGGCCGCGCAAGCAAAGGTCGACCCGGTGAAGTATCGCCGTGATCTGCTAGGCAAGACACCGCGCGCGCAGAACGTGCTCGACGTTGCCGCCCGTGAAGCCGGCTGGGGCAACACGCCACCCAAGGGCCAGGGACGCGGGGTATCGGTGATGCACGCGTTCGGCAGCTTCTTCGGCATGGTGGTGGATGTGACCGTGAACGGCGACGGCGAAGTGGCCGTGAACCGCGTGGTCTGCGCGGTGGATTGCGGCATGGTGGTCAATCCGAACACCATCGAGGCGCAAATCCAGGGCGGCATTATCTTCGGCATCACGGCAGCGCTTTATAGCGAGATCACGATCAAGGATGGCCGCGTCGAACAATCCAACTTCACGGATTACCGGATGCTTCGGATTGATCAGACGCCCCCTATCCAGGTGCATATCGTGAAGAGTAGCGAGGCACCCGGAGGCATTGGCGAACCGGGTACTGCGGCCCTTGCGCCCGCGCTGACCAACGCGATCTTTGCCGCTACCGGCAAGCGCTTGCGGCAGTTGCCCGTCGGCCGTCAACTGCAAAGCACATGAGGGAACACACAATGATCAAACATCTTGTTGCCTCGCTTGCGCTCACGTTCATCACGTTCAGCCCGCCTTTGCTGGCTCATGCTGCTGCGACCGATGATCCGCTTGTTGCCCGTGGCGGCTATCTCGCGAAGGTGGGCGATTGCGTAGCCTGTCACTCCGCGCCCAAAGGCAAGCCGTTTGCTGGCGGCCTGCCGATGACCACGCCCATGGGCAAGATCTACACGACCAACATCACGCCCGACCCGGATACGGGCATTGGCAAATGGAGCGAGGAGGACTTCGAAAAGGCGTTGCGCCAGGGCGTGGCGAAGGACGGCCACAACCTCTATCCGGCCATGCCTTATACGTCCTATGCAAAGATTCGCGACGACGACGTGACGGCGCTCTACGCGTACTTCATGAAGGGCGTTGCGCCGGTGAACCAGGCGAACCGGCCATCGGATATCCCGTTCCCGCTGAACATGCGCTGGCCGCTCAAGTTCTGGAACATGGTGTTCCTCGACAAAGCCGTGTACCGCGACAAGGACGGCCAGGACGTTGCGTGGAATCGCGGTGCTTACCTGATCCAGGGCCTGGGCCATTGCAGCGCTTGCCACACGCCTCGCGGCATTGCGTTCCAGGAAAAGGCACTCGATGAAACCGGCAGCGCGTGGCTCACGGGCGGTGTGCTCGACGGCTGGTTTGCGTCCAACCTGACAGGTGAGCAGAACGTCGGACTTGGTCGCTGGTCGGATGCGGACTTGACCACCTTCCTGAAGACTGGGGCGAATGCGCATGCGTCGGCGTTCGGGTCCATGACGGATGTGATCAACCACAGCACGCAGGGCATGAACGATCAGGATCTCGCGGCCATGTCGGCGTATCTGAAGTCGTTGCCGGCGGCGGGCGGCACGAACGCGCCGGCCTATGCCTACGATCCGAAGGCCACCGCGGCACTACTTCAACATCCGGCTAATGACGCAGGCGCGAAGGTGTATACCGCGTACTGCATGCATTGCCACGGTGTGGATGGCCGCGCGTTCGCACCGCTGCTTGCGCCGCTGGCGGGCAATCCGAACGTGATGGAGACGGACGCCTCGTCGTTGATCAACGTCACGCTCAACGGCACGCGCGACCTGGTGATACAAGGCATTCCCGCGGCGTATCCAATGCCGAAATATGCGCCGGTGCTAAGCGATCAGCAGATCGCCGACGTGCTCACGTTCATTCGCACTGGATGGAACAACGGTGCACCCGCCGTTGCAGCAGCCGATGTCGCGAAGCTGCGCAAGAGCACGCAAGCATCGCAGTAAGTCTGTATTGGTCTTGGCGAAAGCGGTGGCGGATTTTCAAGTCCGCTGCCGCTTTACGCAAGCTCATGCAGGCTCCGGAACGGGCAATGACCACTCGATCAATGGCTGGTCGCCGCGCACATATAGCGGATGACGCGGTGCGCCATTTTTCGTCGTGCCAAGGCAGGTGAGTTGCGCGCCTGCATGGCGCAGCAGGTTCATGACCGCTGCCACGCGGTCGTCTCTCGCGTTCACACCCCAGCCACACACGACGCGTCCGTGCGTCACCGCCATCTCGTACAGGTAATCGTCGTTGTCCGGACCAACCGGGTCATGATGCAGCCACAGCGCCGCGGGGTCGGTCGAACGCAACGCGTACAGGTTCACGACGGTGATTGCGTTGAATCTCCATGAAGACGCAAAGCAACGACAGCGCCTGATAGTCGGGTCGTCAAGCGTGGCGTCAGCCGTGCTCGGATTCAGCATGAGAAACATTACCTTTCCGCGTTTGCCTGGTGGCGTGTCGCCCGCGCGCGTCAGCACGTAGCGATACGTGCCGCAAGGACTGATGATCGCGCTCATAATGAGATTCCTCGATAAGCAGGGAGACGGCCATGCATCAAGACGTTGAAGTGGGCGACTACCTTCTGACTATAAACGTCGTGCCGAAATCCGACCCTGCTGACGCAGAAAAGATTAATGGTTTTAGCGTCCGCGTGATGGTGACTCGCCACGATGAAACACCGGTTCGAGGTTCAACACACGCGGAAGATTCCGGCGAATTGACCGGCGCTCACGGGCCCTACGTCACGGTGGCGGACGCCGTTGCGCACGGTGAGGCATGGGGCAGACACTTCGTCGCGCGCGTATTGGGCGGGGCGGTCTAGTTCCCATTTGTTTGGTGCGGGCTCCTGATGGTGGAGGTTTCAATGTGGGAAAGAATAGACTACAAAGGCTTCGAGATCTGGGTGCTGCCGATCCTCGCATACGGACCTCCCACGCCAGATACGCCCTACCACTACAACGGCTACGTATGTCGGCCAGGTGCTGACCTGCGTCACGCCGGTCAACGCACGCAGTTTTATGAGCTCGGCAATGTGTTCGAGACTGAAGCAAAGGCACTGGATGCGGCCTATCACGCGGGGCGCGACCTCGTCGACAAGCTGACTGACAACCGCTGAGTAGTACAGTCGAAACGCGTGAGCGGCTGGTGCTGGCTTCAACTCTCCGCTACGCAAGGCGAAGACTGAGACGCCAGCCGGCATACAAGCTTACGTGTGCTGCATTGCACAGAATTGCTCTGTGCCCGGCAAGTCTTGAGCGGCGGATTCCACGTCCGCCGCTTTTCTACTACTTCGATGCCACACTCACCAGCACCGGCTTGTCGAGATAGAGCGTCGGATACAGACGCTTCAGGTTCTCGACCTTCGGCAGGTCGTTGATCGCTATGTACGGTTCATCCGGATGCAGCGTCAAATAGTTCTGGTGATAAGACTCAGCCGGATAAAAACCCTTGAGCAGGTCTGTCTTCGTCACAATCGGTGAGGAGAAAACATGCGCCTTGTCGAGTTGCGCGATATAGCTTTGCGCGATGCGTTTTTGCATGTCGTTGGCCGGAAAGATTGCCGAACGATATTGCGTGCCGCTATCCGGGCCTTGCCGGTTTAATTCCGTCGGGTCGTGAGCGACCGAGAAATAGATCTGCAGCAACTTGCCGTAGGTGATCTTCGTCGGATCATACGTGATCTGCACAGACTCGGCGTGACCCGTCTGGCCCCCGCTGACGGTCTCGTATTGCGCGGTCTGGGGCTGACCGCCGGAGTAGCCCGCCACCACTTTCGTCACGCCTTTTACGTGCTGGAATACGCCTTGAACGCCCCAGAAACAACCGCCCGCAAGCACAGCGGTTTCCTGGTGCGCACCATTCGCGGGTTCGTCGAGCGCGGGCGGGGCAATCGCGACTGCTGCTTCGGAAGAATGCGCTGGATGCATGGATGTGAACAAGATGCCGATGCCCAGACCGACAGCCGTCAAGAGCGCCGCGCCGCGCGAACGCAGAAACGTGGCAGGATTTTGCTTCGTGGAAATCATGGAGAGCCTCCGGGTTTCAGGACGACGCGCTTTAACTAGCGCCCGGCAGCCAAACATCGGCCGGGCACTTAAGCGTGGTCCTCTTGCGTCATGTTAGCCCGCCCGGAGACGTCTGGAAGCTTGATGACAAAGATGTCATCGAAAGGTCATGGAAAGGTCAGGACGAGGTGCCGCCGAAACCACTTACCCACTCACGCAAACGCACCTACGACAATCCGCGCCGCCGACGCCACCACGTCGTCACGCGCCTTTGCGCCCTGCTCTCGCTGAGTCAGGTAGATGGCCAGGACAATGGGCGGTTTTCCCGGTGGCCAAATTACGCCGATATCGTTTGTCGTACCGTAATCGCCTGAACCGGTTTTGTCGCCAACCATCCAATGCGCCGGCAAAGCGGCAGCAATTTTGTCGGCCCCGGTGGTATTGCCTAGCAGCCATGTTTGCAGCTGGCTGCGTTGCGAAGCGCCAAGCGCATCGCCTAGTGTCACGCGCTGCAGGCTTTGCGCCATGGCTGCCGGCGTGGATGTGTCGCGCGGGTCACCGGGTATCGCCGTATTCAGCTCAGGCTCCCAGCGGTCGAGATGAAACTGGGTATCGCCGATCGAGCGCGCGAATGCCGTCACCGTTTCCGGGCCGCCGACCAGTTTTATCAACAGGTTGGCGGCGGTGTTGTCGCTATATTGCAGTGCGGCAGCGCAGAGTTCCGCTACGGTCATGCCCGTAGCGATCTGTTTTTTAGTGATGGGCGCCCACGACAACAGCTCGCTCTGCGTGTAGTGGATCCGGCGCTCAAGCAAGCCCTTTTGAAGCTCACTCTGTTTGAGGACCGCGGACACCAGCACCAATTTGAAGGTGCTGCAAAGCGGGAAACGCTCGTCCGCGCGATAGTTCACCTGCTTGCCATCGGCAGTGTTCAGCGCTGCTACGCCAAGGCGTCCTCCGGCACTGCTCTCCAGTTGCTTCAACTGGTCTTCGGCAGTTGAACCGGTGGCCGCGCGCCATGACGCACACGCGCTAACAAAGGGAATCATGGCAGCAGCCGTCAGCAATGAACGGCGGCGCGGGGAGTAAAGGATTGAAGGTTGCATCGGGTTGGAAACAGGGGAAAGCGTTGCGAAAGTCTTGCGAATCATCGGATAAACAACAAGCCAGAAATGCTCGTCGCCGAAGCTTACAGGCGGGACACGAAAAGTACAAACAACGCGCGCCAGTGCCGAAAAGATGGCTCGGTCGATGCGCAAAAATCTTGCGCATCGACCTGCGAGATGGCGCGCGCTTGTCCCCTGCTCGTCCTCTGCTTTTCCTTTTCTTACGTCGCCTGATGAACGTGTACGCGGCGCGGCGTGATTGTGGATACAACAAACGCCACCACAATATTCAACGCCAGCGCGATCAGCCCGATATACAGCGGATACGTCGCGCCCCCAACATGCAGTGCGAACACCGGCTTCAAACCCTGCGCGATCGCCATGCCGGTCCCGAGCACGATTCCGGCGAGCCAGCCGAGAAACAGCCCTGGCGTGTTCAGACGCCGCGTGTAAAGCGAGAACACAATGGCCGGGAATATCTGCAAGATCCACATGCCGCCGAGCAATTGCAGATCAATTGCATACTGCGTCGGCAGGAACACGATGAACAGCAGTGCGCCGAACTTCACAACCAGCGACACCAGCTTCGCTGTCTTTGCTTCCTTCTCGGGCGTGATGTCACGCGCCATCAGCGGCCACAGATTACGTGTGAACAGGTTCGCTGCCCCGATCGACATGATCGCTGCCGGCACAAGCGCGCTGATCGCAATGGCCGCGGCCGCGAAGCCAACGAACCACGAAGGGAACAACTGACCGAACAATGCGGGTACGACATCGGACGCGGATTGCACCTTGATGCCCGCCGCAATCGCCATGTAGCCGAGCAACGCAATCAGGCCGAGCAGCAGAGTGTAGGCGGGCAGAAAGATGGCGTTCTTGCGCACGGTAGCAGCCGACGACGACGACAATACCGCGGTCATGGTATGCGGATACATGAACGCGGCGAGCGCCGAACCTAACGCGAGCGATGCATAGGCGGTGAATTGCGTCGGCTTGAGGATGATGCCGGTTGCACCGCCCTTGGCTTTGAAGAACTGATCGGCGGCGTCGAACACGTGCGCATAGCCACCGAGTTTCGACGGAATCAGCCAGACCGCCGCAATCACCACGATATAAATCATGATGTCCTTCACGAACGCGATCATGGCCGGCGCGCGCAAGCCGCTTGTGTACGTGTAGAGCGCGAGGATCACGAACGCAACAATCAGCGGCAACTCGCCGCTCACGCCCAGACCCTTGATCACGACCTGCATGCCCACCAGTTGCAATGCAATATACGGCATGGTCGCAACGATACCGGTCACTGCCACGGCCGCCGGGAACCACTTGCCGCCGTACTCGCCGTGCACATAATCGGCTGCCGTAATATGGTTCTTCGCGTGAGCGATCTTCCATAGCTTCGGCATGACGGCAAAGACAAAAGGATAAACAATGATGGTGTAAGGCAGCGCGAAGAAACCATATGCGCCCACTGAATACACCAGGGCGGGTACGGCAATGACGGTATAGGCGGTATAGAAATCGCCGCCTACCAGGAACCATGAAATCACAGTGCCGAACTGGCGACCGCCCAACCCCCATTCATGCAGTTGCGTCAGGTCGCCGCGTTTCCAGCGCGCCGCGAAAAATCCCACTACCGTCACCAGCAGGAAGAAGGCGATGAAGACGGTCATGGCTACCGGATTGACCGGAACGATATCGCTCATTTGACACCTCTATACACGATGTAAATGATGAGCGAAGTCAGCGGTACCCATAGGAACTGATACCAGTAGAAGAATGGGAAGCCTGCGAACGACGGGCGGGTATCGTTATAAAAAGGCAGCCAGAGCAAGGCGACGTACGGAATGAGCAAGACCAGCCAAAGCCAGGAATGCTTTGTCTCTTCGGATGTTTTCATAATGGTTTGTTCGAGATTGAGGTTCGACCTGTCGTGCTTCGCGATGACCGGGCGCCGTGGCGAAGCTCGAAATAACGACACCGGAATTATGTTCGAGTTTTTGAAGACGTGCTGAATGCCCAAGCCGGAGGGGCCTGGAATAGCGGTCGATCGGGGAGCCTGAGACGGCCTGCGGTTCCAGCTTGCTTCGGGGCGCAGCGGCAGGCTTTTAAAGCACGATGGGTTTGGGGCCCGTATTCGGAGCCTTTATTTTGTCCTTTATTCGCGCCGGTGCGGGGTACGGCTTGGTTCTTTTGCTAGCTGGCAAAGGAACCAAGCATGGAAACGTTTAGGGTTGGCCAAGCAAATCGGCTAGCGCTATCGCAACTGTTTTCGTCGCGACCTTCAAGTCTTCTAGCGAGACGCGTTCGTCGGCCCGATGCCCGTTAGCCTCAAGCAGCGTCCGCGGACCGGCGCCATAAATGACGGTCGGTACGCCTGCCTCACAATACAAACGGGCATCGGTATAAAGAGGCACGCCCTCGGTCGGAATGTCACGCTGAAGCGTAACCAGGGCCGCGCGCTGCAACGCTTGCGACAAGCGCTCTGCGCCGTCAAGCGAGCGCAACGGCGACGTAACCAGCACCTCTTCTATCTCCACGCTAATGCCCGGCAAGCCATCCACAGACGCAGTGATCAGCGTCTTCAATTGCTTGAGCACGTCTTGCGGATTCTCCTCCGGCACTACACGCCGGTCGAGCCGCAAACTCACCTTGTCAGGCACCACATTCGTGTTAATGCCGCCTTTGATCAGACCCACCACTAACGTAGGGTGATCGATTCCCGGCGTCTCCGAATGGATCTCGCGCAATGCCGCCCGATGCGCGTACAGAGCGTTCAGCACCGCCGTAGCGGCCTCTAGCGCGTCATGCCCGGTATCGGGCCGCGCGGCGTGCGCCGACTTGCCCCGCACCGTGACTTCCAGGTGGATCGCGCCATTGTGCGCGGTCGTGATCGAATAGGAAAAGCCTGCACAGATGGCGTAATCGGGCTTCACAATGCCCTGTTTTAACAACCACCCCGGCCCGATCAGGCCGCCGGTTTCTTCGTCATAGGTCAGGTGCAGTTCCACCCCGCCGCCGAGCGTCGCACCACTCTCGATCAATGCCTTCAACGCGAACGCATAGGTGGCGAAGTCCGACTTCGATACCGCCGCTCCCCGCCCGATCATGAAACCATCGCGGATCTCGGCACCGTATGGATCGGCGCTCCAGCCGTCGCCGGGCGGCACCACGTCGCCGTGCGCGTTCAGCGCGATCACCGGCCCCGCGCCAAAGCGATGGCGAACCACCAGGTTCGTCGCGCTGATCATGCCGGCGCGCGTGACATCGTCCACCGGCACCGCATGGCGTTCGACCGTGAAGCCGATCCTTTCAAGCCATTGCGCCGCCATCTCCGCGTGGCCCGCACAATCGCCCGGCGGATTGTCCGAAGGTTTTTGCACAAGCGCAGCAAGGAACTGGACCTCCTGGTCAAAGTGATGGTCGATGCATTCGGTCAGGATCGAGGCAAGAGCGGATTGGGTCATGGGTGTTGGTCTATCTAAGTAACTAGCTGAGGGTTGGCTGCATGGTAACGAGTAACGCCGTTGCCGGCGAGCTAGCGTCAGCTTAGCGGACCCGGTGCGCGGCTTGGTGATCGCACCCGAATGCCGCCCATAACAAACCGCGATCAATTTATCGCGCTTAAGCGCGGTTTTCATCGAAGAAAATTGCATTGGATCTCAAACAGCGCGTTTGTTTCGCAATCAATTAACGACCATTCTCGGCTAAGCTTTCAAGCATGGGCACACGCTCCGCCAAACGGCTGTCAGACAGCTGCCAGACGCGGATTTCCGCAAGCGCGGACACAATAATTCACCGGAATACGCTTCAATGAACCATAGAGACAATGCAGCGGCACTCGACCGCGACGATCCGCTAGCCAGTTTGCGCGACCAGTTCGCGCTCGGCCACGACACAATCTATCTGGACGGCAACTCGCTCGGTGTTCCACCCAAGGCCGCCGCCTCGCGCGCCGCCGCCGTCATAACCGGCGAATGGGGCGACGGTTTGATCCGCTCGTGGAATACGGCAGGATGGTTCGCGTTGCCCAAGCGGCTGGGCAACAAGCTGGCCCCGTTGATTGGCGCGGCCGAGGACGAAGTGGTTGTCACCGACACCATTTCAATCAACCTCTTCAAGATCCTGTCGGCGGCGCTGCGAGTCGCCAATGAGCGCGACCCCAAGCGTCGTGTCATTGTCTCCGAACGCTCGAATTTTCCGACCGATCTCTACATTGCCCAAGGGCTGATCGAACAACTGGATCGCGGATATGAACTGCGTCTTGTGGATCACGCGTCCGAGCTCGCCAGCGCTATCGACGAGAACACGGCCGTCGCCATGATCACGCACGTGAATTACCGCACGGGCGCCATGCACGATATGGCGGCGTTGACCCGCGTGATCCATCAAGCGGGTGCGCTCGCGGTCTGGGATCTGGCGCATTCGGCAGGCGCGGTTCCGGTCGATCTCAACAGCGCCGGCGCGGATTACGCTGTCGGTTGCACCTACAAGTACCTGAATGGCGGACCGGGCTCCCCCGCGTTCATCTGGGTGCCGAAACGGTTGCAGAATATTTTCTCGCAACCGCTGTCCGGCTGGTGGGGCCATAAAAAGCCGTTTGAAATGAGCCCGGAGTATCGGCCCGATGACGGTATCGGCCGGTTCTTGTGCGGCACGCAACCTATTGTCTCGATGTCGATGGTCGAATGCGGTCTCGACGTGTTCGGGCAAACCGACATGGCCACGTTGCGCCGCAAGTCGCTGGCGCTGAGCGACTTCTTCATCGAACTGGTGGAGACACGCTGCAGCGAATTTCCGTTGCAGCTCGTCACCCCTCGGGCACATGCTGAACGTGGATCGCAGGCGAGCTTCGAACATCCGCATGGCTATGAGGTCATGCAGGCGCTGATCGCACGCGACGTGATTGGCGATTACCGCGAACCGCGCATCTTGCGCTTCGGCTTCACACCGCTTTACACACGCTATGTGGATGTATGGGATGCCGTTGAAACATTGCGCGACGTACTTGCGACCGAAGCGTGGCGCGCACCCGAGTTCGCCGAACGTGGCGCCGTTACCTGATCAAATGGAGAACGCGCGATGACACAATCACATGAAAGCGAAGGCACGGGCGGCTGTCCCATGGGGTACGGGACGGGGGCAGGGACGGTGGCGGGGGCAGCAGACGACAATGCGCCAAAGCCCGAAGGCTGGCACGACGCGCAGCTCGACTTCGCTGGTTCCATGAGCTATGGCGACTATCTCTCGCTCGATACGCTCCTTTCGGCGCAACACCCGCTCTCACCCGATCACAACGAAATGTTGTTCATCGTGCAGCATCAGACGAGTGAGTTATGGATGAAGCTCGCGCTGTATGAGCTGCATGCAGCGCTTGCCGCCGTGCGTCGCGATGACCTGCCGCCCGCGTTCAAGATGCTCGCGCGTGTCTCGCGCATACTCGATCAGCTCGTGCAGGCGTGGAGCGTTCTCGCAACCATGACACCCTCGGAATACACAGCAATGCGGCCTTATCTGGGGGCATCGTCCGGGTTCCAGTCGCATCAGTACCGGCAAATCGAGTTCCTGCTTGGCAACAAGAATGTGCAGATGCTCAAGCCGCATGCGCATCGTCCGAACGTGCTCGCTGAGGTCAAGGCGACGCTTGACGCCCCCTCGTTCTACGATGAAGTCATCCGGCTGCTTGCACGCCGGGGTTTCCCGATCGCACCAGAAAGACTGGAGCGCGACTGGACTCAGCCGACCACGCACGACGCCAGCGTGGAAGCGGCGTGGCTCACGGTGTATCGCGAGCCGACACAGCATTGGGAGCTCTACGAGATGGCGGAAGAGCTCGTCGATCTCGAAGATTCCTTCCGGCAATGGCGCTTCCGTCACGTCACCACCGTTGAGCGGATCATCGGCTTCAAGCAAGGCACGGGTGGAACCAGCGGTGCGCCTTATTTGCGAAAGATGCTGGACGTGGTGCTGTTTCCTGAGTTGTGGCACGTCAGAACGCTGCTTTGAGCGTTTGATTGCACGCCTCATGTTGAGCCGGTCATGCGCGCGGGCCTTTTAGAAACCTGAAGGTCGCGCGGGGTAAAACAGAGCACGCTCTGACAAGCGGTGCGCTTTGCCCGATAATGACCCGCATGAAAATGCTCCCTACCCCCCGTCTCATGCGGCGTGCTTTTCTGGCGTTGCCCGCAGCCCTGCTGCTAGCGTCGTGCGCAACACCTAACGCATCGACATCACTCGATACCGCCATTGCCGCGCCGTATCGGGGAGATAAGGCGCAGGCGCGCGACGTCTACCGGCACCCGAAGGACACACTGGAATTCTTCGGCCTCGCACCGAACCAGAGCGTGCTGGAAATCGCGCCGGGCGGCGGCTGGTACACGGACATCCTCGCGCCGTATTTGCGGGGACGTGGCACGCTTTACGAAGCGCAGTATCTGCCACCCCACGGGCCGCTCCCTGCCGGCGAAGCGAAGAGTAACGCCGCGTTCGAGCGCAAGGTCGCTGCCGCGCCCGACATCTACGGAACGGTTGTGGTCGGCACGTTGCAATCGGGGCAGTTCAGCGGCTTGCCCGCGGGGCTGCAGGTTGATCGCGTGCTGACGTTCCGTAATATTCACAACTGGATAGAAGACGGTCAGGTCGATGCCAACCTGCGCGCGTTCTATTCGGTCCTGAAACCGGGCGGAGTGCTTGGTGTGGAAGAACATCGTGCAATGCCGGGTACATCGGTTCAGCAAATGATCGATACCGGCTATCTGACCGAAGCCTACGTGATCGAGCACGCGCAGGCAGCGGGCTTCCGGCTCGCCGCGCGAAGCGAGATCAACAGCAATCCCCGCGATACAAAGGACTATGCGCACGGCGTGTGGTCCTTGCCGCCGACCTACCGGGGCGGCGATACTGACCGCGCGCGATTCGCCGCCATTGGCGAATCGGATCGGATGACGTTGCGGTTCGTCAAGCCGTAGGCAAGCATGCCCGCCAATGGTTTGTTGCGTGGATCAGGGCTAACCGCGCGGCCGCCTCACTGACATGGACCATAGCTTGCGTGCTATTCGCTGACAGGTCCTTTCCTCAACGTTTGAATCACAAGGTTATCCATGATCGAAGTCCATCACCTGAACGAATCCCGGTCGCGCCGCATCACGTGGCTGCTTGAAGAACTCGGACTCGAGTACACCGTCCATGCTTATCAGCGCAATCCGAAAACGCGGCTTGCTCCGCCCGAGCTCGAAAAAATTCATCCGCTGGGCAAAGCGCCCGTGATTCGCGATGGCGACGAGGTAATCTTCGAGTCCGGCGCGATTATCGAATATCTGGTGCGCAAGTACGGCAACGGCCGGCTTGCACCAGCGGCGGACTCGCGCGACTACAATCGTTATTTACAGTTTCTGCACTACGCAGAAGGTTCTGCCATGTTGCCGCTCATGCTCAAGCTCTACACCAGCCGGCTTGGCGAGGGCGCTGCACCACTGCAGCCGCGCATTGAAAGTGAAATGCAAAGGCACCTCGGTTTTCTGAACAGCGAGCTTGGCGGACGGGACTATTTCCTTGGCAATGAATTGACGGGCGCGGACGTTCAACTGTCGTTCGCCGTCCAGATGGCCGTGAAGTTCTGCGGCGAAGATGCATACCCCAACCTCACGGCGTTCGTCAGGCGTATTGAAGCGCGTGAGGCGTATCGGCGGGCGATCGAGAAGTCCGGAGAGTAAGCGGCTTGGGAGACGACGGAATCCAGGTAGCTGGGTCCAGTTTCCCAAACGTCTTTTAACGCGGTGCGCAAATTCTCGCCACGACAACATGCCGCGTACGTCGTGACCAGCGCGCCTTTATTCCTTAATTAAGCCTGAGGTCAAAAGCATGCCACTCGTTCGAATCAATCTCGCGCAGACTGCATCGCCGGAAGTCGTCCAAGCTATCAGCGACGTGGTGTACGACGCAATGATCGATGTAGTCAAAGTGCCCCAGCACGACAAATTTCAGATCATCACACGTCATGCACCAGACGAATTGATCTACCCGGCGGAGGGATACCTGGGCGTGACCTATACGCCGGGGATTGTCTTCATTCAGGTGACATGGAACACCGGCCGGACGATTGAGATGAAGAAAGCGTTTTACCGCGCGGTGGCGGACGGCATACACGCGAAGACGGGCGTACGAAAGGAAGATGTCTGGATCAACCTGGTCGAGGTGAATCGAGAGGACTGGTCGTTCGGCAATGGCGACATGCACTACGCGCCGAAGTAACCAATGCGTGCGCAATGACGCAGTGACGGAGGACGCACCGCGGGTGGCGCACGTACGCGACCGGCGGCCATTCCATCATGCGCTAATACGGACGCCGGTGATTCAAGGCGATGAACACGCCCATCAGCGTGACAAAAGCCAGCACGAGCAAGGTCGCGTTGAGCAGCACATGCGGATAGCCGAGTTCACCGACATCAATGAACGGATACGGATAAAAGTCCGACATGCTGCCGCGCCAAAGCGTGATGCAAAGATAACTTAGCGGATAGATCAGCCATAGCAGGCATTGCCGCAAAGTCAGATGAAAGCGCGGCACGAACAGCACCCAGTAGATTACCGACAGCACGGGAATAACAGTGTGCAAGCATTCGTTGAGCACCGCCCGGTATCCCGAGGGCGTCCACAGGTGACGCAGCAACAGGTTATAAGCCAGCCCGACAAACACGATGTACACCACGACCGCCGTCACCACCGGCGGCTTGCGAAAAAATCGCCCGAGCGGCGATCGGCCAAGTGCCGCGACGAAGGAAAAACAAAGGGCAACAGCAAATACGGTCAGGTTCGTCAGATAGCTGCTAAGTCGCTCAACCCCATCGAATACGCTTAAGCCCCGGGCTAGCATTCGGTGGACCGTGATATCGGTTTGCGCAGCGAGCGCCAGCCACGCGAGTGTCGCGATGCAAGCGGCCAGCAATAACGACGCCGTGCGTGGTGCGTGCAAAGGCAATGCGTGCTCTGCCACCGTCTGCGACGGGCTTTGCGTCGGGCGGTGAGTCTGGCTTTTGGTCTGCGAGGAAATCGGCTTGAACATGCCGCGATTCTATACGCGGCAAGAGAGGTTCGCAGAGCGCAGGTCTGCAGAGCGCGGACTAGCCGAAGCAAGCACGCGCAACCAGAGAACTTAAGCTCAGGATATCTTGAAGATGTTTTGCGAGCCGCGCACGTACAGACCCTCGGCTTTCAGGAGAATGCGTTCGCGATACAGATCGAAGGCGGCAAGCACGGCGGATTCGCCCGACCCCATTTGCGGATTGAAACTCGAGAGAGCCGCATCGTCTATCTGGAATGATATCTCGCGCGAACCGTCATACCCCCAGAAGCACACGCAGTGCCGGGAGTCGTCGTAGGAACGGCTTGGGTTCGGGAAATTGAGTTTCATACGCCATCCTAGTCCTATTAGCGTGACGCGCGTGACGGTGTTATTCATAGTAATTACCCTGACTTGGCATTCTCTCGCGCTGATCGGAATTTTCCGGCGCCAAGAAAATCAGGAAGCAATTACCGCTAGCGGCCAGCAGGCACTTTAAGCCTTAAGCCCACACAATTCCTGTACGGCTTTTGTAATGAACCCAGTGCATCGACGCTCTCGCATTGCCCCCCTCGGTTCAAGTAGACTCTGGTGCCACGCAATCGATCAAACTGTCGGCGCCGTGCTTCCAGGCGCGTCGTCGGCTCCGCAAGAAATACGACAAGAAATACGCTCGCCACTAAGTGAAACCTGCCAACTTCCGCATCACCGCCGCCGTTGTAGCCAGCGCGCTCTTTATGCAAAACATGGACAGTACGATCGTTGCGACGGCCCTGCCCGCCATGGCGCGCGATCTTGGCGTCGACCCAGTGCATTTGAGCAGTGCCATTACCGCTTATCTGGTTGCACTGACGGTGTTCATTCCGGCTAGCGGATGGGTTGCCGATCGCTTCGGCGCCAAGCGCGTGTTCATGTGGGCGATTGCAACCTTCACTCTGGCTTCGCTCGCATGCGCAGCGGCCGCGAACCTGCCGCAGCTTATTGCTGCGCGCATTGTGCAGGGAATTGGGGGCGCCATGATGGTGCCGGTCGGACGTCTGATCCTTTTCCGTGGCGTCAAACGCGAGGAGTTATTGCAGGCCACCACATGGCTCACCATGCCTGCTCTCATCGGCCCCTTGATGGGTCCGCCATTGGGCGGTTTTCTCACCGATACCCTCTCGTGGCGCAGCATCTTCTGGGTCAACGTGCCCGTCGGTATAGTGGGGTTGCTGCTCACGTGGCGCTTGCTGCCAGCCGCGCCTCCCGAACATCATGCACCACCCGACGTGCGCGGAATGATGTTGATAGGCGGATCGCTGACGCTGTTCATGATCGGCATTGAATGCGCAGGGCGTGGGGTCCTGCCGCCGTTTGGGTCGCCCGCATGCGTCGCTGCGGGCGTGCTGATGTTCTGGATGGCCGTCCGGCATTGCCGTCGAGTGGACGATCCGGCTGTCGATTTCTCGCTGCTCGCGATTCCGACTTTTCATGCGGCGACTATTGCGGGAAGTTTGTTTCGTGCCGGCGCCGGCGCGCTGCCGTTTCTTGTGCCGCTGACCTTGCAAACCGGGTTCGGCTATAGCGCTTCCGCTAGCGGCCTCGTCACGTTCGCTAGTGCGCTAGGATCATTTTGCATGCGCCCCATGACATCGCTTGCACTAAGGCGCTTCTCCGTCCGGACCGTCTTGTGCGCAGGCAGTGTTTCGTTTGCCGCCGTGCTCGTGGTGTGCTCGTTCATGTCGCAGAATTGGCCCGCTGGCGCCATCTTCTTGTTGCTGCTTGTGGGCGGGTTGTCGCGCTCGCTCAGCTTCGCCACCATGGGCGCGCTCGCTTTTGCGGACGTACCCAAGGCGAAGCTTGCCGCCGCTACCTCATTCCAGGGCACTGCCCAGCAATTGATGAAAGCGGTCGGCGTGACAGTCGCGGCAGGGACTATTCAAGTCACCATGATCGTGGCTCCCGGCGCGCATGCCGAACGGTGGCAATTGGCCTCGGCGTTTATTGTTACCGCGCTTGTTGTTATTACTTCTTATCCGATGTTCATGCGGATGCCCGCTGAAGCAGGAGCCGGCATTTCTGCTTCGCGAGGGTCCGCACGCGGGCGCGCCAGTGAGGTCAAGTGACGCAACTAAGTGACCCAACTAAGTGACGCAGCTTAAGCGCCGATCAACACCCCGGTCCTGAATGGGACCGCGCCCGTTACTCGGCCCATTGGTGCACCAGCGATCACAAAGCGAATCGCCCGGCGCATATAAAAGACACCGTCATTTTTCGTCGTCAACGTGGTCACTTCGTCCGTGATCGGATCGACGATATCGAAGACCGGGTCACCCGCTTTCAAATGTGCCCCGACCTGCGCGCGATACACCACCACGCCGCTTGCCGGTGCAATGAACTGCTCGCTGCCGGCCAGCGGCGTCGCCGGATGATTGAGCGGCGGCAACTCGCGCGCCTCGCCTTCGATTACACCCCGATACGTCAGGTAATCGACAATTGCTTCCGAGTCCTGCGCGGCGAATTCATAAGACACATCGCGCTGACCGCGATGCTCGATCGTCAGTGCAACGTTAGGCGCGGCGAGCGGCGTACCCTCGCCCAGAAACCCACGAACGTCGTTCCACAATTGCGTATGAACCTCGTCGAATGACTGACCGCCCGAGTCCGCACAGAGCAATACACCACTCGCGCCCAGATAACGCGCGAGCGGCTCGACCGCCGGCCAGCTCGCAGGGCTCGTGTACAAGTGCATGGTGGCCTCAAGCGAACAATGCAGGTCGATGATGACGTCGGCATCGGCTGCCATGACCAGCATCTCGCGGCGTAAGGACTCGAACTCGTTCTTCGGCTTGACCTCGGCGAGCATGTCGCATACGGCCCGCCGCAATAAGCGCGTGTTGCTGTCGGCGTCCTGCGTCCACTGGCTGCCAATGCGTTCGACCAAAGCAGCGGCAGCAGGCAGCGGAAAGCTGCGATTGAAGTTGTGGCCGCTATTCAACTCGAAGCGTCCAATGAACTGTCCGAGCACGTGCTGCGAAAGTCCGATCGGGTTTGCGACCGGCACCAGGATCACCTCGCCGCGAATACGCCCCGCCTTTTCCAGTTCAATCAGCCGTTGCTTCAGGCGCCAAGCGGTCAGCATCGCGGGTATTTCGTCCGCATGCAGCGACGCCTGCACGTAGATTTTCTCGCCCGTACCCGGCGTGCCGAAGTGAAAACTGACGAACTCGCGGCGCGTGCCAATGGACGTGGAAACCAGCGGCGTGCTTTGGATGTGCATCGAATACTCCTGAAAATCCTGTTAGTTGCCGTAGACGTCGAAGTCGAAGTACTTGCGGGCGATCTTCTGGTACGTGCCGTCGGCACGCATGCCGGCGATCGCGCTATCGATGCTCGCCTTGAGCGCAACGTCGTCCTTGCGCAGGCCGATGCCTGTGCCATGGTCACCCATCTCAAGCGGTCCGCCGACGAAACCGAAACCCTTGCCTCTTGGTGTCTTCAGGAACCCGTTATCCGCTTCCACCGACCCCAGCAGCGCCGCGTCCAACCGGCCAGCCATCAGGTCTTCAAAGACGCCCTCCTGGCTCTGATACGCAACCACCTCCACACCGCCCGACTGCCAGTTCTTCTGTGCATAGGTTTCGAACTGCGTGCCGCTCTGTACGCCAATGCGCTTGCCGCGCAGACCCTCCGCGCTCACCGTCAAGGGAACGCCGGTCTTCGCGATCAAACGTGACTTGAACTGGAACAACTTGGTTGAAAACGCGATCTGCTGCATGCGCTTTTCGGTGATTGCCATCGACGAGATGATCGCGTCGATCTTGCGGGCCTGCAGCGCCGGGATCATGCCGGAGAACTCCATCTCGACCCATTGGCAATGCATCGCGATGCGGCGGCAGATCTCGTTGGCCAGATCGACGTCGAAACCGGTCACGGTGCCGTCGGGCATTTTTACGTCCATCGGCGGATACGTCGGATCAATGCCCAGGCGCAATACGCTCGCGTCTTTCGCGAAGGCCGGCGTGGTGACGGTCACGGCCGCGATCACGGCGGCGGCGAGCAACGAAGAGAGAGTTTTCATCGGCGCTTACTCAGTGGTTAAGACGGTGATGGGGACAACACGCCTGCATGGTACGAGTGCAAAATGCCACCAAACAGGGGCGATTTACTTATCATGATCACTTTTATAGATCACCCGGGCGGTTATTGTGGATCTGACCTTGACGCAACTTCGCGTATTCGTGGCTGTCGCTGAAGCCGGCAGTCTCCGGGCGGCGGCACGCAGCCTCGGCATTGCGCAAAGCGGCGTGACGCAACAGTTGAGGAAACTCGAGACCAGCGCAGGCGGCCCCTTGTTCGAACGCGGGCATCGCGGCGCGCGCCTGACCTCGATCGGGGAGCGCTTGCGGATTCGCGCCGACGTGATTCTTGGCGAGTGCGTTCGAACCGAAAACGAAATGCGCCAGTTGCGCGGCGAGTTGACCGGCCAGGTTTCACTCGGCGCCGCGGCCGAAGCCATGATGCGACTATTTCCTGCGCTGCTGGCGAGTTTTCGCGAACGCTGTCCGCGTATTGACGTTCATCTGACCAGCGCCACGTCGCGGGTCCTGACCGCGTGGGTACGCGACGGCAGCCTGGACTTCGCCTTGGCGCTGGTATCGAACGAAGCGGATATCCATGATCTCGAGGCGACCACGCTGTTTGGATCGCCCGTCACCGTCATCGCGCGGCGTGGTCATCCGCTAGGCCGCGCGCGATCGCTGCGGGCGCTGCAGGACTGCGAGTGGGTCAGCACCCGGCCTCGCCATGCGGGCGATGTCGCGAACCGCCTGTCCACTTTGTTCGAGGACGCAGGGCTTGAACCCCCGCGTATTGCGGCCACGACCGAAGCTGTGTTCGATACTTTGCATTGCGTGGCGAACAGCGATTATCTGTCGCTCGAACCCGTGCGTCTCGCGGCACATCCGTTCTTCAAGGACCATGTGGCGGTCGTCCCGATCAAAGAGCAGGCGTTGAGTACGCGCGTATGCCTGCTGCGCCGCGCAGGCGTGCCGTTGACGCCGGTCGCGCAGGAACTGGCGTCCATGGCGGTGTCGTTTGCGCGGATGTTGCCCGGGACTGCGGTGACGGGTGAGTCGCCTCGCGAATGACACGCGACACGATTACGCCCGCGCTCCTTCGGATGAAGTTTAGACCTAGTAACGCTTGACGTTAATAACGTTTCGCGTTATTATTCAACTCATGATCACTTCCTTCTGCTGCCAAGACACCCGCTCGTTGTTTGAAGGAAAGCGCGTGGCGAGATTTGTGAACTTCGAACGCGTCGCAATTCGTAAGTTGCAACAGCTTCATGCAGGAGCTGACCTCAACTTTTTGCGCCTTCCGCCCGGCAACTTTCTCGAAGCATTGAAGGGCAATCGAAAAGGACAATATAGCGTGCGCATCAATGATCAATGGCGTGTTTGCTTTTGCTTCGAGTTGGGCTGCGCCACGCAGGTTGAAATCTGCGATTACCACCAGGATTACTTATGACCCGCGAAATTCCACTCGATACACCCGGCGAGATCCTCGCTGAAGAATGGCTCGGTCCAATGGGCATCACTCAGTACGCGCTCGCAAAAGCTATCGATGTTCCGGCACGTCGCATCAATGAAATTGTGCAGGGGAAACGCGCCATCACCGCCGACACAGCCGTTCGTCTCGGTGCATTTTTTGGCGTCGATCCGCAAAGCTGGATGAACCTCCAAACGCATTACGATACCGAACAGGCGCGTGAAAAGCTCGGTGATCGGCTCATCCAAATCAGGCGCAACGGTGTAGCAAACGAATCGATCGCGTCTCTGCGATAAGCCGCGAAATAACACCGGTGGAGCACGCCGCTCGCTCCCCGCATAAAAGCGGCGCCCCCCACCCGTGCGCTTTCTCTAAACCGGCGACGGATTGCGATCCGCGAACCCGCGTTGATGCCAGTACGGATAGGGCAGCGGCAACGTGCTCGCTTTATCCAGGGCCGCCATCTGCTCAGCACTCAACGACCACCCTACACTGCCCAGGTTCTCGCGGAACTGCTTCTCGTCGCGAGCGCCCACAATCACGTTCGCGACTGTCGGCCGCTGCAGCAGCCAGTTCAACGCAATCTGCGGCACGCTCTTGCCGGTTTCCTTGGCCACGGCATCCAGCGCGTCCACAATGCCAAAGACATATTCATCGGCAACCGGCGGTCCCATATCCGCCGTCTTGTGCAAGCGGCTGTTCTCCGGCAACGGGCTGCCGCGACGGATCTTGCCTGTCAGGCGCCCCCACCCCAGCGGACTCCAGACAATGGTCGAGACCTTCTGGTCCAGTCCCAGCGGCATGAGTTCATGCTCGAAATCACGTCCGGTCAGCGAGTAATACGCCTGATGCACCGAATGCCGCGCGAGCCCTTCACGGTCCGACACCGCCAGCGATTTCATCAAGTGCCAGCCGGAAAAATTCGAGCAGCCGATCACGCGGATCTTGCCGGCACGCACGAAGTCGTCGAGCGTGCGCAAGGTTTCTTCCACGCGTGTCAGTGCGTCAAAACCATGCAGCTGATAGATGTCGATGTAGTCGGTGTTCAGGCGTTTCAGGCTGCCGTTGATGGCTTCCGTCAAATGATGCCGGGTTGAGCCAACGCTGTTCACGTCGGAGCCGAACTGAAATGTTCCTTTCGTCGATACGATCACCTTCGAGCGGCGTCCGGCAATTGCCTTGCCGAGGATCTCTTCCGCCATGCCGTCCGAGTAGACGTCTGCGCTGTCGAACATCGAGACGCCCGCCTCCAGCGCAATGTCGACCAGGCTGCGCGCCCCGTCGGCATCAGTGCTGCCCCACGCCTTGAAGAAATCATTGCTGCCGCCAAACGTGGCGGTGCCCAGGCTCAGCACCGGCACTTTGAAACCCGTTTCGCCCAGTAAGCGATATTCCATGTCCACTCCTTTTTCATTGAAAGCCAATGAGCCGCTACCGCGCTGCCGACCTTGGCAAGCAGGCAGCTTTGCTAATGCATCGGCCATGTTAAGAGATCGTTGAAAATCGCGCTTGGAGCCTCGGCAGGAGCAGCCGGCGGCAGCAAGCCGGTCCTACGCTTAAGCGAGAGCGATTACAGCCCCTGGATCACATCCAGCGCCACGCCCACCATGTCCTTCACCACCACCTGAACCTGACTGGCGGCTTCGGGCGCGTAATCGAACGGTTCCGTCTCATGCATGTAAGTCGACTGGCACATTTCCAGTTGTATTGCGTGGACGCCGGTCTCCGGCGTTCCATAGTGACGCGTGTTGTAGCCGCCCTTGAAACGGCCGTTAGCGACCCATGTATAGGCGCTCCGCGCGGCGGTGTCCGTGACGGCTTGCAAGGCACCCGGCGCCGCCGTGCGCCCATCCTGCGTTCCGATGTTCAGATCAGGAAGCTTGCCCTCGAACAAACGCGGCAACACGCTTGCAATGGAATGCGCCTCCCACAGCAACACGTTCGGATGAGCCGCCCGCAACCGAGCGAGTTCTGCTTCAAGCGCGTCGTGATACGGCTGCCAGTAGGTCACTACGCGCCGCGCTTTCTCGGCAGAATCGGGCCCTGCGCCATCACGATACAGCGGCATGCCACGGAAGGTTTCGCCCGGACACAGGCCCGTTGTCGTCTGGCCCGGATATAGGCTTTCATCGTTCGATGGCCGGTTCAGATCGATCACATAACGCGAGATACGAGCGCCCAGAATGGTCGCGCCCATCTCGCGGGCGAAGTCATACAGCCGGTCGAGATGCCAGTCGGTATCGGCGACGGTCAGCGCCATGTCCGTGTACAACGGCCGCAAGCTCTCGGGAATTTCAGTGCCTACGTGCGGGATGGAAATAAGCAGCGGAGCGTCGCCGCGATGCAAGGTGTAGAGATCGGTCATGATGGATTAAGGGCGAAGTAAGCTTACGAAAGAGGTGTGGAAAAGAGGTCGATAGGCAAGTCGGAAAGCAGTTATCGGATGGTTTGAGTAAGGGTCTGAGTAAGGGTCTGAGTAAGGGTCTGAGTAAGGGTCTGAGTAAGGGTCTGAGTAAGGGTCTGAGTAAGGGTCTGAGTAAGCCAAGGTATGCGCGAGACGCGCGAGCGCTTTGTCGTTTGGAGGTAGCCAACAATCAAGGCGCGCACATTTCAGTCAGGGAAAACAAAAGAAGTGTGCGCCTCGGTTGCTATCCGCGGAAAGGAATCAGAAAGACTCGCGCGCGACACAAGGCAACCCAGTGTTCGCGGCTCAGCACGTGCGTCGCGCAATGTTCCGGCTTAGCTCGAGCCTTCCGGGAAGTCAGCGCCAATAGTCGTCTTTTCCCACGCATCAAAGTCTTGAGTCAGCGAAGCGACTTTCTTGCGCGCCAGTTCAAGCGCTGTTTTGCCGAGCAACAGGCGCAACGGCGGGGTGTCCGAGAGTGCCGCGTCAATGATCGCCTGCGCCGCGCGCACCGGATCGCCCGCCTGATTACCGCTGCGCGCTTCGGTCTGCTTGCGGCGCTCGCCCGCGGTAGCAGCATAGTCATCAATGCGCGTAGCCGACTGCTTGATCGACGGGCCGGCCCAGTTGGTGCGGAACGGTCCGGGCTCAACCACGAGCACGTCAATACCCAGCGGTTTTACTTCGATTGCCAGCGACTCCGAGATGCCTTCCACCGCGTATTTTGTGCCGTGGTAATAGCCCGTGGCCGCGAAACTCGTGATCCCGCCTATCGACGAAATGTTGACGATGAGACCGCTTTTTTGCGCGCGCATGACGGGCAACACGGCCTTCGTCATGTCGACCAGACCAAATACGTTGGTCTCGAACATCGCGCGTACGGCGTCGTCCTCGCCTTCTTCAATCGCCGCCAGATAACCGTAACCCGCGTTATTCACGAGTGCATCAATACGGCCAAAATGCTTCTGCGACTTAGCGACAACATCGGCGATCTGCTTGCGATCGGTCACGTCAAGTTGCAGCACAAGCGCGTGGTCCCCATGGCCTTCGGCCAGATCCGCAAGCTTGGACGGGTCCCGTGCCGTCACCACGGCGCGCCATCCGCGTTCCAGCACAAGTTTTGCCAGCTCACGGCCGAAGCCAGTCGAGCAGCCGGTGATGAGCCATACGGGGTTGTCTCGATTCATCATGGAAAGCTCCTGTTTATAGATCGGAAAGTCGGTTGTAGTGGGGGCATCGGAATGAGCATTCGGGCCGACGCCTGAGCATGCGTCGCGAGGACCATACCTGCCATACCCCGCCGCCAGACCCGCCAACATACCCGCGCGGAAATTCCCGCTAAAGCTTACTCGCGATACGCGAACGAAGCACAGCGTGGCCGGGTTGGTGCGCTTGGGGTCATTGCTTTCGATTGCCTGATTCTGCTGGCGGCAAGCAGCTTAAGGCCTTGTTATAGCGGGCATCGAGGCCGGCTAAGCTCAAATCTGATTTTAGTTTATGGGTCTTCGGCCAGAACGGCCCTGGATTTCGACTCTGCCAATGCGTGGGAATCCCTGCGGGACCCATGCATTAGAACTCGCTTCTGAGGCATTATTTGTGCATTAATACCTCGTTTTTCTATCCGTTAGGAAATTAATTAACGCCCTCTAAAGGTGCAATTTTATGCCTTGAAAGGCATCAGTAATATCGCAGCACTCAAATATCTGTCACAACCGCGATTCCGGCCCCATAGATGTCGATACGCTCAACGGCTTATTGTTTTTCTAAATCCCGGCTCTATTAGCCTACGAGTTGCAGGTGCCTCTCAGGCGCGAGTTTGCACCCGGGAATATTCGACAGCCCGAACGTCGGCCGCGCGTAATAGAAACCTTGTGCCAATACGTTCGGCCAGCGCGCCAGCCACAGCGCTTGCGCCGCCGTCTCTACGCCCTCCACTACCACCGCCACAGCCAGCCTTTCCAGCAGGTTGAATATCGCGGACACCACCTCGCACGCCCTCGGATTGTCCGGCACCTCCACGAGCAATTCCTTTGCCAGTTTGACCACATCCACGTCGAGCGCGCTCAGCATGGCAAGTGACGAATATCCAGTGCCGAAATCGTCGATGGCTATATCCACGCCAATCTCGCGCAACGCACCCATCAGTCCCTTCGAAGCCAGGATTTTTGTCGCGTCTTCCGTCTCGGACAACTCAACCTGAAACAGTCCCGGCACAACGCCGTGCGAGCGCGCGGAATGCTCCAGCCGCCGCACAAAGCTCCCGCCGGCCACCACCGAAGGCGGCACGTTGACCGCGATGGGAAACATCGGAAGCCCTTCGCGTTGCCATGACGCAAGGTGAGAACACGTGCTGTCGATAACAAAATGCGTCATGTCCAACGCCACGTCCGGATCGGAAACCGCGCTGATAAACGCGCCCGGCAACAACATTCCGTATTGCGGATGCATCCAGCGAATCAAGGCCTCGGCGCTCGACAAAGCACCCGTCCTTGTGTGATATACGCCCTGAAACGCAAGCTGAAACTCGCCGGCACGCAAGCCATCACGCACCCGCTGACATAGGCGGTGCTCGCCAGGTTGGGTCATCATCGTTGCATCCGTCCGCTAACGGGGTATCGCGCCACCGGTTAGCCGGCGCCCGGTCCGTGAATCGCAGATGTCGCCATGCTTCACGAACCGGAGTGCTTTAGGCACGAGCCATGCCAATTGGCCAAACGGCCTGCCTGGCGAACGTCAGCCGATGGGAAGTCCAGCAAAGACCTGCCGAGCAACGGACTGTGCGCACACCGGCAAGCCGCCATGAAATAAACGCGGGCCGTGTGTTACGTAACGACCGAAGACTGTTACGCCGGATGGGTCCGCACTTCTTCGCTTGAAGCTGCTTAATCACGCGCCGGATTCGACCAGTCTTTCCTCACGTTAAAGCAGCGACGAAGCTCGTGCCATTAGCTGAAAAGCAACGGGTCAACCATCCGATCGATGGCGTATTACCTTTGATCATAACCAGGACGGTCAAGTTTACTGTCATTCAAAAACCACGGTAGCTCTTGCCGTTTGATAATACTTTTCAAACCGAATTAGTTTTCTCGCCCCATTAACCGGGAACCCCTTGCCCCGTGTCTTCGCGTGCGTCAGCGAAAAATTCATGAATGTCATTCACAGTAATCTAGAGCCTGCTAATTCCTCCTATATGTCGCACATGTCAGGCATTTTGGCGGACACATAGTATTTGTATCTTCCACGATGCTTATAACGGCGGGTTATTCAAATGGCCCGATTCAAATCAGCAACAAATTCTCGATTAAGGAATTGGACACCCCAACAATGGAAATTTTTCCTTGTACCCTGGTCTTCGTCGATATCGACGCAACCGCCAGTCCTAATAGCACCAGTAAAGATCCGCTGTCCTATGCCCGTCAGGCGCTTTGCTTAAACAAGACCCTGCTTCATGCAGGCATGCCCCGGCTTAACGTCTTCACGAACGCACCGGAAGCGGTAAGCGCATGCTTTTCCCTTGTTCCGGAAGAGCGGCGTCCGCTCGTGCACGAACTGATCGCGAGCGTCAACGTTCCGAGGAGCACTGAGTTCTACGCGGCGCATTTCAAGCTTGACCTGCTTGAACAAGTGGCCGGCCTGCTCGCGCCCAATATGTTGCTGTTGCTGCTCGATTCTGACATTGTCGCCATCCGTCGCCTGGACGATGAATTACTTCAACTCTGTGCCGATGCAGGAGTCGGCGCGTTCGACATATCGGATCAAGTGTTCCCTGCTTATGGAAGCGCCAACGTCATCAAGGATCTCGAGATCGTGGCCGGCCGGCATCTGCTCAATCCGCGCTGGTATGGCGGCGAATTCCTCCTCAGCACGAGCGCGTTCCTCAGGGTGCTGGTGCCTCGCGCCCGCGCGCACTGTGAACGGTATGTTGAAGAGATCGAGCGCTTGCAGCATCACGGCGACGAGTCGTTTGTCTCCGCCGCGCTCAATACGCTTGCCGACGAAGGGCAGCAGATTGTGGAACTGGGGGCGTACCAGGCGATCGGCCGGCACTGGACCGGCAACACGCATCGCGACCTTCGATGGTTCCAGCATTGCTGCTTCGTCCATTTGCCCGATGGCAAGGCGTTGATCGAACGCGAGGCGCGTTATCCTGACTTCAACGCGAACCGCTTCTGGCGAACGGTGTCGACGGCGCATCTTCTCAACCGCGCGCGCTTCGGCATCAAGCTGTGTTTCGAAGCGACGTCCATCGCGCCGCAGCTGCGCAAGATGATTGCGCCGGGCAAGCCGGCGGCGTCGAGTGACAAACCAGCTGCAGGGCCGAAATCCGGGCCAGACTCGCCGGAGCCCGATCCCTTCAGCGCGCTGCGGGCAAAACGTCGCCTCAACGAAAAGAGCGACGAGCCCGTGTCCTGAGTTGACGGCGTAAGGACCAAAATCTCGCTGCGGCCGCGCAATTTTAAGCCGCGCCCGCTACCATGGAAGCCGCAAGCAGCGCCTGCGTATACGGATGCGCAGGCGCTTGCAAAACATCCATAGTGTCGCCCGTTTCCACAATCCGCCCGGCTTTCATGACCGCTACCCTGTGCGCCATCGCGCGCATCACGGCAAGATCGTGCGTGATGAACAGATAGGTCAGGCCGTATTTTTTCTGCAGCCGAGTGAGCAGGTTGAGCACCTGCTGCTGTATCGATACATCGAGCGCGCTCGTGGGTTCATCCAGCACAAGCAGTTCCGGCTCGACCGCCAGCGCCCGGGCAATGGCTATACGTTGGCGCTGGCCACCGGAAAATTCTTGAGGGTACCGGGGCAAAACATCGGCCGGCATGCCGACTTCCTGGAGCAGCGCCACCACGCGTTGGCGACGCGCCGCCACCGTCACTTCCGGCCGGTGCAACGCAATCCCTTCGCCCACGATCTGTTCGATCGTCATGCGCGGTGACAACGATCCGTAGGGGTCCTGAAATACCACCTGCAGCCGCGACGACACCATCCGCCTCGAGTTCATGCTCTTGAGTGCGGACAAGGGCTGCCCGTCGATATGAATCAACCCTTCCGACGGCCTTTGCAGCCCCAGGATAGCGGCGGCGAGCGTGGACTTTCCCGATCCGGATTCGCCGACTATGCCAAGCGTTTCGCCGCACCTTAATGTGATGCCGACGTCTTGCAAAGCACGGAACGAAGACTTCGAAAACGCCGAGCGCCAGCCTTTCACCGAAGTCCGGTAGTCCACCGACAGTCCCTGCACTTCGAGCACCCGCCGCGCGTCCGAATCGATTGGATCGATCGCGCGTTCGGGCTCGCTATTGAGAAGACGACGGGTGTACGGATGCTGCGGATTCGCGAACAGTTCCGCGGTCGAATTGGTTTCTACCAGCACGCCATTTTCCATCACCGCCACACGCTGTGCGAAACGCTTGACCAGGTTCAAGTCGTGCGTGATCAGCAGCACCGCCATGCCGCGCTCGGCCGCTTCCTGCTCCTGCAAACCGATCAGCAATTCCACGATCTGCTGGCGCACGGTCACATCAAGGGCCGTCGTCGGTTCATCGGCGAGCAGCAAGCGCGGGCGGCACGCGAGCGCCATCGCGATCATCGCGCGTTGCCGCTGGCCACCCGACAGTTGATGCGGGAAGCTGTCAATACGCCGTTCCGGTTCGGGGATACCGGTACGCCGCAACAACTCAATACCGCGCTGACGTGCCGCGTTAGGACGCAAACCTTCGTGCAGACGCAGGCTTTCTGCGATCTGCTTGCCGATGGTGAACAACGGGTTGAGCGCGGTCATCGGCTCCTGGAAGACCATGGCAACGTCGCGGCCGCGAATGCCGCGCATCTGTTGCTCTGTCTTGTGCAGGAGATCGTCACCGTCCAGCAGGATGCGCCCCGTCTGGCGAGCGTTGTCCGCCAGGCCCAGAATGGATAACGCCGTGACGCTCTTGCCCGATCCAGATTCGCCCACCAGCGCCACGCGTTCGCCACGCCCGATAGAAAGATTCAGGTCCCGTACGACAGTCTTGTCGCCGAAGCCAATCGATAAACCGTCGAGTTGCAATAGAGGGGTGGTCACTTCCGTGCCCCTCCGAATGCGGAACCGCGCGTGCGGGTATCGAGCGCGTTGCGTAACGCGTCGCCCATGAAGGTCAGCAGCAGCAAGGTGACGACAAGGCCACCGAACGCCGCGCCGGAGATCCACCATGCATCGAGATTGTTTTTTCCTTCGGCTAGCAACTCGCCCAGGCTCGGCGTGGGGGCTGGCACGCCAAGTCCGAGAAAGTCGAGGCTGGTCAGCGCGAGAATCGCCGCGCTCATGCGAAACGGCAGGAAGGTGATCACCGGAGTCAGACTGTTGGGCAACACATGACGCCACATGATCTGCCAGTTCGACAAACCCATGGTGCGAGCCGCGCGAACGTAGTCAAGCGAACGGTTGCGCAGGAATTCGGCGCGCACGTAGTCCGACAACGTGAGCCATCCGAACGCCGAGAGCAGGATGAACAGCAGCCACAAGGTCGGCTCGAAAATGGACGCGAAGATGATCAGCAGATACAGGTCGGGCATCGAACTCCAGATCTCTATCAGGCGCTGGCCGATCAAGTCGGTGCGACCACCGTAGAACCCCTGCACTGCGCCCGTCAGGACGCCCAGCAAGACGCCCGAGACCGTGAGTGCCAGTGCCATGAGCACAGAGAGCCGGAAACCGTACAGCAGGCGCGAAAACACGTCGCGGCCGAACTGGTCCGTCCCGATCCAGTTGGCGGCCGAAGGCGGCGCGGGATTGGGCGTGGTCGCGAAATAGTCGACGGTGTCGTAGTGAAAATGATTCGGCGGATAGATCGCAAAGTTACCCTTCGATTCCAGCCGGTCGCGAATGTACGGGTCGAGATAGTTCGCCCGTGCCGGGAAATCGCCGCCGAATACTTTCTCCGAATAGTCCTTCACGATCGGGAAATAGTAGTGCCCTTCGTAGCGGATCAACAGCGGTTTGTCGTTCGCCAGCACTTCGCCCAGCAGGCTGATGACGAACAACGCCACGAACACAATCGTGCTCCAGTAGCCCAGCCGCTGCGCCTTGAAACGCAACCATACGCGCCGGCCCGGTGAATCGGACGGCGGCAAGATAGTGGCCGCAGGGCCCCCCATGACCGGATTCACGGAGACGTTCATGCTCTCACCGGTCCAGCCGGTCGAACTGGATACGGGGGTCGACGAGGACATAACAGACGTCCGCAATAAGCTTGGTCACAAGACCAATCAGGGTGAACAGGTAAAGCGAACCGAGCACGACGGGATAGTCGCGCCGGATCACCGAGTCATAGGAAAGCTGGCCCATGCCATCGAGCGAAAACAATGTCTCGATCAGCAGGTTGCCATTGAGGAACGCGCCCACGAACGCCGCTGGCAGCCCCGTCAGCAGCGGAATCATCGCGTTACGCAGCACGTGCTTCCAGAGCACGTCACGTTGCGGCGCGCCTTTTGCGCGTGCGGTCAGCACGTATTGCCGGCTGATCTCTTCGAGGAACGTGTTCTTCGTCAGGATGGTGACGATCGCAAAGTTGCCGACCACCGAAGCCGTCACCGGCAACGCGATATGCCACAAATAATCGAGTACCTTGCCCGCCATGCTGAGTTGGTCGAAGTCATCGGAGGTGAGGCCGCGCATGGGGAACACCTGCCACAACGTACCGCCACCGAACAACATCAGCAGCAGCACGCCCAGCACGAAACCGGGAATGGCGTAGCCGGTCAGCACGAGCACGCTCGTGGCGGTATCGAAGCGAGAGCCGTTTCGCACGGCCTTCGAAATCCCCAGCGGCACGGCAATGAGATAGGTCAGCAGCACGGTCCAGAGTCCCAGCGTGATTGACACTGGCAACTTCGAACGGATCACTGCCCAGACGCTCTGATGCTGGTAATACGACTGACCGAGATTGAAACTCACGTAGTTCCTGAGCATGCTCACGTAGCGCACGAGCGGCGGCTTGTCGAAGCCGAATTCCTTCTTGAGTTGCTCGACCTGCTGCGGGTCCACCCCCTGGCTGCCGTGATATCCACCGGCCCCGCCCGCCTCGCCGTGGCTGCCGCCGTGGCGCATCTGGATCAGGATCTGCTCTACCGGGCCACCCGGTACGAACTGCGTCACGACAAAAGTCAGCGTAAGCACACCGATCAGCGTGGGGATCATCAGCAACATGCGTCTGAGAATATAAGCGGCCATGGCAATCTCAGTGTGTTGAAGCAACGGGGGCGGACACGGGCGCCTTCACGAACCAGTAGTCGACCAGCCAGTCCTCCGCAAGATACGAAAGCGGCGAGACCGGAGGAAAACCCATTCGTGCCCGATACCCCACGCGCGCGCTCGGCGAGTAGTACTCCGGAACGATGTAATACCCATTGATCAGGATGCGATCGAGCGCGCGCGTGGCGGTCTCGAGATCGCTTAGTGTCTGCGCTTTCAATGCGGCCTCGATCATCGCGTCGGCAGCTTTCGAACGGACCCCCGGAAAATTCTCCGAGCCCGGCTGCGACGCCGCCGCGCTGCCGAAGCGGCGCGTCAGTTCGCCGCCCGGAATGGTGACCGGTGTGTAGATATACGTGGTCATGTCGAAGTCGAACGCGTCCATGCGCTTCTCGTACAACGCGCTGTCGAGTTCCCGCAGGTGTGCCTGCACGCCGAGCGTCTGCAATTGCTGGATGTACGGCAGGATGACCCCGTCCATGCCGGGCTGGTCGTCCATGATCTCGATGGTCATTGGCGTTCCGCTCGCGTTGCGCAGCGCACCGTCACGATACTGCCAGCCCGCTTCGTTCAGGAGCGCCTGGGCTTCGCGCAAATTGGCACGCAACGAATGCGGCGGCACCGTGTCAGGCTGCTTCAGCATCGGGCCGAACACGGCAGCTGGAAGCGTCGAGCGATACGGTTCGAGCAGCTTCAACTCTTTTGCATCCGGCACGCCCTGCGCACCAAACGGGGAGTCCTGGAAGTAACTTCCCGTGCGGCGATACAGACCGTGGAACGCCAGCCGGTTCAACCAGTCGTAGTCGAAAGCGAGCGTCAGCGCGCGGCGCACGCGAGCGTCCGAGAACAGCGGCTTGCGGGTATTGAAAATCATGCCCTGCATCTGCGCCGGGCCATCGGGGAACTCGCCTTTCTTGAGCGACCCGTTGCTGAAGTTCTTGCCAATGTACTTGCGCGCCCAGGTCGATGATGAATACTCCACGCGCATATCCGTGTGGCCCGCCTTGAAATCTTCCAGCGACGTGTAGTGATCCGTGAAGAGCCGGAACGTGATGCGCTGGAAGCGATACATGCCGCGTCGCGACGGCAAATCGGCCGCCCAGTAATCCGGGTTGCGCCTGTAGGTGATCTCCTTGTCGTTCTTGCGTTGCTCGATCAGGTAAGGACCGCTTGCCACCGGCGGCACATCCGATATCTGATCAAACGGCGGTCGCATGCCGTCCGCTTTCATGCCCCACTTCGGTGAGAACACCGGCAAATCCCCGGCGATCAGCGGCGCATCGCGGCGCGCTTCCTTGAAATCGAAGCGCACGGTCAGGCGATCGAACACGGCCGCGCGGCTGATATTGGCGAACTGCGAGTTGTAGATCGGCGAGACCTGATGGCTCGCCAACGTGTCGTAGGAGTACTTCACGTCAGCGGCGGTGATCGGGTCGCCATTGGAAAAACGCGCCTTGGGATTGATATGAAACGTGGCCGACTTGCCGTCCGGGGCAACCTCAACATCGTCCGCAATCAATGGATACTCCGACGCCAGTTCATCCCAGCTTCGCTGCATCAGCGTGTCGAACATCAGGTTCTTCAGGTCGGGCGCCGGGGCGCCCCGGACCAGGAAGGGATTCATCGAATCGTAGCTTTGCAGTTCATCGTAGTTCTGGAAATTCATGTCGCCGTTTGTGGGCGCGTCCGCGTCCGCATAGTCGAAGTGCGTGAAGTCCGCCGGATATTTCGGCTCGTCGTATTGCGCGATCGACGGTCGGGCGAACGCGTGCGATGCAAGGAGCAGTGCGGCAAACCCCAGCGCGATGCAGCTTTTATTCATCGTCGCCCCGATGTTCCCAATGTGCCCGCGCCCACAGCACGCCTGTCAGGGGATGATGCGGTTCGTTCATGTCAAAGCCTGATGATTGAAACGGGCGTGTGCGTCCGGATGAAAACGCGGTGCCGGATTATCGCCGTGCTCATCTCGAGTGGCCGGCCCAAACGCGGCGCTCAATGCTTGATGATGTACATGTCTTCGCTGCGGTAGTGGTCCATAGGGTTCTTCGTGGAATAACCGCCCACGTAACTCTTGACCAACCGCACCAGCGTGTATTGCAGCAGAGGCAGCATCGGATAGTCTTCCATTGCTACCTTGGCCGCTTCGGTCTGCAATGTCTGACGCGTGGCCGGGTCGGTGGAGTCGGACGCCTGGTGCATCAGCGCATCGGCTTTGGGGTTGCACGCCTGGTTGTCGTTCTGCTCGGAACCGCATTGAACCAGCGTGAGGAAGGTACTTGCGTCGTTGTAGTCCGCCACCCAGCCGTTGCGTGCAATCTGATAGTCGCCCTCGTGCCGCTTCTTGAGCAGCACCTTGAATTCCATCGCCTGGATTTCAGTATCCAGGCCCAGCTTCGTCTTCCATTCGGACGCCGCGAAGATCGCCATCTTCTTGTGATACTCACTCGTGTTCATGGCGAACTGCAACTTGGTGCCGGGTTTCACGCCCGCCTCGGCCAGCAGCTTTTTCGCTTCGTCCACGCGTTTCGCCATTGGCCACGAGGCCCAGTCGTACGCACTGACGTCGGCGCCCTTCACGCCCTTCACGATCACGCCATACGCCGGGATCTGGCCATCGGCAGTCACACGCTGCGCGAGGATGTCCCGGTCGATGACCATGGACAGCGCCTTGCGCACACGCACGTCCTTCAGGAGCGGGTCTTTGTTGTTGAACGAGTAATAACGCAAGCCGAGCATGGGCGCCGCGCGCATCTCGTTCGGGTACTCCTGTTTGTAGCGGGCATAGGTGCCCGACGGCAGTTGGTTCACCCAGTCGTCACCGCCGGATTTGTACAGATCCACGTCTGTGTTTTCGTCTTCCACCGGCAGGTACGTTACCTGGGTCAATTGCACGTAAGCAGCATTCCAGTACTGCGGGTTTTTCTGCAGCACAAGACGATTGTTCACCTGCCAGTCTTTCAGCATGAACGCGCCGTTGCTGACAAGCTTGCCGGGTTTGGTCCAGTCCTTGCCGTACTTTTCGACGGCCGCCTTGTTCACTGGCCCAAGGTTCGTATTCGACATCAGGTCAGGCAGGAACGGCACCGGATACGGCGTCTTGATCTCGACCGTGTACGGGTCGGGCGCGCTTACGCCAAGCGACGCCACCGGTTTTTTGCCTGCAACAATGTCTGCTCCGTTCAGCAGGAACATGCCGTAGGTATTTGCGTATGGCGAAGCCGTTTTTGGATCGACGAGACGCTGACATCCGTAGACAAAGTCAGCGGCGACAACTGGCTCACCATTTGACCACTTCGCATTCCTTCTCAAATGAAAGACCCACGTGGTGGGGTCCTTCATTTCCCACTTTTCCGCTACGCCGGGGACGGTCTCACCGTCGGCGCGCGTCGCGGTCAGTCCTTCAAACAGATCGCGCGCGACGGTATTGGCCGGCACCGACTCCGCCACGTTCGGATCGAGTGTCTCGACTTCAGTGCCGTTGTTGCGCACCAGTTCCTGCTTCGCGGCGAGTTGCACGCCAGGAGGAACAACCGCCGCCTGCGAGGCGCCGGCGAGCATGAAGCCGCCCAGAACGAGTGCCGCGGATGCGCAGCGAAGACGGATTGAAGGAGAAGGACGTGGTGCTAAAAACATCTGGAAACTCCTGGTATTCATGACTTCCGCGCTCGGCTTTGATCTGCCACGAACACGGGTCCCCGATACTGCGTATCGCCAAAACCAAGGTCGCTCCAGCGCCGCATGACACGCGCCGGAGCGACCGTTCCATCAGACAAACAAACTACAGCGGCATCAGAACTTGTACGTTGCGCCGACCTGCGCGAAGCGGCCAATGTTCGTGTATATCGACTGGTCGTAGCCCGTCTGATCCAGCGTGCCATTTGCAAAGATCGGATCGTACGGCGGCGCACGGTTGAAGATGTTGTCGATGCCGCCGAAGATCGTCCAGTGCTTGAAGCCCGTGTACGTCATCATCAGGTTGAACTGGCTGTACGATCCCACTCGGGATGGCCCGGCCGCATCCAGATTCTGCGCATACGGACCTGTGAACTGCCAGGTCAACGCTGCGTCAAACTTGTTGTACGTCCAGTCCGCGGTGGTGTTGCCTTTCCAGCGCGGGAAGCTGCCGCCGAACGGCTGTGTGAGCGTGTAGTCGTTACCCGCACCATTCACCGGCGCCTGACCCGGGGAGCCGAGCTTGAAGCTGTTCACGTAAGCCCAGTCAGCGGACAACGTGAACGTCCCGACCTTCGTCGGCAGTGCCTGGCGGAACGTGCCTTCGAAACCGTTCGTATCAAGATAACCGAGGTTCTGGTACGGAATGACCTTGTACAGGAGTTCGCCCGTTACCGGGTCGGTGACAACCTGCGAAGGCGAGCCTTGGCCGATTACGTTGTCCACACGAATCTTGTACCAGTCCAGGCCGATATCGGTCGTACGGGTGGGCGACAACTGGAAGCCGATGCTGAGGTTACGCGTGCGCTCGGCTTTCAGGGCCGGATTACCCTCCGTGATCGACGTGTAGTTCTGGCCGGTGGCCTGGTCGACCTGAATACCCATCGTTTGCGAGTTGCTGTTCTCAACGAACGTCGGCGCGCGGAAGCCGCGGTTATACGACGTGTACATCGTGAGCGCCTGAACCGGTTGATAGCGCAATGCAAAACGCGGCGAGAACGCACCACCTACATCGCTGTAGTGGTCGTAACGGCCCGACTGGCTGAATGTCAGGGCGCGCACAATCGGAATGTCCACCTGGTAGTACACGGCGGCCACGTTGCGCTGGCCGTTCACCGTCTGCAGATTCGGGCTGATGACCTCGCCCTCTTCGAACGCCGAACCCGGGTTCATCACTTCGCTCTGGTGCGTGAACTGTGCACCGAAGCCAAGACCCACATCGCCCGCCGGCAGATGGAAGAGGTCTGGCGTCGACAGCGTTGCGTCAACTGTATCCAGCTTCGAGATAGCCAGATTGTTCGCGTCCATGTACAGCCCGTTGGTCCCGTTCGGCGTAGCCGCAGGATTCGCGAAGTCGAAAGTCCCGTTCTGGTAAATATTGGTTAGTACGTTGGTGTTGAGCTGGTTCGTATAGGTGTTCGAGACCGTGCTTTGCGAGTGACTGACCGAGCTCGCCCAATCCCATTCGCCGTTCGGCAAGTTAAACGAGCCCTTGATGCCCGTCGACACGCGCCAGTAGGTGGAATACGTGTTTTCCGCCACCGCGTTCGGGAACGCATACGTGAGCGGCGTGGCGACACCGAACGGGTTGTACGGATTACTCGCCGGCACAGTGAAATTGAACGGCGAAAGCAGCTTGGTCTGCGGGTTCCACACGAGTGCGGGGACCTGCGGATTGCCAATAACGTTGTTCCACAGACCGTCGTTGGTGGTGGTCGTGTTGCTGCTGATCAGGAAATCCCCGAACGCCGTCGTCGTATCATTGATCTTGAAGTCAGCGTGAATCTTCGCATTCGCACGCTCGGTCATCGGGGCGATAGACGTGCTTTCCGCGCTGTTGAAGCCGCAGATCGTGCCCGCCGATCCAGCCGTCAGCGAGTTGGTGGCGGCGGGATGCACCGAACCGCCGTTCGCACATCCGCTCAATGCCTGCACGCTGCCGTCGGGCATGCTCCAGTAAGACGGTGCAAGCAACGAAAGGCCGCCCGTCTGATTGGTGAAATCCTGACCGCTCGTCGCGTCGCGGTCTGCGAGCGTGAAGCCGTTCGACTTGTAGTAGCTCGCGGCGGCCGTCACGTTGAAGCGGTCCGCGTTGAGATCGCCAAAGCCGCCGAGCACGCCGAATTTGGTCGTGCCCGCGCCGCCGCCCTGGCTGATGGCGCTGCCGTAGCTGCCGTCGAGTTGCAGCCCCTGGAAGTCGTGCTTCGTGATGATGTTGACCACGCCCGCGATGGCGTCCGAGCCGTATTGCGACACGGCGCCGGTCTTCACGATTTCGATGCGGTCGATGTCGTTCAACGGCAGCGTGTTCAGGTCGAAGAAGGAGTCGACGCTGTTCGAAAAGAACGCGAATGGCGCAACGCGCTGTCCATCCACCAATACAAGCGTGTACTTTTCGCTGAGACCGCGTAGAGCAATACCCGCCGCGCCTGCGGCAAAGTTGCCGGACTGGCCTTCGCCCCAGCTATTCGCAGAATTGGCTGAGGTCGTCCGCAGATAATCGGCGACGGTCGTGGCGCCGCTCTGCACAATGTCTTTCTGCGTAACCGTCTGAACCGCGTTGAAGCCGACCTTGTCGGCGCTGCGGATCAGTGACCCGGTCACTTCGAATTTCTTGATTTGCTGGACGCCCTTTTCAGCAGTCGGTGTCGCAGTGTTGTTGTCCGCGGACGGTGCTGCAACAACGCCAGATGCCGGCGCCGCCGCTGCTGCCGCCGGCGTACTTTCCGTTGTCGTTGCGCCTGCGGCCGTACCAGTGGTGGCTGGCTGGCTCTGCGCAAACGCCGGTACGGCGATTGCGGCTGACAACGCTAATTCAGCCCAGACTATTCTTTTGATGGCCAGCGCCAATGCCCGTTGTTTCATTTTTCCCCTTCTCGCTCGTCAGTAAGGCCACAGCTGTGTGTGAAGAGAGGTCTTGTGGACCTCTCCACTCGATATACGGCGTGCTTGCGCCGCGCTCCGTTAAAGCTGACCCGCGCTTCTACTGCCTGGCAACGGGTCAATAGCGCACCAAATTGCAAATGCAGACAGAAGACGGGACACTTCATATACTTTAATATCGGACTACTTATTTATTACAAACGACATGCGCAGCGCTTTCTAATTGTTTTAACTTCGACTACTTTGCATGATGGATCGGACAACGTCTCTCCATCAAAACAACCTTCAATCAAAACTTTAGCAATACTTACGAATACAGAACGGGTGCTTTCAAAAAATTACGGAGCAAAGCCACCTAGAACAATCTTGGCGTGCCCACCCATACAACCGCCGCTTCTTCGCGAGCGGTGTTGCACCAGGCGTGAGGCACGGTGGACTCGAAATGGGCGGTGTCACCAGCCTGCAATACGAACGTTGTACCTTCTAACGTGAGCGATATCTGGCCGCTCATTACGTACAAGAACTCTTCCCCTGCATGCGTCGTGACTTCCGATGGGTTCTGTCCCACCGGCATCCTGACGAGAATTGCTTCCAGCTGGCCGCCGACCGACAAATTCGTCAGCCGTCCAAAAAGATTCGCGGTTCCGTCGAAGCCGAAGTACTTCAGCTCACTCTTTCTACGCACTGACTTGTCTTCAGTCGGCGTGTCGACGAAGTACTGAACCGTGACGCCTAGCGAGCGCGCAATACCAACGAGCGATGTGATAGAGGGCGTTGCCTGACCTCGTTCGACTTGCGATAAAAATGGCTTCGAAATCCCCGCACTTGTCGCCACTTCATCCAGCGTGCGCTTGAGCCGCTGGCGAAGCGACCGGATTTTTATTCCTATGGAAACTGCGATCTGTGCCTTGTTATCGAGTGGCAAAACCATAGCAAGACAGAATCCCGTAGTCAAAATTAGTTTGTATACCAAACTATGTTTTATTGGATGCGACATCTTCCCTGAAACACGCGCCCTATGCCCGGTTAGTTGCCGCGATGCTTGGTTCAATCAATGCGATTGTCGGGACACTTTCGCACTTGTCTAAAACCGGGAGGTGGTTGCGTATACAACCACCTCCCTCTACTGCCGAAGATCTGCGTTCCATGCGGCGAGCACGTACCGCCCGGCGCAATGCACACATAGCTTGGCGGCACTTCACAGGATGGGACATGTTGAAACCGGGATGCCGTTACTTCGACGCCACCATGACCCACAATCGGGCGAGGTCGGCCGAACCGTCGGTGCCTTTCACCGCGTGAAAGGTTTGCACTGCGCGGGCTTTGTCGCCTGCCACGTAGTAGGCCACCCCGAGATGCAATTGCGCCTGGTCAGGGTGATCGAGCCCACCCTTCGCGATCGCCGCATCCATTGCGGCAAGACCCTGCTTGGTTTGCCCCGCGAAGACCTCGTTGAAACCGACGTCGACCGGTGCTACGGGGTTCGCCGGATCAGCCGGCGCTTGCGCCCGCTTCGCGGCTAGCGCCTGCAACCGCTTTTCGCGATCCGCCTGCGCATCGTGACCCAGAACGCCTGATGCGAATCCCTGATCGATCACCTGCTTGCCCTCGGCCGTCGTACCCGAGACAATCGCGAGCTGGGTCATCTCCATGTAATCGTTGGCGGTGGTGAGCGAACCCGTCGCGCGACGCAGCCGATACGTGTCGATATCGAGCGCCGACGAATAGCCGGGCTTCGTACGAATCGATTGGAACAGATCGTCCCAGTAAGACTGCTTCGGGTAATGAGCGACCAATTTTTCCAGCGCGCCGCGGTACGTCGTGTCATCTTTCACACGCTGCGCGCACGTGCCGAGCAGTTGCAGCTGCGACTCGTCGGGCGCATGGCCGGCACGCGCTTGCGCGTCGACCACGGGCTTGAGGAGGCTCACCACACTGCCGCAGTCGTTCGAAAGGTAGTAAGACTGGACGAGCAGAGTGCGCATATCGGGATCGCTGCCGCCTGACTTCTGATAGCGCTGCGCGACCTTGATAGCCTGTGCGTAGTTCTTTTGCTCGAAGTAGATGCCTGCAAGTGCCGCCGTGGTGCGTTGTTCGTCAGCGCCGGTTAGGCGCCCTGAACCGAGCAACGTTTCATAGGCCTGGGCGGCTACACCATTGTCGCCCGCCGCCGCAGCAGCAGCGCCGCGCATCTCTTCGACCATATAGCTTTCATACGGCGTCTTGCCCGGCACTGCAGCCGCCTGATCGATCTTCGTCAATGCATCCTTGTACTTGTGCGCGCGATACAGATCCTGCGCGGCGTTCAGCGGCTTCGCCACATCAGGGCGCAAGGTGTCTGCGGCATGAGACGTGACCGGCAGCACGGCGAGCGCGGACAGTCCTCCAATAGCGGCCGCAATGACGGCGCGTTTGAAGCGTTGATGGATCGTTAGCATTCCACTTCCTTATTGCATGTACTGCTCATTGCCGATCAAACCGATTTTCGTTGCGCCCAGTCGTTGAGCGGACGCCATCACCGCCGCGACATCCTTATACGGCACCAGCTTGTTGGGCCGCAGATGGATTTCCGCCTGCACCGGTTCGGCAGCCACCTGTGCGAGCCTGGAGTCGAGCGCCGCACGGTCGGGCACCGGCTGGCCGTTCCAGGTCGTGGTGCCGTCGAAGTCGATATCGATCTGCACCACTTCAGGCTGCGTGATCGGCGGCGGCGGATTGCCGATCGGCAAGTTCATCTTGATGGCGTGCGTCTGGATCGGGATCGTGATGATCAGCATGATCAGCAACACCAGCATCACGTCGATCAGCGGCGTGGTGTTGATATCGACCATCACATCCGGTTCAGCGTTGCCGCCGCCCGACGATACGTTCATTCCCATGGTCTTCTCCTGTGTCGATCGGAGTTGGCGCTTTAGCGCCTTACTCCGATCCCATGCAAAGCTCGATCGGAGTTGGCGCTTCAGCGCCTTACTCCGATCCCATGCAAAGCTCGATCGGAGTTGGCGCTTTAGCGCTTAGTCCGGTCCCATGCAAAGCTCGATCGGAGTTGGCGCTTCAGCGCTTAGTCCGGTCCCATGCAAGGCTCGATCGGAGTTGGCGCAGCGCTTACTCCGGTCCTATGCACAGCTAGCCGCCGCGCGCAGGCGGCTCCGTGATAAACGAAACCTTGGCAATACCGGCGCGTTCGCACTCGGTAATGACCCGGCCGATGAATTCATAACGCGCGCTCTGGTCGCCACGAACGTGCACTTCCGGTTGCGGCGTCATGACCGACACGGTTTTCAGGCGTGCCAGCAGCGTCGGTCCATCCACCTGCTTCTCGTTCCAGAAGAAATCGCCGTCGCGGTTGACCGCAATGACGATACTTTTGGGTGTGGTCTGCAAAGGCTGGATGGTCTCCTTCGGCAGTTGCAACGGGATCGTATGCGTCACAACCGGAATCGTGATCAGAAAGATGATCAGCAGGACCAGCATCACATCGACGAGCGGTGTGGTGTTGATACTGGAGATGACCTCGTCGTCATCATCGTGCCCAACGCTCATAGCCATGACGAACTCCGCTTATTGGGCCAACGCTGCTTCACGGGCCGTAGCGCGCACCGAGCGCCGGCTGCCGGCGAGCAGGACGGTGTGCAGTTGTGCGCCGAACGCACGAACACGCTCCATCACCGACTTGTTGCGGCGAACCAGGAAGTTGTAGCCGAGCACAGCCGGCACAGCCACGGCGAGACCGATCGCGGTCATGATCAACGCTTCACCCACCGGGCCCGCGACCTTGTCGATCGAAGCCTGGCCGGCAATACCGATTGCCGTCAGCGCGTGATAGATCCCCCACACGGTACCGAACAGACCGACGAACGGCGCAGTCGAGCCAACCGTGCCTAGGAAAGCCAGACCGTCCTGCAGACGATTCGACACGTTGGTGATGGCACGCTCGACCGAGGTGTCGATCCACGTGTTGCGGTCGACGGCTTCGAGCAGTGCTTCGTTGTGGTGTTCGCCTGCCTCGATGGCTGTTTCGGCGATGAAGCGGAACGGCGAAGCCTCGTCGAGCATCTTTGCGCCTTCTACCAGCGACGGCGCGGTCCACAACTGCTCGTCGGCACTCTTCGCACGACGGTTGGCACGGAACTGCTCGAAGAACTTGGTGATCATGATGTACCAGCTGCCCATCGACATGAGGACCAGCAGAATCAGCACGAAGCGTGCAACAAAGTCACCGTTCTTCCAGAGCGCGCCCAGCCCGTATGGGTTGTTGACGGTTTCCGACGTGGCCGGTGCGGGCGGCGGCACCGCTTCGTCTGTGGCCGAGCCGGCCGTTTGTGGTGCTGCCGTGGTGGCGGTGGCAGTGGCGGACGCGGACGCGGACGCGTCGCTAGCTTGCGCGTGGGCCATGTGTGGTGCCACAAAGGTATCCACCGTGGTTACGGCGAACAACAGGGTTGCCGCCAATGCGGCGAGAGTACGCTTTTTCATGCCTGCTCCAAGTTCATTAGTACAACTTCTAAACGAAGACTGATAAATCGCTGCCGGTACCGAACAGCCTGTGGGTTCAGTTCAGGTTAAACGAGAAAGGAACTTGCACACGGACAGGTTGGCCTTGGGAAACGCACGTGAACTGCTTGACCGCGTTGAACGCAGCGCGATCGAGTGAGGAATCTTCCGCAGACTTGGCAACGCGTTCATTCGTAATATGGCCCTGCGGGTCGACTACGAATTCAATCAGCACATCACCCGTCACGTTGTTTTCCTGCGCTTCCTTCGGGTAGCGGATCGACGAACGGATCTGATCTGAGTTCGGGCATACAACCCCTACTTCAGTGCTCACGGGCTTGGCTTGCACGGGAGGGGCCGGCGGTGCGGGGGGCGCCACGGCGGGTGCCGATACAACCGGCGCGGCCTGGTGCGTGATCGTGGGCTGGGGCGGAGTTTGCACCTGCACTTCCGGCGGCGGCACGAACGGCGGCGGCGGCGGTGCGAACTTCGGCGGCGGCAATTGCACGGTGGGCAACGGCGGAGGCGGCGGCGGCTTAACCGGCTCGATGATTTTCGTTTCAATAGGATGCTGGATGACCTGTACCACCTTGGTGGCAAGGCCGTTGATCAGTGCATAGATCAACACGATGTGCAGGAGCAGAACAACTGCGATCCCGCCGAAGCGGCGCACAGGGTTTTGCTGCTTGCGCCCAAACTCGCGTGGGCGTCCTGGCCTCCCCATACGGGCCGTTGCTGCCGGAAATTGCCCTTCGACTTTAGTACCCACCTTTACTCCTCCGGCGTGAATCGTCCATTTCTGTAACTGCAGTGCGCTGACATAGGGCAACCAACGTTCGCTTCGGACAACCGCATCCGGCGCTCCGCCCCTTGATTTGCACTCCGAATTGATACTTCAGCGCGTAAACCCTGATGCAATGACGCGGTGCGGCTGTGAGATGCCCTAGCAGTATTTCAAACCCGCCGAATGATCATTTAAGAACAACCCCGACAGATTGATTCGGCTTGTTTGCTTCGGTCTGACATAAACACTCACAAAAACATTGAATGACGCACGCAGCTCCTGAACCTTTTGCGCGATCAGCTACGTTTTCGTCGACCGTGTTTATGTCAGCTGTGTTTCATGGGATGCGACGATAGCAGTACAAAAAATGTACGGTCAAACTTTTTTTGATGACAGCATATTCAATTTAGAGTGAATCCTCTAATTGATGCCGTATTTGCGTTGTTGCAAAAGAATATGCGGAGGTCGAACGGATACGCGCGCGCCTTTGGCAGCTCGATAACTGGGATTCGGCCGCTATTGTGGCTTTCCATCGTGCGCCCATGAGGGGTCGATCGACTGAGACCGGCGTATGGCTCAAACGCCCACTGGGCAGGGCCTCTGGGCAATTTCACAGGCTGCCGGCGAATCACGAACGGCACATCTAACGTGATGATCGAGCGCCGATCAGGGGTCAGCGCCGAAAGCGAGAAAATAAAATAAGGAAAGCATCGATTGAAATCTTTTTAGCGGTATTTGCGACAGTCTAAATACACATCTTCGATACGTCATTTTACAAATTACAAGATATATTCTAAATAATTACATATAGCCGACGACTTTGATAATGGTTAACTTTAGTTTGCACGGCGCTCGGTAATTAGTGCTCATTCAAGTCATGCGGGCTGATACATAAGATTATGTTATTGGGTATTCTAAATCCTTATTCAATCGGGAATTTAAAGTCGCAGATCTGTTGAATCGGTAATTAATGCTCAGCAAAGCTCACACGGGGTATCATATAAGATTGTGTTATTGAGTATTCAAAATCCTTATTTCATGGGGCATTTAAAATTAAAACCCTGTTCAATTGAAAATCTCTCTTATATGAAGGAAAGCTCTTGGGCTATCGGTTGTCCACTGTCGGTCCGCGGGGTCACCTGCTACGACCGTACGTTTGTCAGCGCGAGACCGAGAACCTGATGGAGTTCATTTCACCGGGCGCGTTGCAAGCGATGGCCGGCGCGTGGAATATGACGGCGGTCTATTCCGAGGTTGACATACTCATCATCCACAACAGGATGGTCAGCCAATCGATCATTAAGGTTACTAATCAATTTCAGCGACGGGTTCTCTCCACGCTTTGCGATGAAGATCAAGATCAATATGCAATTGGCACAGGTCTGATCCAGGACGAGGTGAACTTGAACAACCCGATTACGGTCGTTCGCAATCCGGACGGGACGAGCGTCTATGTGAACACGCGTATGCGAACCTGGGCTCGCTGACGATCGATGGTTTTGAGGTCGTCTACCGCAAACGGGGTCGCGCGACCGTGGGTACCTTCATGCCGTCAGACGACGTTGCGTACGTGTGGCATTTCAACCGAGACGGGAACGCCACCGAGCACGATTATGCTGCCGGAAATGGCGCTGCATTCCGGCCTTGCAGCGAAGGCTTCCCGCTCCGAAGGCCAACACGGACACGACCTTGCCTGGAGCTGCCGAAAGTTGACCACGGACCTCTACTGGCAATACACGGGATCAGATTCGAACTTCGCGGCCGCACCATTGGCTTGACCGGCTACGGTCCATCGTGGCGCCGGTCGCACCGTATAGCCAGTTCAACTGAGCGTGGCTTACATGCCATTTCCGAGAACGAGCTTGATGCCCGCTGTTATCCGCCACATTCAAGTCAGATTCGGACAGTCGCAACGGGCGAAGCCCCTATAGCGCGATGCGGGCATGAAGAAGTGTCGCCGATATGCATCAATGCGGTCTACAAAACATACCGGGGTACTAACTTCTGAATTAATTGCACTATTCTTATACGAACGATCCGGCCGCATCACAAGCCGGCGTCGACACCTGCCCCGAGGGGTTCGGCATGAACCTGTTATCTTTTCGCACGCCTGTCCTTTATGCAGCTTGTCATCGCTGCGGCAACGCGTTGACGCACGGCGAAGACGAATGCCCGCATTGCGGCACAAATCAGTCCCGGGCATTGCGCGCACCGAACTCCGTCGACTTCAATAACAGCAACGTCATGATGATGCCCGGACGCATGCTCGTGCCGTATCCGAGCGTGCCCGAGGAAGTCGATGCGGCAATGAATATTGCGCGGGAACGCGCCCGCGTTGCCCGGCGCGTGGCGTTTGGCGTGGCGGGCGGCGGACTGCTCGCCGTCGCGCTGGCGCTGACCTACGCGCCCGGCCTGAGGTCACCCGTGGTGCAACGGCTTGCTGCACTGCCGGAGCCTGCGAGGACACCGGCGTTCGTTCCGGTGGCTACCGACACGGCACCGAAAGCCGCCGTACCGGCAAGCACCACGACGGTCGTTGCGGCAGCAAAACCGTCGAACCCCGTCTCGGTGACCGCTGCCACGCGCCCTGCGCCGAACCTTGCTAAGCGCCCTGCGGCAACCTATGCGGCGGCCCCTGCGCCTAGGCCAACTCAGACGCCAACTCCGGTGCAAGCTCCGACGCCAACTCTGGCGCAAATTCCCACACCAGCACCCACGCTCGCGTCGGTACGGAATCAAGCGACCGAGATGATGGCGTCGATCATGAACAAGCTGACAACCGCCGCCGTGGTCCTGCGGGCGGAGATTTCAACGCTCGCAATGAGCCCGGCGACGAGACCCGTTACTAGTGCGGCGCCAAATGCACCGGCCCCGATAACCGCCACGACAGCAGCGAACGAGCCGAACACGCCAAGCCCGATACCGGCGCCCGTCTCAAAGAGTCCGACGACCACACCAGCCGTCACGCTTGCACCAAAGAATCCAACACCCCCGGCGCCTGTCATGCTTGCGCAGGACACGGCGACAACGCCGCCCTCTACGATCGCGACCACCACGCCAAGCCCGACGCCCGCCATCAACACTCCAGCTCCGCTCGCTGCCTTGCCACCCGCGCCCCGCCCCAGCGCTGTCGCCGATGTCCCTATCGCAAGCCACGCGCCTCAGCCTTCCGCGCCAGCGGAACAGGAACTACCGAAGCTTTCGTTGCCGCCGGTCTCGCCGGTCATCGCCACTGAGCGTCCGCCGTTGGGCAGCCCGGGGGAAAGCCTCTACTTCGCCCGCCTCGCGCTGGTCACCAATGACCTGAATGCGGTGCACAAGAACCTCGCCAACGTGCCCGCAAATCAGGTCAACAGCCCCGATGTCCAGCGGATCCGCGACGACCTCGCCCGACGTGAAGCCGCACGTGACACCGCCATGCGACACGCCCGTACATGCGACCAGTCGGCTTCCTGGCGATGCGCACGGCGGTACGCAAAGGACGCGCTTGCTATCGACTCGAGCTACAACGACTCGCGCGTCTTCCTCAAGCATGTGGCCATCAAGATTGCTGAAGCGAAGAAAGCGGCCGAAATCGCGCAGGCTCAGAGCGATGCGATCATGCAGCGCGGACCGCTGCACCCAGCGCCGATCCGCGAGGCCGTCGCGGTCCCGCGCACGGCTCCGGTCGCGAACGTGGGCAGCGCTCCGACAGCGGTCATCGCGTCACCGCACGTGTTCGCGAACCCCGTTGCACGTGCACCGCGCGAAACCCACGTAACGCATGAAGTGCGCGAGACACATGTGCCGCAGGAAGTGCGTGAGCCAGTCGTTGCGTTCCAGCCCGTGCAGAACGCAGACACAGAGTCGTCCGAGTCCAAGGCACCGGACAACGGCGCGCCCATTCGGCCCGCCGGTCGCGGCGAAGCGCATTGAAGCAGATCGAGGCTTGACGGAGGCACACTCCGCGTCAACGCCTCGTTGCAGACCCGCGCATACCTATCCCGCTGGAATGGTCATGATCGGCGTCTTCGCGTTCTGTCTTCGCGTTCTGCAAGCCTCCTATCGACTGAGCCGTGATGCTCAAGTGCAAGTCGATGGGGATCGCGCTCTCGGCGAGCGGCAACACAGGCGTCGGCACGAGCGGGCAAATGTAGGCCGTCGCGAATGCCTGCCAAGCTGTCTTTGAGCCGTCGTTACTTCCACAGCATCACGTGTGCCTGGGAAGATCACGGCATAAAGAGCAGCCCCGCCGAATTTACTGCCCGTTCGCCTTCTCCTGCGCGCGGCGCAAGTTATCCGGGTAATCGCTACGATCGTCCGCCGGGTTATAGCCGTTCTTCTCCAATTTACTCAGTTCTGCCGTATTCTTCGCTCGTGCCGCTTTTCTATCGGCTTTGCGTTGCGCTTTCTGCATCTGCTTAAGCGTTGGCGACGCTGGCGATGGCGCTGCCGGCGTTGTATCCGTGCTCTGTGAAAATGCATCGGATGCCGCGCCTAGCACTATGCCGAGCGAGGCAAGAACCGTGATCGATGCAACCCGTACGCGTGGCATGGCATCCGCCTCCTGTAAGAAGCAAGCACGCCCGAGCGCATCGGCACTACGCCGGGCCTGCTACCTATTCAATCGCGCTGCTGCGCGTTCAACGATTGCAGTGCGCTGAGCGCGCCCTGCTTCACCGCGATTCCACACCAGATCCACCACCGCCTTCGGCGCGGTGTCGGGTGTACCTGAATTAAAGGGCGGTGCGGGCGCATATTCCAGTTGAAGCTGAATTGCCTGCGCTTCGGTTTCACCGATCAAGCCGATGAGCAGCGTCAACGCAAAATCGATGCCCGCCGTCACGCCACCGCCCGTCATCAGATTGCCATCCTGAACAACGCGCTCTTTCACGGGAATGGCGCCGAAGCTTTCCAGGAAATGATGGGCCGCCCAGTGCGTGGTCGCCCGCCGTCCGTGTAGCAAACCAGCCGCTCCCAGGACCAGCGCCCCGGTACACACCGATGTGACAAAGCGGGCCTGTGCAGCCTGCCGCCTGATGAAATCGAGCGTGATGTCGTCCTCCATCAACTCGCCGACACCCACTCCGCCCGGCACGCACAAGACATCGAGCGCAGGGCAGTCAGCGTAAGTCATGGTGGGCGTCAGGACGAGACCACTGCTCGCGCTGACCGGATCAAGGGTTTTTCCAATCAGGTGGACCGTCGCGCCCGGCACCGAAGCGAACACGTCATGCGGACCGGTCAGGTCCAGTTGCTGAACGCGTGGAAAAACGAGGAACCCGATATGCAACGTCATGGCGATGAACCTTTAAAAGGAAGTGGACGCACTGACGATACCTTGCTACGCTTTGGCGAAATTGACAATCAACCCTCGTTTCACGCCAACCTCGGTTTCAAACCCATGAGCAACACTTCACGCCGTATCGACATCCTCGCGTTTTCAGACGTCCAGTTGCTCGACGTCGCCGGACCGCTCCAGGCCTTCGCCTCCGCCAATGAACTCTCGTTAGCGCGCGGAGCCGACGCACCTTACGTAGCGCGTGTTGTCGCTGCAGCCGCGGGGGAGATTCAAAGCACCGCGGGTCTCGGCCTGATTGCTCAGCCCTTGCCTACCGCTCAACAAACGACAGACACGCTGATCGTCGCCGGCGGACGCGGCGTGCATGCGGCATCGAAAGATTTGGCGCAAGTGGCTTGGGTCAGGGAGCGCGCGGCACGGTGCCGGCGGGTGGCATCGGTATGCACGGGCGCGTTTTTACTGGCCGCCGCGGGCTTGCTCGACGAGCGCCGCGCGGTCACGCACTGGGCGCATTGCGAACACCTCGGGCAGCGTTATCCGGCCGTCCACGTGGACCCTGCGCCCATTTTTATCCGCGACGGCGCGGTATGGACATCGGCGGGCGTGACAGCCGGCATTGATCTCGCGCTTGCATTGATCGAGGACGATCTCGGGAGCGCGCTCGCGCTCGATGTAGCGCGCGAACTGGTGGTGTTCCTCAAGCGGCCGGGCGGCCAGGCGCAGTTCAGCGCAACGTTGTCGTTGCAAAAAGCCGGCGATCGCTTTGGCGACCTGCACGCGTGGATAGCCGAAAACATGGCGGCCGACCTGTCGATCGCGACACTGGCCGAACACACGGGCATGAGCGAGCGTAGCTTCGTGCGCCACTATCGGGCGCAAACGGGGATCACGCCGGCACGCGCCATCGATCAATTACGGCTGGAAGCTGCGCGTCGCCTGCTTGGCGACACATCGTTTCCGGTCAAAAGGGTCGCCGCGCGCTGCGGGTTTGGATCGGAGGAAACCATGCGACGCAGCTTCCTGCGTTCAATGGGTGTCACACCGCAGGCTTACCGTGAACGTTTCTCGGCAGGTGACGAGATCGAAGAAACAACGGGTCAGCCCACACGATAGTCACGCAGGACTGAACACTACGGCAGCGCAGCAACGCGATTCAGCACGGCCGTTCGAGCCTTTGCGGATGCGGAAGATTAATTCTTTCGCGATAATGCTGCATTGCGCTTCGTTCACATTTCACAATTTTTCCTCAATGTCCATTATCGATGTCCCCAACGACCCGCTCACGCGCGTGATCGCGCCCTATGGCGCGGGTCCCGCCGAACTCGCACTCGCCGTCGGGGGCCTGGCTATCGGCACGGGTGAGTTCGCGTCCATGACCATCCTTCCGGTAATCGCGAACGGCCTCGGTACATCGCTGCCCACCATGGGCCACATCATCAGCGCGTATGCGTTGGGCGTGGTGATCGGCGCGCCGCTCATCACCATTTTCTTCGCGAAGATCCCGCGCCGCGCGATGTTGATCGGGCTGATGCTGATGTTCGCGTTCGGCAATCTGCTCAGCGCGCTCGCGCCGAATTACCCGCTGCTGCTGATCGCGCGCTTTATTTCCGGCGTGCCGCATGGCGCGTATTTCGGTGTAGCGGCGTTGACGGCGGCCTCGCTGGTGCCGCCCGACCGGCGCGCGCGGGCGGTCGGGCGCGTGATGCTCGGCCTGACAATCGCCAATATTTTCGGCGTGCCGCTCGCGACCTGGCTCGGTCAATGGCTCGGCTGGCGTGCGGATTTTTTGCTTGTCGGCACGCTCGGTATTCTTACGATGATTGGCGTACGCATCTTTCTTCCGCCCATTCACGCGGGCGGCGCCACGCCACGCCGTGAGCTTGGCGTGTTCAGGCGCCTGCAAGTCTGGCTGACGCTCTCGGTGATCGCGGTCGGCTTCGGCGGACTGTTTGCGGTGTACACCTACATTACGCCAACGTTGCTGAACGTGACCCACGTGGCGCCCTGGCGTGTGCCGCTGTTGCTCGGCGCGCTGGGGGTCGGCATGACGGCGGGCAGCCTGATTGGCGGCGTGCTGGCCGACAAGTCACGGCTCTGGACCATCTTCGGCATGCTGATCTGGAATGCCGCCGCGCTGGCGGCGTTCGCGTATTCTTCGGCCAACGAATGGACGGCCACGCTCAACCTGTTCGCAATGGGACTCGGCATAGCCGTGGTGCCAGCCGTGCAGACGCGTCTGATGGACGTGGCCGGCGACGCCCAGACCGTCGCGGCCGCGCTCAATCATTCAGCCTTCAACATTGCCAATGCGCTGGGTGCGTGGGCGGGCGGCGTAGTGGTCGCGATGGGTTTCGGACTCGAGGCCACGGGCTGGACCGGTGCGCTGCTTGCGTGTGGCGGGATCGTGTTGCTCGGTGTTTCCGTAGCGGTGGAGCGGCGCTCATTGACGTCCGGTCCTGCGACGGTGTGCGGTTCGTCAGGCGCGTGACGGGTGCTTGCAATGCACTGCATTGAACGCGCACGTAGAAGCAAAGGACTGGCTGATCCTCACGAAAACCCTCAAGCCCCAGGCTGTGCTGCCGTTATAGTAATGAGCTACGTGCGCGCACAAACGAAGGAACGGGCATTTTCAATCCCTCCAGTGTCCGGATGAAGAGTAGGTAACAACGACACAGAAACGACATCGAACGAGATTGAATCAGGAGCCGGGGCACCCTTTGGCTCGGAGCGCCGATGAACGTCTTTCCCGCGAATCCTGCCACACCAATGGCCGACGACAGCAGCGACGAAACCGCTGCGAATGTCGCTCGCCCGATCATTGAGCCGGTGCAGCGGACCCACGCGTACAGTTCCGTCGATTCGCTGTTGCGCAATGCCCGCGCTCAAGTCGATACGACCGCGTGGGCGTGGTATCAGGCAGGCGTTGACCTGCACCTCGCGAGTCAGGGCGATGCCGCTCAAAGCTGGCCCTGCGTTCTCACCGCTGACACCTTCCACGCCTATTGCACGGCCCAGCGTCTGTGCCTCTGGCCAACGGGCAGCGGAGAAAGCATTCTCGGCTGGCTGCTCGCGCCCGCCAGCCACGCGGGAAACCTTACGCTTGCCAACCTTGCCCGCAGCCTGGGTGAAGCCCTGCAGACCGACGCGCTGGCGCGCGCGCAAAACACCCAGCGCGTACTCTACGAAATCGCCTATCTCGCGAGCTCCATGCGCGAACGATCAGCGTTCCTGCTCGGCGTACATCAGCAACTCGCCACGCTGATCGACGCGGAAAATTTCTATCTCGCGCTTTACGACTCGGCGAGCGGCGGGATCACGTACCCGTATTACGTCGACGTGATCGATACCTCCGCGCTCGAATGCGCGACCTGCGACACGCTCGATCCGTCACGCCTGTCGCTCACGGGCCAGGTGCTGACCACAGGCCAGCCACTTCTGATAGACGCTGCCGGGATGCGCGCCGCCGAGCAGGAAGGCCGCTTCTTTTGCGTGGGAGATCGCCCCGAATTCTGGATGGGCGCGCCGCTCAAGAACGCCTCCGACGAAGTCTTCGGCATGATCGCCATGCAGGTGTACGACGTCTCGCGAGTCTACAGCGTGGAGGACCGTGCGCTTTTCCTGGTCGTCGCCCGGCACGTGGCAATGGCGCTCGACCGGATCCTGCATCGCGACGATCTGGAAGAAACGGTATCGCGCCGAACTGCTGAGTTATCCGAACTAAATCGCGCGTTAAGGCAGGAGATCGCGGAACGCAAACGGGCCGAACACCTGCAGGGGGCGTTGTTCCAGATCGCCGAATTGTCGAGCCGGCACGGCGACATGATGGAGTTTTTCCAGAGCCTGCACGGGATTGTCGGCGAGTTGCTGTACGCGCAAAACTTCTACATCGCGCTGGTCGACAGGTCGACCGCGACCGTGTCCTTCCCTTATTACGTCGATGAACTGCTGAACCACCATCCCACGCCACGACGTAACCGGCGCGGGCTGACCGAGTATGTGATCAGGCAACGCCGTCCCTGCCTGATTGACCTCGCCGAAGCCACGCGGCTCGTAGACAGTGGTGAAATAGAACGCTCGGGCGAGAGCATCAAGCTGCGTTCGTGGCTGGGCATTCCGCTGTTCGACGGCGATGTCGTGCGCGGCGTGCTCGCCGTGCAAAGCTATTCCACACGCGTGCGTTACTCGCTGCGCGACCAGGAACTGCTGACGTTCGTCTCGCGCCATATCGATACCGCCCTTTCGCGACGCAGCGCCGCCGAAGCGCTGCATGCGGCCAACCATGAGTTAGAGGAGCGCGTGCAGAACCGTACGCGTGAGCTTGATCTCGCCAATGCCCGGCTGCAGCACGAGAATTCGCACGACGCGCTGACCGGGCTGCCAAACCGCAGCTACTTGTTGCAGCGGCTGGGGGACGCATGGCTCGATCATCATGGTGAAGGCAAGCAATTGGCCGTGATGTTTATCGACCTCGACCGCTTCAAGGTGGTGAACGACAGTCTCGGTCATCATTTCGGCGACATGCTGCTGGTGCAGGCGGCGACCCGTCTGCGCAGCTGCCTGCGCGACGACGACCTGCTCGCGCGCCTCGGCGGCGACGAGTTCGCGGTGCTGTCACCGGGTGCGCCGCTGGACACTGCCGTGGCGATCGCGGAACGGATCCTGGCGGCGTTCGACCTGCCGTTTCATATAGACGACCACGTCGTGTTTTCATCGTGCAGCATTGGTATTGTCGGTCCTGACAGCCAGTTTCACAGCGAGCCGGCCGATCTCCTGCGCGATGCCGATACCGCGATGTATCGCGTGAAGAACGGCGGCCGCGACAGTTTTGTTGTGTTCAACCATGCGCTGCGCCGCGAGGTGTCCGATCAGGTTGAGCGCGAAGGTGCGTTGCGCAATGCGCTCAAGCGCGACGACGAACTGGTGCCGTATTTCCAGCCTATTGTTTGCGTGAACAGCGGCCGGCTAGTGGCGCTGGAAGCGTTGATCCGATGGCGCCAGCCCGACGGCCGCGTCATCACGCCGGGCGAATTCTTGCCGGCGGTGGAAGGCTTGCGCCTGATCGGGCGGCTCGATCTCTACATGCTCACACGCGTCGCGGTAATCCTCGCGCAGCCGCAACACGCTGACTGGCCGCCGGTGCATGTGAACTGTTCGAGCTACAGCATGACGCGTCCGGAGTTCGCCGACGACGTCCTCGCCCTGCTCGCGCGCCACGGCGTCGCGCCCTCGCGGATTTGCCTCGAACTGACGGAAGGCGCGCTGGTGGCCGAGCCCGATCTGGCCAGGCGTTCAATGCAACGTCTCGCCGATCACGGCATGTCGGTGGTACTCGACGACTTCGGCGCTGGATTTTCGTCGTTGAGTTATGTGCATCAGTACCGCTTCAGCGGCCTGAAAATCGACCGGTCGTTTATCTTCGAGCTGACTACCAGCCCGCGCAGCCGCGATATCGTACGGGCAATCGTGCGGATGGCCGAGTCGCTGGACCTGACGCTCGTGGCGGAAGGCGTGGAAGACGCCGCCACGCTCGCGATGCTCCGGGAGATGGGTGCCGCGCAGGCTCAGGGGTATTACTTCGCCCAGCCTATGCCACTGGATGAACTCTTGCTGACCACGCTCGCGCCGCGCTTGCAGGCGCTGACACAAGAGCCGTGAGGGTTTGATCGCTGAGTGGGGCACTCACTCTACGCGCCTTCGTGACTTCGCCTATTCTGTGAGCTGATCCGACACGGCGAGGCTGCCCATGCGCCCCACTTCCGCCGACGCCCGCCGTCGACGCCTCCTCCTTGCCGCCGGCAGCGCGCTGCTGCCTTTGAGCGTGCCTTTGTGCCTGCCTTCGTGCCTGCCTGCGAGCTTCGCGCAAACGCCGCCCGCCACCGGCGGGCCGCTGCCGCACATGAACACGCGCCCTATTCCGTCCACGGGCGAAGCGCTGCCGGTGGTCGGTTGCGGCACCTGGCGCACCTTCGACGTAGGCGACAACCCAGAGGCGCAAGCCGCGCTCGCAGAGGTGCTGCGCGTTTTATTCGACAACGGTGGTTCGGTCATCGATTCATCACCGATGTATGGGTCGTCGGAGGCGGTTGCCGGGGCGGTGCTGACGCGCATTGGCGGGCATGGCCGCGCGTTTGTCGCGACCAAGGTATGGACCGAAGGCCGTGAAGCGGGCGTTGCACAAATGGAAGAGTCGATGCGGCGTCTACAGCAACCCCGTATTGACCTGATGCAGGTTCACAACCTGCTCGACTGGCGCACGCAGCTTGAGACGCTGCGTGAATGGAAAGCGCAGGGACGGATTCGCTATCTTGGTATCACGCATTACACGTCGGGCGCGTTTGCCGACGTGGAAGCCGTGATGCGCTCGGAAACACTCGACTTTGTCCAGATCAACTACGCTGCCGATGATCGCGCCGCCGAAGAACGCTTGCTGCCGCTTGCGAGGGAACGCGGGATTGGCGTGATCGTGAATCAGCCGTTCGGCGGTGGTGGCTTGCTGGGCAAACTCAAGGGACAGCAGGTGCCCGAGTGGAGCACGGAGATCGGGTGCACGACCTGGGCGCAACTGCTGCTCAAGTTCGTGCTCGCCCATCCGGCGGTGACCTGTGTGATTCCCGGGACCGGGCGGCCTGAGTACATGCGGGACAATGTGCGCGCCGGATTCGGTAGTTATCCAGATCAATTGATGAAGCAGAGAATTGCGGCGGCGGTCGCCTGAGAATGGGGTTTTCGCTCGCGCCGGTGGACGGAGGGTTGGGCTAGCGGTCGGGGTTGCTGCCGGGTTGCTGCTTTCGGCCTTGGTGGTCTGCGAGAGTCGTATTTCTCTTTATCACTATTAGCCACTGAGCGTGGCAGCAACCCATCACTGCCCCCCCGACCGCTAACCCTGGAACCTGGCGCCTCGGCACCAACTTTACTGCGCAGCAACCAACTCCCGTACAACCGCCGCGTCCGAGCCCCCCGCGTTCCGCCCAGACCGCGCCGCAAACAACGCCAACGCGCCGGTGAGGCGTACGCGGGCTTCATCAGTTGCCGCAGCCGACGCGCCTCGTGCCGTCTCGCGCGCCAGTTCGCGCGCCGCCTGAACGCACGCAAACAACGGCCCGACCGCAAGTTCCATCTGCGTGTTCCAAGCGAACACCCGCTGCGTTTGCAACGGCCGCAGTGCGACGCGCAACTCGTGCCAGCGCCGATCGAGCGTGCGCACGACGTCAAGCGGATGGAGCCCAATCCCATCAACGCTCGTAGTGCAAACCCGCAAAACCTCGTCGAGGGCATCAAGCACGCCGGTCACTTTGACATCGACGTGATCCGACGTGCGCAGCGGCATCATCGATACCGCTACGGCTATCGACACAATGCAGCCAACGAACACTTCCTCCACGCGCATTTCAATCAGCGGCCCAATAGCAAAGCCCAACTCGCCATAGATGAGCCCGACCAGCACGGTGATGAAAAACACACCCTGTCCATATGCGGTGAGGATGAAATACGCCCAGCCGAACACACACGCGAGCATCGCGGCCACCAGCAACCAGGGCGTTCCATGAAGCGCGCTCACAAGCGCTGCGCTGACCGCCACGCCCGCAAGCGTGCCAAGCACGCGCTCGCCGGTCTTGCGGATCGTGTCGCCGCGCGAGCGCGTCCCGAGGAACACCACGAAGGTCGTAATGACCGCCCAGAACCATCGCTCCGGCGACACCGAATGTCCGATCAGCATGGCGATCAGCGCGGCTGTCGTCGCGCGGCAGGCGGGCAGCCAGGAAAGCGTATCGCGCCAAACGAATGCAGCGCCGGTTGCCCGCTTCACGCCTGTGTTCGCCGCGCGCGCAGTCGACGCCACCGCGTCACGGCCCGCACGCGACAAACGCCGAAGCGCAACCCGCAAACGAACATCGCTTCGATCAAGCCGGCTCGAATCCACAGCGTGCTGGGCCGCCGCAACCTCGACATCGATCAGGCACGCCCGCAGTCGCTGTGCACCCGAAAAATCGAGCAGTCCAAGCTGCTCTTCAACGGCGAGCGCTGCTTCGTTCAACAGCGACAGATGACCCATGGCGCCGGGTTCATCAGCACGACGATCGGCGAGCACGGTCGTGGCACGTTGCATCACCGCGGTCAGCGCGCGACGCAATGTAGCGTCAGGCCGGGTCGGCACCAGCACGCGACCGGTGAATGCCACGCTAACGAGCGCGATCGCCGACAACCCGAGCATCGTGAACACATGCGCCAACGTCGGATGGAGATAAAGCCCTAGGTAGAACGAAACAACTGCCATCATTGCGCCGCCAAGCGCGCGCGGACCACATGCCTGAACCAGCATCGCCGCGAACAGCACGGCAAGGAATCCGGCATCCGCCACGAGCGGCCAGGGCGCCAGCGCACTCGCCGCGATCAGACTCGCAGACCCCGCGCCATAGATCACAGCAAGGGACCTGAACCAGCCACGCTGCGTGGCATCGCGGAGAAACAGCGGCGCGACCATCGCGAACAGCAACGCGAACGCGGCAAGGGTCGGCGCCCGATGCGTATGCACCGTCCAGCCGATCGTCACAGCACCTGTCAGCAAGCAGGCAAACGCACTGCGAAGCGCGGTGTGAAAACGCAGGAGGCCAGGATCGGAGCCGAGCAGGCGGGTGAGCAGACGAGACGAAGGGGAGACAGCGCCACGGTTGGTGGACCGGTGGTCACGCACGCGGTGGAAACCTCGCGCGACGGAGCATAGGGAAGCGGCAATGGACATGTGTAATACCCGGGACAAGTGTCGGCAGCGGCTCGTGGCCGGTTCCGATACGACGAGTCCGCCTCGCGGCAAACCCTCTTGTTTGGTGCGTCGGGCAAAACGTTCGACCGGGATCGCCGGACCAACGTAATGCATGCAACGCACGCGAAGCGTGTTGCCGCTTCGCGTATACCCGCATACTACCGTGTCAAAATTCCTGGACCGGGGTTTACCCGATTTGGGCAGGCCGCCGCATTTCATTGACGGCGCCGCACGCCTCCGCCACCACTTGCGCCAGTTCGGCAAGCTGGGTTTCAGCAGTCGACGTTGCCTCAGCCAGCGACAAGACCGCGGCTTCGAGGTCGTCAGCGGCGCCTTCGTTATCGGAGAAAAATTTCAGGGGCAAGGCCGCAAGCGCTTGGGCATTCGCCGACGCCTGGTCGGTCAGCGCGCACAGCCGCACCAGGTTCTCGCACAAGGATTCAAGTGCGTCGGCCGCATAGCGGCAAAGGGCGGCATCGCTTGCGGGATCCTGGGCCACCCCGTTCAGGGTGGCTTGCGACTTCTCGACTTCACGTGCAAGCGCGTAGCTCCAGTCACGCGCGGCGGCAAGGCGCACCGCGTAGTCGCTCAGTTGCAAGACCCGCTGCGCCGTATCGCTGAACATCGTGTTCTCCTGTGTCGTCCGGTCGGCCAGATGCGTTTTGGATCAACTGAATCTGGCACGACCGGACCGCAACCATGTTGTTATGGTCCGGCCGGCGTTCCTCGTCGAGCACGCAGGAGTCGCCGTTGCGGGACAACGGATGACAGCCAGTGACAGTCGATCAGCTGCCTCTGCCCACTTCTTTACGGCATGTAAATCGTAAGCTTTAACGAATTTTTCATAACCAATATCCCCCGACGGCACACCCTCTCCCCTTGCTTAATATTCCATACTTTAATCAAACATATTAATTACGTTTTAATTACGATATGGATGTTATTTCAATCATTTAATAAATCCTACACGTGTAATTTCTATCCTCTGGCTTGCTCTTTCCCGACGCCATCCGCATGCGCATGGCGCCATCATGCAAACCGTGCAGAGGACGCTGTGCTCAGCAGATTAGTTAGTGTTGACTGGCTGTCCGGCGCCGTGCTCGTGTGCACAATGCTCGCTGCATGCGGTGACCACGATCAACCCGCGGCGTCCACGCCGGAGCAGTCCTCAGTTTCCCCGTCGTCACCCGCTTCCTCGTCTTCCTCATCTTCTTTCACTCAGCAGTCCGATGCATCTGCATTGCCGGGATCGTCGGATATACAACGCTGGGCCTTGCAGCAAACCCAACCGGCAACAGCGACGTCCAGTCTTACCCAAGCCCCTGCGCCCGCCGCCGCTTCCGATCCTTTGTTGCCCCCCGTTATTCACGAGGCGGACTGACACACAAGCGACATGAAAGCGGCCGGCGAGCTCGATCAAGCCTTCCCCCCACGACCGACAGAGACCCATGAACTTAAAAAGCCGACGTGACTTTCTCAGGGCTGCCGCACAGGCAGCCGGTTCCGCCACCGCACTAGGTATCGTGCCGGCCGGCATCCGCAATGCACTCGCCATACCCGCCAATAACCAGCACGGCAGCATCAAGGACGTTGAGCATATTGTCGTGCTGATGCAGGAAAACCGCTCCTTCGATCATTACTTCGGCACGCTCCAGGGCGTGCGCGGTTTTGGCGATACCCGCGCCGTGCAGCTTCCGAATGGTCAGTCCGTGTTCAACCAGCCCATTGCTGCGGGACTCGGCGAAGTGCTGCCGTTCCGCCCCAGCGCGCCCGATCTCGGCAACCAGTTCATCCAGGATCTGCCGCACGACTGGACCTCGGGTAAAGGCGCTTACGACCAGGGCCGTTACGATCAGTGGGTGCCCTACAAAGGCACGACCACGATGGCGTATCTCACGCGCCAGGACATTCCGTTCCACTACCAGCTCGCCGACGCCTTCACCATTTGCGACGCGTACCACTGCTCGATCAACTCATCGACGGACCCGAACCGCTATTACATGTGGACCGGCTGGGTGGGCAACGACGGCAACGGCGGCGGCCCGGTGATCGACAATGCGGAGCTGGGTTACAGCTGGTCGTCGTATCCGGAAGTGCTTGAGAGCGCGAATATCTCGTGGAAGATCTATCAGGACATCGGCACCGGGCTCGACGCAAACGGTTCGTGGGGCTGGACCAGCGACGCGTACATTGGCAACTATGGCGACAACTCCCTGCTCTACCTGAATCAGTATCGCAATGCGCAGCCCGGCAATCCGCTGTATGACAAGGCGCGCACCGGCACGAACGCAGCAGCCGGCGACGGTTATTTCGACATCCTCAAGCGCGACGTGCAGAATAACGCGCTGCCGCAGGTCTCATGGATCGTCGCGCCCGAAGCGTTCTCCGAGCATCCGAACTGGCCGGCTAACTATGGCGCGTGGTACGTGGACCAGGTGCTGCAGATCCTGACCTCGAATCCGGCGGTGTGGAGCAAGACGGTGCTGCTGATCAACTACGACGAAAACGACGGTTTCTTCGATCACGTCGTGCCGCCGTTCCCGCCCTCTTCCCCCGCCAACGGCAAATCCACGGTCAGCACCGTCAATGAAATCTTCCCGGGCAGCAGCACCTATCAGGCGGGCCCGTACGGTCTTGGAACACGGGTGCCAATGCTGGTTGTCTCGCCCTGGTCGAAAGGCGGTTATGTTTGCTCGGAACTGTTCGACCATACCTCGGTGATTCAATTTATTGAAAAGCGTTTTGGGTCGCGCGCAAACGTTACCGAACCGAACATCACGCCGTGGCGCCGGGCGATCTGCGGCGACCTGACGTCCGCATTCAATTTCAAGAACCCGAATGCCACATTTCCGAGCTTGCCGGACACGAGCGGCTACGCCCCCACGCAACAGATTCGTCATCCTGACTATGTGCCGGTACCGCCCGCAGTTCAGGCCATCCCGAAACAGGAACCTGGCGTGCGTCCCGCCCGCGCGTTGCCCTACGAGTTCTTTGTTCACGCCCACACGAATACGGGCAAAGGCGTCACCTTCGACTTCATCAACACAGGCAATGCTGGCGCGACCTTCCTCGTGTACACGGCCAACAGCCAGACCGCGCCGAGCTGCTATACCGTTGAAGCCGGTAAACGCCTGCAGGATCAATTCCCGTTGACCGCGACCCATACCTACGACTTCATCGTGTACGGTCCGAACGGCTTCCTGCGCCGCTTTACCGGCACCGCGGTCCAGCAGCAATGGTGGAACGACAAGCAGGCGCTGCCGGAAGTCGCCGAGGGTTACGACGTCGCCAACGGCAACCTGCAATTGCGCCTGAAGAACCTGGGCACGGCGAGTTGCCAGTTCAGCGTAGCGAACGCCTACACGCCCGGCACGGTCATCACACGTCAAGTGCGAGGGGGCGATACCGAAAGCCTCTATCTCGACCTGCGCGGGTCGTATGGCTGGTACGACCTGAGCGTCACCATTGCCTCGGACACCACCTTCGTGCGGCGTCTCGCAGGACACGTGGAAACCGGCAACAGCAGCATGTCTGACCCGGCGCTCGGAAGCTGAAACCGGCGGTTTCAATAAAAAACGCTGCTGCGAGAGAGCTCGCAGCAGCGTTTTTTCATTCAGCACACAACCCCAAGCTTCAGGTACCCAGATACCCCAGAGGCACCGTCGAGTTCGATTGCGCGACGCTCGCATTCTTCGACACCACGTACATCGGCATCTCAGTCAGGTTCAGTGCGACCACCCCGTTGTTGTAAGCCACCGTCGATGCGTTGCCCATCCAGTCCAGCACCTGCACCGTGCCGCTCGTTCCTGCCGCGTCGACGGTCAGGTTGTAGCTCACGCTATAGGTCTGGCTGAAGCCGGTGCTCGCGCTCCACACCGCGTTGTTGTGGGTCCACAGTGCGGTAATCGGAATGCCCGTTCCGCGCTGCTGGAATCCATAGGCGTAGACACCCGACGGCGTGCCGTTCACCGGCCCGAGCGTGGTCGTGCCGTCAAGCACACGCGTCATTGCCGCGATCGCCAGCGCTGCCGGCTTCGGACTCACGTTCGTCGCGCCGTACGCGCCCTGCGGATCAGCCAGGTCGAAGAAGGTGCCGTAACCCGGTTCGGAAGGATAGTCGGCGCCGTAGAACACGTAGGTCTGGTCAGCCCCTTCGCCAAGCATGATGATGTGCGTGCGCGCCACCACCGCGCCCTGTGCGAACAGGACATTCGAGGTCGGATAGTTGGGACCGTACGACGTCCCGAGGTCGTAGCTGATCCCCGTTTCCGTCACGAACAACTTCATGCCCGGCTTATAGTCCTTCTGCATTTCCTGGCGCAGGCCGCGCATCTCGTTCATCAGCGCGTTCGCGGCGTTGGCGGGACTCGGGTCAGTCGCAAGACGCTCGGGCGGATGCGACGGCGACGTGCCTGCATCGTAATAACCATGCGTCGCGATGCCGTCCAGATACTGGGCCAGACCCAGCGGCGCCATGGTTTGCAGGCGCTGCGTGGTGAGCGCCGGAAACGCGTCGGTGGGACCCATGACGACGGCATTCGGATCAGTCGCGTGGAGGCCGGTATAAACCAGTTTGTATAGCTGTACGAAATTTGCGTTCGTATCCAGCCAGAACTGGTTCGGCTCCCAGGTCACCTGGTAGTAATTTTTGGCCATCGCGGGCAGGTATTTCTGCCGCATCGCTTCGGTTTCCGTGCCGACGAGGCTCATGTACGCCTGGTATCCCGCCTGGTCGTTGGGCAGATACGAGCTGTCGTTGAAGGCACCGGTCGGGCTGTCCCACGCGGGAATCCCGTCGAGCCGAACGAGGCGCATGATCTGGCCCGACGCATAACCGCTGTCGGTCGTGGTGGCAGTCGGAGTCCAGGTGTTCGGTCCGTTTGGCTCCGTGGCCGACAGTTCCCGGTCATCGATGGTCGACGTAATGCCCAGCGCATTGAGCATCGCGGTCCAGCCATTGAACCCCTGCATCCCGAACCGATGCTGCTCCTGGTGCGCATAGGTCGGCGCGGGCAAGGTCGCTGTCACGTTAGGCAGCACGCCAAAGGTAGCTATGCCGGTCGGGCGCGTACCGGCCGTCTGGACAGAGCCGCCGGCCTTGGCGAGGGTCGCCGAGATCGCGAAGTAACCGGCCAGCGTCGACGAACAACTGAGCGTCGTGGTGCTGGAACCGGCCGGCGCGGGGAAACTGCCGCTGGCTACGGTGTTGCCGAGGCTGTCGCTGACGGACCACGCGAGGGTGTCTGCGGCCGACGGGCTGGCGGTAATCGCGATCGGGAACGTGCTGCCCGAGGCGAACATGCGCGTGCCGTCGGTGCTCGGCGTGTCGGCTGTAATGACGCCGCTGGATGACGAACTCGTGGCCGTGACCGGCGACGCGCATGTCATGCGCAACGCGGCGCTCGCGACCACGGAGGGCGAAACAACAGCAGCGGGGCTTGCCGCCCCGGTCGAACCCGTGGTGCCCGCGGCAGTGCTTGCCGTCGTACCGGCTGTTGTTCCCGACGTGCTCGCGGCAGTCCCGCCGGACCCGCTTGATGCACTTGAAGTGCTCGATGCGCTCGCGGTCGTCCCCGCGCCGCCGCTGGTCGCCGCCGCGGTCGAACTGGAGTTGGCGGGGTCGCTGGACCCTCCGCCACCGCATGCCGCCAACGCTAGCGCAACTGAATAGATTGAATAACTGAGTAAAGGGTGTAAAGGGTGTTTTTTCATTTGAATGGTTGCCTGATCGTAGCGATGGACCTGAAACGGGCAAACCTCTCCCCCAAGCGCCCTGGAGGCACTCGGTAACGATTGAACAGGAGGAAGGGCTGGCAGGGTCGCTGGCAAAATCCGCCAAAACGCCGCGACTAAAAAGAACGGTTGTTCTGCCTTACTGGTGGGAATGAATGTTACACAGACGAAACGTTTTAAGACAGTAAAAAAGACGTAACACGTTGTAACGTCTGATTATTAATCGGTAATTTCGAATATTGTCTGATTAAATAACATTGATAAAAACGCTTATAAGGGTTGTACTGTCACAAATAGCGATGTATTAAGGGATTGATTAGATGAATAACAAGTTGACTCCCCACAGACGCGTATCAAAATAGAAGCATTTTTTTGTCAGCGCTCGAGACACGTATTGGGCCGGATTCTCAATGCTGGGAAGAGGCCTTGATGGCGGAATCGGCCGGGTGCAATCCTGGGAATCAGCTCACACGAAGGAATAAACAATCTGTACGGAAAATCATTTGGAAATTCGCTTTAAATTCCTGATCTGGCGAAGCACCTGGCCTGTAAGCAAGACATCCAATAGCGCGTGCCCGCTGGGTGAATAAGCCGTGGGAGGGTCGAGAGACGTGCGTTGCCCTTGCTTGCAAAGCCAGCGTGGCTGATTTGCATTCGACCAGGCGACGACGAGACAAGAACAAGCTGCAACAAGCTGGAACGGTATGCCGCACGGGCCCTTTGAACCGGAACCTCGCACGGGCTCTTTCAGCCCAGCGTTGCCTGCGTGAAAGAGCGGGTGGAAACCGGTCCCCGAGCGCGTGCAACCGGTTCTGCCCGGGCAAATCCGCGTTGCCTTTATAATCCGCCATGATTCCAATTTCCTGCCTCCCCGCCTGCCACCCCCTTTGCGGCTTCCGCGAAGCCCTCCCCTTTGCGGTGGCCGTATGAAAACCCCAAAAAGGCTGCTGCCGCTGCTGGAAGAAGGTTTGATCGATGAAGTGATCGGCCAGTTGATGAGCGGCAAGGAAGCGACCGTCTATGTCGTGCGAAGCGGCGACTCCACCCGTTGCGCGAAAGTCTATAAAGACGCGAAGCAGCGCAGCTTTCGGCAAGCGGCTTCGTACCGCGAAGGCCGCACGGTGAAAAACAGCCGTCAAGCGCGTGCGATGGAAAAAGGCACGCGCTACGGCCGCCAGATGCAGGAAGAAGCGTGGCAGAACGCCGAGGTCGACGCGCTGTTCCGGCTCGCCAATGCTGGCGTGCGTGTGCCGCAACCGTACATCTGCACGGATGGCGTGTTGCTGATGGAACTGGTGGTAGATGCCCAGGGCGACGTCGCGCCGCGTCTGAATGACGTGGACATGAGCCACGCGCGCGCGCTCGAGCTGCATGAACTGCTGCTGAGTCAAGTCGTGCGCATGTTGTGCGCCGGCATGATTCACGGCGATCTGTCCGAATACAACATCCTGCTGGCCGCTGACGGTCCGGTGATCATCGACTTGCCGCAGGCGGTGGATGCCGCCGGCAATAACGAAGCGGCGGCCATGCTTCAACGTGACGTCGATAACCTCGCGACCTACTTCGGGCAGTTCGCGCCCGAATTGCTGAAGGCGAGCTACGGCAAGGAAATGTGGGCGCTGTACGAAGCGGGTCTGCTTTCCATCGATACAAAGCTCACGGGTCACGTGGAAGTCGACACCACGCCGGTGGATCTCGAAGCTGTGATGCAGGAAATTGAAGACATTCGGCTCGAAGAGGACGCGCGGGTGAGACGCGAGCAGGAACTCGACCAATAGGGTTTGCTCGCGCCGGTGGACGGGGGTTTTTGGGGGCGATTTCGGGGCTGGCGGGTCGGGGTCATTGCCGGGTCGCCAGGTTCTGGGGTTAGCGGTCGGGGTCAGTGCCGGGTTGCTGCTTTCGGCCTTAGCGGTCCGCGTGAGTCGGATATTCTCTTTATCACTATTAGCCACTGCGCGTGGCGGCGCGTCATTTCTTTGTCCAAAGCGACAAAGAAACGAAGCAAAGAAAACGCTTTCAAAACGCAGGCACGTAAGTGTCCACAGCGTGCAAGCTAAGCGTATGTGGTACCCCAAAAGCACGCTGCTCGCCAGAGCCACGAATGTGTGAACCCCTCCCTCTCGCGAATCCTTACACGAACACGCTTCGCCCCCAACGCTCTCGGGCAAGCACCATTGCCATGGAACCCCGCACGGCATCACGCGCATCTCTTACTACGGTCCTTAACAGGTTAGCTGCTTGGTTAGCGTGGTAGGAAAGAATACATTTGTTGGTTACGGCCTCATGGATTTTTTCGGTCTCGTTCGGAGGCGGGGTGGCGACGTGATTCGTTGTGCGTACCTATTCGGTGGGGGTGTCCGCGGATAGCGCGGGGTGATCCTTGGGCAGGTTCAGTCACTGGTGGCGAAGCGTGTGGGTATCCGTGTTCGGAGAAGGAGGGTTTCACACATCCGTGGCTCTGGCGAGCACCGTGCTTTTGGGGCACCTATGAATGAAAACTGCACGCTGTGGACACTTAGGGTAGCGTGGTTTGAAAGCGTTTTCTTTGCTTCGTTTCTTTGTCGCTTTGGACAAAGAAATGACGTGCCGCCACGCACAGTGGCTAATAGTGATAAAGAGAAAATCCGACTCATGCAGACCACTAAGGCCGAGAACAGCAACCCGGCACTGACTCAGACCGCCAACGCAGGAACCTGGCAACCCGGCACTGACCCCGACCGCTAACCCCAAAACCTGTGCACCCCAGCATCAACCCCGTCCACCATCGCGAGCAAAAACCAAGTCACTCGCCAGCGCGTCGAGCGTCGGCCCGCACGTCGCTTCGACCTTCAGTTGCAATAGTGCGTCGGCCCGCGTCTTGCCAAGATTGACCGCCGCGATCGGCTTGCCGGCGCGCCTCGCCCACTCGCAAAAGCGAAATCCCGAATACACCATTAGCGACGAACCGAGCACGAGCATGGCATCGGCCTCTTCGAGCGCCGCGGCCGCCGCATCCACACGGGCCCGCGGCACGCCTTCGCCGAAAAACACCACATCCGGCTTGAGCAAGCCGCCGCAGCGGGCACAGGACGGCGCATGGAAAGCGTCGAAATCGTAACCTTCGAGTTGCGCGTCGCCATCCGCCACCGGCAACGCAGCCAGGCCGACGAAGCTCGGGTTATTGGCGATAAGTCGCGGCTGGAGCGCGGCGCGTGAAGTATCGTCGCCGCATTCCATGCACCGCACCCGGCCAATATTGCCGTGCAATTCGATCACGTCCGTATTGCCCGCGCTCGTATGCAGTCCATCGACGTTTTGCGTGACAAGCCTTTCGAACAGGCCGAGGCGCTCGAGCCGCGCTACCGCGAGATGCGCGGCATTCGGTACGGCGCCCGCGACCAACGGCCAGCCAATCATGCTGCGCGCCCAATAGCGTTTCCGCGCAAACTCCGAGCCCAAGAAGTCTTTCAGCAAAATAGGCGCTCGACCCGTACGCTGCCCCTCGGTATCCCGATAGCAAGGTATTCCGGATTCCGTACTAATTCCCGCACCGGACAAAACGAACAGCCGCGGATGCCGTTCGACGAAATCGAAAAGAGGGTTTGAAAGCGTTCGAGACGCGTAGTCCGGCAGATTTTTCATCTTCGGAATAGTAGCGGCAACACGCTTTTTCTGCTGGAGCGCGGATCGGTACGGCAGCGCATGATAAGGCACACAGCGCCCAGCGGCAGGGTTCGCACCACAGTGAGGATCTGGATCGTCGAGACATGCGCTTTAGACTGTATTTACAAAATAGAGTCTCTAACTTGTAGACGAATAACGCGCGCATGCCGCCACGCCCAGGCCCCTTCCGTAACTTGACATTCCGGCCATCTGTTTCGACCATACCCAGTGCCACTGGCTACCGATCCGCTGACCTCACGAACCACCAGGCGCATGCGTGACCACCGACCTCCTCAACTCGACTTTCGCGGCGCTCGCCGATCCGACCCGGCGAGCAATCCTTGCGCGGCTTGCCCGAGGCGAGGCATCGGTGTCGGAGCTTGCCGAGCCGTTTGACATGACCCTCGCCGCCGTATCCAAGCATCTCAGGGTGCTCGAGCATGCCGGGCTGATCGTGCGCGAGCGTGACGCGCAACGCCGCCCATGCCGGCTCGCTGCAGCAGCCCTGAAAGATGCCAGTGAATGGTTCGATCCGTATCGGCGGTTATGGGAAGCCGGCGAAAGTGGGAGAACACGATAAACCGCCCTCCCCGAACTGACTGAGCCCGTGACCAAACCCATGAACAAACCCCGTCACGACACCCGCGCCACGAGCTTCGCGGACTTCACCGGCTTTGGAAACAGCGGATAGGCCACCAGCGCACAGGCAGCGGCAGCGAGCCAGACAACACCCCATGATCCGATTGCGAGCAAATGCGGAATGCACAGCGGCGCCAGGAACAAGCCGAGATACACCCCGGTATTGACCATCCCCAGCGCCGTACCCGCGCGGTCCTTGCCGGCCAGCGTCGCGAGTTCAGTGTAGGCCACGCCATGCCACGCAGACACGCAGATTCCGGCGAACGCGATCAGCGCGATCAGCAACGCTTCTGGCAACCGCTGACCCGACCCCACCACAACGCCCAACACCACGAAAGACGCGACCGCGACCAGCGTCGACCCGCGCAGATACGCGCGCCGGTTGCCGCGTTTATCGGTGAAACGGCCGCTTGCTACGCGCATGATCATCGCGCCGAGCTGGACGGTGACCATCGTCGCGGTAATACCCGCTATGCCGATATGCCCAAAGTCATGCAAAAACACGGTGGCGAAAGTCAGCACCGCGAACTGCGGAACGCACAAAATGCCGATGCCCGCCACGACGCGCCAGATCATCCGGTCGCGCAGCGGACTAACCGCGGGCACGGCCGGGATAGGCGCGGCCGGCTTAGTCGAACTCGCGTTCGAACCACCATGCGCTGCGACAGGCGCCTCCGGCGGCTCATGCAGCCAAAGCCAAGCGAGCACGCCTGAGACGGCGCACATGGCCGCCAGCACCCCGTAGACCGGGCGGAATCCGCCTGTGGAAGCGAGCCAGGGCAGGATCAACGCGCCCAACCCGCCGCCAAGCGGTACGGCAGTCTGACGAATGCTCATGGCCAGACCGCGCTCGCCTTCCTGGAACCAACGCATGACCGCACGCCCGCTCGATCCGTTCACGCTCCCGCCGACCAGGCCGACCAGGCACATCGATATCACCAGCCATAGCAAGCTCGGAACAGCCGCATGCGACGGCACGACGAACAGCATCATGGATAGCAACGCGGCAGCGGTCGCGGCCAACCCGGTCAGCAAGATGGGCCGGTCTCCCCAGCGATCGGTCGCGACACCCCACGGCAACTCCGTGAGCGCAACACCCAGCCCCATGGCCCCAAGCGCCAGCCCGAGCGCTGCGTTGCCGAGGTGATAGTCCGCGCGCAGCCAGACGGCGGTCGTGGGAATGCCCGCGGCGGCAGCGGAAAAGCTGACGTTCGCGGCCACGCCAACGCCCAGCACTTTCCATCGGTGCGACGCGCCCAAATCTCGGTGCGCCGTTACCGGCAAGGGGATTACACATTGAGTTTCCATGCTTTTCTCTCTGAAATGCTTTCGATGGACTCAGTGTCGTGGTTTATCATCATCCTGAATATCAATTAATATTGAATCAACGATTCGATAAAACGGGACGATAAATCATGTCGCAGACCAATTTCGATGTCGCTTCGCTGCGGACCTTCGTCGTCGGCATGGAGCTGGGAAGCTTCGCAAAGGCGGCGGACCGCGTCGGGCGCTCGACCTCGGCTGTCAGCGCGCAGATCAAGAAACTGGAGGAGCAGTCGGGCGCGCCGCTGTTCAAGAAAGCGGGGCGCAACCTGGCGCTGACCGAGGCGGGCGAAACCATGCTGCGATTCGCGCGCAGGCTGGTCGATCTCAACGACGAAGCCGCTGTCGCCGTGCGCGGCCCGGACCTTGAAGGCTGGATCAGGCTCGGGCTGCAAGAGGATTTCGGCGAAGTCATGTTGCCCGACGTCCTGGGCCGGTTCTCGCGTGCGCATCCGAAAGTGCGGATCGAGGCGCGGGTTGCGCGCAACATGGATCTGCTCAGCCGGATCGATTCGAACGACCTCGACCTGGCATTGATCTGGGACGACGCCGTCTTGTCAGGCCATGAACTTCCAGGCAGCCCCCGGCACGAGATGATCGCCGAGCCTGCCATGTGCTGGATCGGTTCATCAACCTTGCCGTGGAATCCCGATTCATCAGAACCTCTGCCGCTGGTCGCCTTCGATCGGGCTTGCCTGTTTTTCAGCGCGGCCACCGACGCGCTCGATCGCGCGAATATCCGTTGGAGGGTGGCGTTCACGAGTCCGAGCCTCTCCGGCCTGTGGGCCGCCGCGGCGGCGGGCCTTGGACTTACCGTGCGCACGCGTTATGGCCTGCCCGCTTCCGTCAGCGCATTCGACGGCAAGGATCTGGGATTGCCCGCGCTGCCGTCGCTGCCGCTGTCGCTCGTGCGCGCGTCGGCCACGCCCACGCCGCCGGTGCAGCAGCTCGCGGCGCTCATTCTTCAATCCATACGCGGCGGGTCGGCATCGCTGGGCCGGATCGCGGCGTGAGCGGCGCTTCAATGTTTCGTCCGCTGTAAAAAGAAAGCAAAACGGCATTCACGCATCGCCCAATGTCCACGCTCGACGGCCCGCTTTTTGCTGAAGGCTGAAGAACGACTGACGGGAGTGCGACATGCCCGGTTCCATGCAGCAAGCAGCGAAATTCGACGATCTTCGAGAGGATCGTGGCACGCGAGTAAGCATTGCCGACACCCCAATCCTGTTAGTCCGGCAACGCGACCGGGTCCACGCGTTTTCAGCCGATTGCCCCCATGCCGGCGCGCCGCTCGAGCAGGGTGCAATATGTAATGGACGCATTGTTTGTCCATGGCACAAAGGCACGTTTGCCCTCGCCGACGGCAGCCTGATCGAGCCGCCACCACTGGCCGGTTTGAAACGCTATCCGGTAGTAATTGAAAACGGCAACGTGCTGGTTTCACCTCAGGCGCAAACCGAGCCCGCTCGCACGCCGAGCGCAGACACACGCACGATGGTTGTGATTGGTGCGGGCGCGGCGGGTGCGGCTGCCTGCGCCACGCTGCGTGAAGCCGGCTTCGATGGCCGTCTCGTGCTGATCGGACCCGAGCACGGCATGCCCTACGATCGCACGGCGCTCAGCAAGTTCGTGCTTGCCGGCGACATGCCGCCCGAGAAAATTCCCCCGCTTTTGCCCGACGATTTCCTTTCGACACAGCGCATCGAACGCATTGAAGCGACCGTCGAGAAACTCGACGCCGGCACGAAGCAAATCGACCTATCTAACAAGCTCACCTTGAATTACGAGGCCGCGTTGATCTGCACAGGGGGCATCCCCAAGCCGATGGAGGTGCCTGGTTCAACCCTGCGCGGAATTTTCATGCTGCGGTCGCGAGACGATGCAGAGATGATTCTTGCGTCGCTCGAAGGCGCGAGGAAAGCGCTGATCGTGGGAGCAAGTTTCATCGGGCTGGAAGTGGCTTCGTCCCTGAGAAAACGGGGGGTGGACGTTACCGTTGTCGCGCCGGGAAGGGTGCCGCTTGGCTCGCAATTCGGCGATGAACTCGGCCAGATGTTTCAACGCCTGCACGAGAAAAACGGCGTGGTCTTTCGCATGCAGTCCAAAGTCAAAGCGTTCTTGGGCAACGACATCGTGAGCGCAGTGGAACTCGATAGCGGCGAAAAATTGTCGGTAGACGTGGTGATCGTTGGCACCGGCGTGCGCCCTGCTACCGGCTTCCTGCACGGCATCGAGCTGGCAGATGACGGGGGCATTCCCGTGGATTCATCGATGCGCGCTGCACCCGGTCTTTACGCCGCAGGAGACATCGCGCAATTCCCCCTGCCGCGCTCGGACAAAACGCTCCGCATAGAACACTGGCGCGTCGCCCAACAACACGCGCGTGTCGCCGCGCTCAACATGGCCGGCTGCGACGAGCATTACACGGGCGTGCCGTATTTCTGGACCTATCACTTCGGCAAGCGCCTCGAATATCTCGGCCATGCAAGCGAGCATGACGAAGTGATGATCGACGGTGATCTCGATGCTCAAGCGTTCATCGCCTATCTGATGAAGGATGGTCACGTTGCAGCGGCCATAGCATGCGACCGCGAAGCCCCTGCCGCACGGCTGGCGGAAGCCATGCGTGCCACCCTGACGCTAGCGCAAGCGCGCAGCGCCGCTGCCCGTTGATGCAGTCATGGCGACTCGGCCCATAGGCATTCGCCCCGACCAGCAACCGGAGCGCCTCGAACAATGCCGCCGCTGTCTATTGTGGGAGGCGGCTACGCAAGCTGTTCCGGGTGCGGGTCCACAGCATGCGCTGCTGATGCTTGTCGGCGAACAACCCGGCGATCAGGAAGACCTGCAGGGCAAGCCGTTTGTCGGTCCCGCAGGGGCGTTGCTGGATAGCGCGCTCGATGAAGCCGGCGTGGACCGCAACCAGGTGTATGTAACGAACGCGGTCAAGCATTTCAAGTGGGAACCGCGTGGCAAGCGACGCCTGCACAAGACACCCGCGCAACGCGAAGTGGACGCGTGTCACTACTGGATCGAACGGGAACTGGCGGAACACGATCCCAAGGTTGTTGTTGCATTGGGTGCGACCGCGTTGAAGTCCGTGCTGCAAAAATCAACCGTGAAATTGCAGGCTTCAATGGGCGATGCGATCGAACACGACGGGCGTCTGGTCATCGCGACCTTTCATCCATCGTATGCGCTTCGATCGCCCGATGCCGAGACGCGCGAGCGTGCGTATAGCGCGATCGTAGAGGCTTTTAAACATGCCCATCGATTGATTGAGAAACACGCTAAATAACTGGGAGGGATGCCATGGCGATCGCATCGAAGAGCAACAGGAGCAGTAACGGCAAGCGCAAGACCACACGTCAGAAACACGCGCGAGCAAAACCAAAACCGAAGCAGCATTCGAGCCGTTCGAACCCCAAACGCTGGTCGCATCACGTGATCGAAACGAGCGATGCAATGGACATCGAGCATGAGATTTTCAAGGAGGGCAGCGCGCAGGAGATTGCCGATTCGCTGAAGAAATCGTCCACGCGCAGCAACCGGCGCAAAGGCACGCCATTCCAGTCCGCCATGTCGATGCTGAATTTCTACATCAATCGCGCCGGACGAAACCTGCCGAAATCGCGTCGGACCACCCTGGATAACGCCAAGAAGCGCCTGCGCGAAGCGTTCGGCCGCAAGCCGTGATTGCTGGCTGAAAGCATCAGTGGAATGCGCCTTGCTACCGCACTCCAACTGAGCTTCAGGCGCGCAAGCTTCAGGCACGCCCAAGCGACACGTATTGCCGGTCACTAAAGGAGGCGCCATGTCCGACAACACCGCTTTAAATCCCGGCGATGAAGCTGCGCCCGGCACGCAAAGCCGTCGTTGACTCCCCCGCGAAACTGATGGCAAAACGTGCCGCCCCGGCTAACGGGTTGTTCGCCGCCGCCGAAGCCACGCTGATCGGTCTCTACGACGGCGGCGTGCTTTCCCCTGCGGTGCTACAACGCGTCATAGCCGGTTTTGCCGGCAGCGCGATCGACTGGAACACCCCGCCCCGGCTTCGTACTATCGACGAAAAGTCGCTGCACGAAGTCGTCGCCATGACCATGATGCCGGGTCGGACCTTACGCAATGCATCGAAGGAATTCTTCGCGGTGATCGCGCATATTGGTGGCGTCAGTGCTGAAGAGCACGATGAATCCGGTGAGCCTGGTGAACCGCCCGAAGACGAACCTGATACTGATCTGATCGACCAGTTATCCGGCGGGCGTAGCGGTAAAAGAGCGGCGAAGACCGCGCGCAAGACAGCCTCGCCTACCGGCTTCAACCCGCTCGTGCATGCAACGTCCCCGCGTAAAAACCGCCAGTCATAGCATTGCCTTTGATCCATGTCATGGTTGTGACTGACCGGGAATCTGCTGCACGCGGCACAATACAGAATGCCTTAGCGCCCCTAATGCCTTAGCAAGAGCAACCCGCAAGAGTGACGCGCCGGACCGAGTGACACCGCCCTCCAACCAACGGATACAACGGACACGATATGGACACACAGGCAACTCCCCGCTCCCTCCCCCTTTCCCCCGACGAATTGCGCAAGATCGACGCCTACTGGCGCGCCTGCAATTATCTGTCGGTAGGCATGATCTATTTACGCGCCAACCCGCTCCTGCGCGAACCGCTCAAGGCGGCGCACATCAAGCAGCGCTTGCTCGGACATTGGGGTTCGGACCCCGGTCAGTCGTTCACCTGGGTGCACCTGAACCGCCTGATCATGAAGGACGACCTGAACGTCATGTATGTCTCGGGTCCAGGGCATGGGGCACCTGCAACGCTGTCGAACTCGTACCTGGAGGGTTATTACTCCGAGATCTATCCGGATCGCAGCGCCGATGAAACCGGCATGCTGCGCCTGTTCCGCGCTTTCTCGTCGCCAGGGGGCATCGGTTCGCATTGCACGCCTGAAACGCCGGGCTCAATACACGAAGGCGGCGAGCTGGGTTACAGCCTCTCGCACGGTTTCGGGGCGGCATTCGATAACCCCGACCTGATCGTGGCGGTCATGGTGGGTGACGGCGAGGCCGAGACCGGCCCGCTAGCCACCTCGTGGCATTCGAACAAGTTCCTGAACCCGGTGGTGGATGGCGCGGTGCTGCCCATCCTGCACTTGAACGGCTACAAGATCGCGAACCCGACCATCCTCGCGCGCATCCCGCAAGAAGAACTCGAAGCGCTGATGACGGGTTACGGATACAAACCGCACTTCGTCTCGGGCCATGATCCCGCCGTCATGCATCAACTGATGGCAGAGACGCTGGAGACCTGCATCGGGGAGATTCGCGCGATCCAGGCTCATGCGCGTTCGACCGGTGACACCACGCGTCCGCGCTGGCCGATGATCGTCTTGCGCTCGCCTAAAGGCTGGACCGGTCCGAAGGAAGTCGACGGCCACAAGGTCGAGGATTTCTGGCGCGCGCACCAGGTGCCGGTGCTCGATCCGGTGACCAACTCGAAGAGCTTGAAGATTGTGGAAGCGTGGATGCGCAGCTACAAACCCGAAGAACTCTTCGACGAGAACGGCACGCTGATTGAAGAACTTCGTGCGATGGCGCCGAAGGGCGACCGCCGCATCAGCGCCAATCCGCATGCGAACGGCGGCCGGCTCAGGCGCTCGCTGGACCTGCCCGACATCCGCGACTACGCGTTCGGCGTGGATGATCCCGCCGGCACGTACCAGTCGCCCACGGCCGTGCTTGCTATCTGGCTGCGCGACGTGATCAAGCGCAACATGAGCACCTTCAAGCTGTTCGGCCCCGATGAAACCGCCAGCAACAAACTCGATGGCGTGTATGAAGCGTCGGGCAAACGCTGGATCGCCGAGATCAAGCCGGAAGACAGCGACGGTGGCGCGTTATCGACTGATGGCCGCGTGATGGAAATGCTCAGCGAGCACACGCTGGAAGGCTGGTTCGAAGGCTATGTGCTCACGGGCCGGCACGGGTTGTTCGCGACCTACGAAGCGTTCGTGCATGTGATTGACTCCATGTTCAACCAGCACGCCAAGTGGCTGGAAAAGGCGAAGAGCGAACTCGACTGGCGTGCGCCGGTGCCTTCGGTGAACTTGTTGATTACCTCGCTGGTATGGCGTCAGGATCACAATGGCTTCACCCATCAGGACCCGGGTTTCCTGGACGTTGTCACGAATAAGAGCCCCGAAGTCGTGCGCATCTACCTGCCGCCCGATGCGAACTGCCTGCTGAGCGTGATGGATCATTGCCTGCGATCACGCGACTACATCAACGTGATCGTCGCGGACAAGCAGCCGCACTTGCAGTACCTCGACATGGAAGCCGCGCTTGCTCATTGCACCAAGGGTATTGGCATCTGGGACTGGGCATCGACGGACCAGAACAGCGAACCAGACGTGGTGATGGCCTGTGCCGGCGATATCGCCACCATGGAATCGCTCGCCGCCGTCGAGATCCTGAAGGAGCATTTTCCCGACCTCAAGATCCGCTTCGTCAACGTGGTGGACCTGTTCCGGCTGATGCCCGACACCGATCATCCGCACGGTCTGTCCGGTCGCGATTTCGATTCCATTTTCTCGCGCGAGAAGCCGGTCATCTTCAACTTCCACTCGTATCCGTCGCTCGTTCACAAGCTCACGTATAACCGCACGAATCACGAGAACATGCATGTGCATGGGTATCGTGAGCGCGGCAACATCAATACGCCGTTCGAGTTGGCAATCATCAATCAGGTCGATCGCTTTTCGCTGTGTATCGATGTGATCGATCGTGTGCCTCGACTTCGCGATACCGGTGCTCACACGAAGAACTGGCTCAAGGACCAGATCAACGCGAGCATTACTTACGCCCACGCGGAAGGCATTGACCGCGATGAAATCCGTAACTGGGTTTGGAAAGGCTGACCCCATGACCCTCGGAATCCTGGTGCTGAACAGCGGTTCATCGTCGCTTAAATTTGGCGTGTATATGCCCGGCAAAACGCCCGGCACCGCGTCGGGCACCGCCGCGGACACCGGCGACGAAACGCCGTGGCTGACCGGCAGCGCGAAGGGCATCGGCCGCGATGACGGCTCGCTGACCATGCGTTCATCGGATGGTGCGATCGATGTCACGCAAAACCACGTGATGGAGTCGCAGCACGACGCGTTGCAGCGCGTGGCCGACGCGCTGCATGCGCATCTCGACCAGCCGCTGGCTGCAGTGGGGCATCGGGTAGTGCATGGCGGTCCGCACCTGACCGACCATGCGCTGATCACGCCCGAGGTGAAACAGACCTTGCGCGATGCGGTGCAATTCGCGCCGCTGCATTTGCCTCAGGCGCTAGAACTGCTGGATCTGGCGCAGCAGATTTTCAACGACGTGCCGCATTTCGCCTGCCTCGACACCGCGTTCCACCGGACCATGCCCGCGCGTGCCACCCACCTCGCGCTGCCGAAACACTACGCTGGCGAAGGGGTGGTTCGATACGGCTTCCACGGCCTCTCGTATGAGTCAATCGTCGCATCGCTGGGCAACGACCTGCCGGCACGCCTTGTGGTCGCGCATCTCGGCAGCGGCGCAAGCCTGTGCGCGATCCGTGATGGCCGTTCAATCGATACAAGCATGGGTCTCACGCCGACCGGCGGTATTCCCATGGCAACACGCACGGGCGACCTCGACCCGGGCGTGCTGGTGTATCTGATGCGCACCGGTTCTCTGGACGCCGACGCGCTCGAACACCTGATCAATCATGAAAGCGGCCTCAAGGGCCTGTCCGATTCGAACGATGACATGCAAGCCCTTCTGCAACGCAGCGACGCGGATGCGGAACTTGCCATCGATATCTTCTGTACTGCTGTACGAAAGACCATCGGCGCGTATGCCGCGTTAATGGGCGGTCTCGACCGCGTGGTGTTCACTGGCGGGATTGGCGAGCACGCCGCGGCCGTGCGTGAACGCATTTGCGATGGACTCGAATTTCTCGATGTTCAGTTTGATGTGATCGAGACGCAGGAAGAGCGGCAGATTGCGCGTCATTGCCGCACGTTGCTTGGCCTGACGGGCGGCTGAACGCACCCGTCAGGTACGTCGATTCACGCTGTCAGGTGATCATCCACTAGCCATGCTCATGCGAGCCGGCGCCATGTGCGCCGCGCCAGAAGAACACCTGCTCGGCGGCGGCAATCAGCGCGTCGAGAGAAACCGGCTTGGTCAGCGTCAGGTCAAATCCCGACGCGCGTGCGCGCTGGTCGTCGGCGCCCACCGCGTAGCCTGTCAGCGCAATGGCGGGCAACTGGGCCAGGCGCGGATTCGCCCGTACCCGGCCCATCAGCTCGTAGCCGTCCATGCCGGGCATACCGATGTCGCAGACCAGCAGGTCCACGTGATTGCGTTCGAGCAACGCCAGCGCGTCCTCGCCGTCGTGAGCAGTGGCGACCAACGCGCCTTCGAGTTCCAGCAAAGCGGCGAATGCGCTCGCGGTTTCGGAGTCGTCGTCGACGACCAGCATCCGCACGCCAGCAAGCGACCCGTTGCGCTCATCCGCAACATGCGTCCCCACAGAATGGCCCTCAACCAGCGGCAGCCACACGCTCATCCGCGTGCCGCACCCTGCCCCGTCCGAATGCGCAAGCACGCTTCCCGCATGCATCTCCACGAGTTGCTTGACCAGCGCGAGGCCAATACCCATGCCGCCGGTCTTGCGACGGGCTTCGCTGCCCTGTGAGAACATCTCGAAGATATGCGGCAACAGCGGCGCTTCAATCCCCTGCCCAGTGTCAGTGACATCGATACGCAACTCATCCTCCTCGCACGTGAGGCGAACGGAAACCGCGCCGCCCCGCGGCGTAAACTTCAGTGCGTTGCTCAGCAGGTTCCACACGATCTGGTCGAAGCGTACGGGGTCCACCTTGGTCCACACCGGTTCCTCCAGACCCTCGAACGACAGCGCAATCCCCCTTGATGCAGCATCCGCCTCGATGGCATCGGCGATGGTCCGCAGCATGGCGGCGACATCGCCCATCGCCAGGTTCAACGCCAATCTGCCGGTGCGCACGCGTGACAGGTCCAGCAAGTCGTCAATGATCTTCGCCTGACCGAGCACGGCCCGCTGGATCGCATCCGCCGCAAGCTGGATAGCCGGTACGCCACGCGCCTCGGGGATGCGCGGCAACATCTCCGCCTTAACGTGAATCAGGTTGAGCGGGTGCTTCAATTCGTGCGACAGCACGGCCAGGAAATCGTCCTTGAGCCGGTTCGCCGCCTCCGCCTGCGCCCGCACAGCACGTTCTTCCACGAGCTGTAACTGTCGCGCATCTTCGTGTGTCTTGCGGTCCGTCAGATCCCTCAGAATTTTCGCGTAGCCCGTGAATTTCGGATCGGATAACGGCGTCACCACGCCGCTGCAATACACCTTGCGGCCGCCCTTTGCGACGTGCCAGCGATCGTCGTCGGCACGGCCGTCGCGTTGCGCGACCTCGCGTTCGTGCGCCGCCACGTGCGCGCCCTGATCCTCCGCAGTAAAGATCACGTCGATGTTCTGCCCGACCGCCTCCTCTGCCGTATAACCGAAGACCCGCTCAGCGCCGGCGTTCCAGCTAGCAATACGGCCCTCGGGGTCCTGCACGATGATCGCGAAGTCGTTCGTTGTCTGCGCAGCGAGTCTCAAGCGCTCCTCGCCCGCCCTCACGTTCGCCTCTGCGCGGCGGCGCGCCGTGGTTTCAACAAGACTGAGCACCGCGCCGTCAATCCGGTCGTCCGCCGTCCTGTACGGCAGCACACGCGCGAAGAACCAGCGGCCGTCGGAGGTAGCGACCTCGCGCTCGGTCTGTCGCAACGACTGGAACGTGGCACTCACGTCGTCGGCCAGCTCGGGATAAACCAGCCGGTGCGTGATGTCGAATAACGAACGCCCGACATCCGCGCCGATCAGGTTGAACACCAGGGCCGCGCTCGGCGTGTAGCGTTTGATGCACATTGCGCGATCGACGAAGATGGTGGCAATATCGGTCGAGGTAATCAGGTTCTGCAGGTCGTCATTGGCCTTGCCAGTCTCCTCTATCTTCGCCTGCAGTTCCGCGTTGACGGTGATGAGTTCCTCGTTCACCGACTGCAACTCTTCCTTGCTGGTTTCGAGTTCCTCCGTCGCCGATCTCAACTCTTCGTTGATCGCCTGCAATTCTTCATTGGACGCCTTGAGCTCTTCCGTCGACGTCTCGTACTGCTCGATCGTGGTCTGAAGTTGTTCCTTGCTCGAATGCAGCTCTTGTTCGAGCTGCTGCATCACGGTGTCATTACTCGTCTGACGCTCCACGGCCGACTTGCTTTCCGTCATCGCTTCCTGCACCTCGTCGAACAGCACGAGAAGGAAGTCGGCGTCGGCGGCGGCGTCGTGGAAGGGGCGCACGGTCATGTTGACGTACGAAGGATGACCGTCGCGCTGCAGCTTGACGCGCCGGGCCTCCACGCTATTGCCCGTCTGCGTGGCCTGGAACAGCGCGGTACGCAGGTCGAGCCGCAGTTCGGGCAGCACGACGGCAATCATGTTGCTCGAAGGTTCGCCGCCGACATACCGCAGGAAACGTCCCGCGTTGTCCGACATATGCACAATCTTCGAATCGCGGTTGACGATCACGCTGGGGGGCGCGTATTGCTCGAGCACACGCTGGTGTAACGCACTGAACGAGAAATTGCGGCGCCCCGGGAGCAGCGCGGATCCCGCCTCTTCGTCGTGCGTATAACGCCCTTGCATCAGCAGCGAAGGAGACGCCAGCGACGGGCGGTTCGGCAGCTTCGCCGCTTTCGCCCGGTAGATCCGGTTCTTCTTGTCGACCACGCTGAACAGCTCTTCGACCGAGTCCGCCGACTCCGAACTGCCGAGGAACAGGTACCCGTTGGGGTACAACGCGTAGTGAAACATCTCCAGCACCTGGTTCTGCACGCCGCGGTCGAGATAGATCAGGAGATTGCGGCAGGAAACCAGGTCAAGCCGCGAGAACGGCGGATCGCGCAGCACGTTGTGGATGGCGAACAAGATCTTCTCGCGCACGTTTTTCACCACCTCGTAGCGCGAGTCGACCTTGACAAAAAATTGCCGCAGCGCAGAGGGGCGAACGTCGGTCATGATCGACTCGGGGTACAGTCCGGCCCGCGCACGCGCAACCGCGCTTTCGTCGATGTCGGTGGCGAACACCTGGATATTGGCTGAGGAATGCAACGCCTCGCGCTGCTCGCACAGGAGCATGGCAAGCGAATACGCTTCCTCGCCCGACGAGCATCCCGCGACCCACGCGCGAACCTGGTCGCCGCCGGCCTTGTTATGGAACAAGGCCGGCAGCACGCCGCGTTCGAGCGATTCGAACGCTTCTCTATCGCGGAAAAAACTGGTCACGCCAATCAGCATGTCCTTGAGCAAGGCCGCGGTTTCGCGCGAGTTATCCCGCAACAGGTCGCGGTAGGCAATGAGGTCCGGCACGCCGTTGACTTGAAGGCGCCGCTCGATGCGGCGCAGCATGGTCGCCCGCTTGTAGAAACGGAAGTCGTGCCCGGTGCGGGCACGCAACGTCGACAGAATGGCCTGCAACGCAAGTTCGGCCTCACTCCGGCGGTCGGCCCGATCGTCCAGACCCGGTGCTGCCGGTTCCAGCTCGGGCAAGGCAATGCGCTTGGCGTTGTTCCATATGTCGAGCAGCCGCTGCGGCATTTCCACCACGGGCAGCACCAGGTCGACCTGGTCTGTCAGGATGGCGTTCTGCGGCATCTCCGCGTATTCGGCGTCGTTCGGTTCCTGCGCGAGCGTCACGCCGCCCTTTTCCTTCACGTTGGCAATACCGACCGCGCCGTCGCTACCCGTGCCGGACATCACGATGCACATCGCGCGCTGGCCGTGGGCGTCCGCCAGGCTCCGGAAAAACCGGTCGATAGTGACCGGCCGGCCCGCCGTGGGCTCGGCGTTGCGTGCATTCAGGACACCATCCGCCATCGTCAGGCTCTTGCCCGGCGCAATGACGTACACGTGGTTTGCTTCTATCTGTGTCGGGCCGCTGACTTGCAACACGCGCATGCGGGTCACGTTCTGCAGCACCTTGTCCGCGCTGCTGACATGCTTCGCCGACAAATGCAGGACCACGACAAATGCCATGCCCATATCGGACGGCGCGTTCTCGAAGAAGCGCAGCAGCGCCTGGACGCCACCTGCGGAAGCGCCGATCCCGACCACAGGGAAATCCAGCGAACTCGATACGTGCGCCGCGGGCCCGTCCTCACTTGCTGGGGGCACCGTTGATGTTGTAGTTTCGCTCACTCGAGTGGCCTCGGTTCGGGGTGCTTTGACGGATTAAAGATACCACTACGCGTTCGAACGAACGCGCTTTCCGGCACCCGGGCGAAGCGGCACGCAGCACGCGCGCGCTGCGCCGGGAAATCGGATTATCCGGTTCTTATCTAAGGGGACACAGGCGGCGCTCATTATATTCACGCGGCATTTCTTCGGGGCACGCGGGCACGTTATTTATTGAGTGCGTTGCGTTCGTTCGTCCCACGCAGATCGCACGACGCGCATCGTCCGCCAGTTTGCTAACATGGACCAAGCCGCAGCCGCCTCTGCGGCGCTACTGGCGGACCGTGCAAGGCAATATCGGAGCGCGCCTCGTGACCCTCATCGTGTACATCAATACTGCAGGCAATCAGGACAGCCGCGACAACGACCTGTTCCAGATCGACGCGGCAGGCTTCCTGGTCGACATGGGCTGCGTGCTGGTCGATCACTGCAGCCATGCCGTGAACGCCGCGTCCCGGATCGCGCTACAGCGGGCCATCCGCCGTATCAAGCCGGGCGACACGCTGGTAGTCGCGCGCCTCGGTTACCTGGGAAGCAGCATCAGCGACGCCGTGTCCACCCTGACCGTGCTCGCCGGCAAAGGAGCGCAGGTCTTCTGCGTAGACGCGGGCAAGACCGATCTTTGCGCGAGCGGCGACGGTTCACCTATCCGCATCCTCCAGCTTGCCGCCGAACTGGAGCGCGATGCCAAACGCGCCCGCGCGCTCGACGCAGCCGCGATTGCCAAGAAGGACGGCACGCATCAGGGACGTCCCGCCTCGTTGTCCGACTCACAGCGGCAACAAGCGCTGAAGGCGCTTGCCGCAGGCAGCACCGTGACGGCAATCGCACGGGTGCTCAGCACCTCGCGGCAGACGATCATCCGCCTGCGCGACGCGGCATCGCGCGATTCCACTGCGGTGCAATCACCGCCAGTCGAGCACTAGCCTGCGAAACGGGGCTTCATGTTTCCCCAAGTACGCCCCGCGTATCACCCGAAAACCACCGTCAAGGAACCCGCACTGGCAATTATTACTTTTTGCCTTCGATATATTTATCAGATGATTATGCGGAACGCCAATATGACCGCAACATCCGGGGTGTTTTAAAACGCCGTGCAGCGGACACTGCAGGTCATCGAAACTGCGTGGAGAAACTGATAATGGATGCCTTGGCGACGAATATCGAAGCCCGCATAAACGCCGTCAATTGGCATGCGGTGCAAGAGGAACTGGATGGATTCGGCTGCGCAACGGTCGAGCGCCTGCTCACGCCTCCAGAATGTGACGCATTGAAAGCGCTTTATGCGCGCGACGAGTTGTACAGAAGCCGCGTAGTCATGGCACGCCACGGTTTCGGGCGCGGCGAGTACAAGTACTACGCTTATCCGCTGCCTGAAGTGATTGGCACCTTGCGCGACGTGGTCTATCCGCATCTTGTCCCCATTGCTAATCGATGGAACGAGATCATGCGTATCGACACCCGGTATCCGCCGGACCACGCCGCTTTTATCGATCGATGCCATGCGGCTGGACAGCTTCGCCCCACACCGCTGATCCTGCAGTACGCGCAAGGCGACTACAACTGCCTGCATCAGGACCTGTACGGCGAGCACGTGTTTCCACTTCAGCTTGCCATCTTGCTGTCGGTACCGGGACGTGACTTTACAGGCGGAGAGTTTGTGATGACCGAACAGCGGCCGCGCATGCAGTCGCGGGCCGAAGTCGTGCCGCTGGCACAAGGGGACGCCGTGATTTTTGCCGTGCACAACCGGCCGGTGAACGGGACGCGCGGAGCGTACCGAGTGAATCTCAGGCATGGTGTGAGCCGGCTGAGATCGGGGCACCGGCATACGGTTGGCGTCATTTTCCACGACGCAACCTGAGACTGCGGACCAGGTATGCCCGCGCAGTCAGCTATTCGTTTTCGTCAAAGTAGTGACCGAAGCGGACCTGCTTCGTCTTGATGTAACGCTCGTTTTCCTCACGCACGGGAATGGCCAGCGCGACCCGTTCGCAAACCGGGATATCGTGCTTGAGCAGCGTGTCGAACTTCGACGGATTGTTGCTCATCAAACGCACCGACTGCACGCCGAGCGCACGCAGAATAGCGGCGGCCGAGTCGTATTCCCGCGCGTCGTCGGGCAAACCCAGATGCAGGTTGGCGTCGACCGTGTCGTACCCCTGCTCTTGCAGCGCATACGCGCGGATCTTGTTCGCCAGCCCGATGCCGCGCCCTTCGTGACCCCGCAGATACAACAAGATACCGCGATTTTCAGCCGCGATATAACGCATCGCGAGATCCAGTTGCTCACCGCAATCACAGCGATACGAGCCGAATACATCGCCCGTGACACACTCGGAATGCAGCCGGCACAGCACGGATTCGCCGGCGCTGACATCGCCCATGACAAGCGTCAAATGCTCGGCGCCCGTGCTCTTCACGCGATACACATGCGACTCAAACACGCCGTAACGCGTGGGAATCGTGGCCTTCGCCACGAGTTCGACGCATTCTTCGTGGGCTGCTACGGCAGTGGCTGCCGGTGAATCAGAAACGTTTTTCATGTTCTCTTGTACTGCATAGGAGGGCGTGGACCGCATGCCGGTATTTCGGCAACTTTAGCAAGAAGCAGGAAAGAAGCAGGAAAGAAGCGGGAGCGCCCGGTCCGACATGTTAAAACGCCCGGGAAATATTTGCAGCCCGCAGGCCGGAAGGATCCATGGCCGCCTGACACGCTGCATGAAACCACCCCAAGTCCAGACAACTGATTTCGACATATCTAAAGAAGAACGTATCGCTTCGTCAAAAATTCCGTGATTGGTAAAGTACATGATTACTTAGATACGCCCGTTGTGCGCCTCTTAACCTTCACCGACCTTACATGCCCCATCACAGCCTGACACTCGACTCGTTCGTCGCGCAAGGCCGCGCGCTGGCCCGCACCGCGGTTTGCACACTTGCCGCTTTTTGCGCTTTTGGCGCGCTCGCCGGCACCGCCCACGCGGCGGGCAAGACCCTGGTGTTCTGTTCGGAGGGCAGTCCGGCGGGCTTCGATTCCGCGCAGTACACCACCAGCACGGACTTCGACGCGGGCGCGCACGCAGTCTACGACACCCTGGTCGAATTCCAGCGCGGTTCGCTCGATCTGGTGCCCGGTCTGGCCACATCATGGGACGAGTCACCCGATGCGAAGACCTTCACGTTTCATCTCCGGCACGGCGTCAAGTTCCAGACCACGCCCTGGTTCAAGCCCACGCGAGACTTCGACGCAGACGACGTCGTCTTCACGTTCAAACGCATGATCGACCCGGACAATGCGTTCCAGAAAGCGCATCCGGTGAGCTTCCCGTATCTCAGCGATCTCGGTTACGACAAGAACATTGCATCGGTTGAAAAACTCGACGACTACACAGTGCGCTTCACGCTGCACACATCGGACGTGGTGTTCGTGCGCAACATAGCAATGGAATTCGCCTCCATTGTGTCGGCGCAATACGCCGATCAGTTGCTGAAGGCAGGCAAGACCGAGGACTTGAACCAGAAGCCCGTGGGCACGGGGCCATTCGTATTCCGCGACTATCAGAAAGACGCGACCATCCGCTACGACGCGAATCCGGACTTCTGGAACAAGAAGGACGTGCATGTCGCGAAACTGGTGTTCGCGATCACACCGGACGCCGCCGTGCGCATGCAGAAACTCGCAAGCGGCGAATGCCAGATGACGGCCTTCCCGCGCCCCGCCGACATCCAGACCGCCCGCAGTAACCCTAGCCTCGCGGTGCTCTCGGGCGTAGGTTTCAACGTGGCTTATGTCGGCTATAACACCACCCACAAGCCGCTTGATAACGTCCTGGTGCGTCGCGCGCTGGACATGGCCGTCGACAAGCCGGCCATCTTGAAGAGCGTCTACGAAGGCGCTGCGACCGTGGCCTCGAATCCAATGCCGCCGTCGCAATGGTCGTATAACAAGGCGTTGAAAGATGCGCCTTATGATCCTGCGAAGGCCCGTGAACTGCTGAAGCAAGCGGGCTTTCCGAACGGCTTTTCGATCACGTTATGGGCCATGCCCGTGCAGCGCGGTTACAACCCGAACGCTCGCCTGATGGCGCAATTGATTCAATCGGACTGGGCGAAGATTGGCGTGAAAGCGAACATCGTGACCTACGAATGGGCCGAATATAACAAGCGCGCGAAAGAAGGCGGCGAGCACGACGCCATCCTCTACGGCTGGATGGGCGATAACGGCGACCCGGACAACTGGCTCGGCACGACGCTCGGCTGCGACGCGGTGCATGGCAGCAACGTGGCGAAGTGGTGCAACAAGCAATTCGACGATCTGCTCGGGAAAGCGCGGCTGATCACCGACCAGCCGACGCGCACCAAGCTGTACGAGCAGGCGCAGGTTGTGTTCAAGGACCAGGTTCCGTACACGCCAATCGCCCACGCCAACGCGTTCCAGTTGATGACGAAGGACGTCAAAGGATACGAGATCAGCCCGCTGGGCGGTCATCGCTTCGACGGCATTTCGCTCGACTGATGACGCGAGATTCAAGGCGACGGCCTTTGAAAGGCCTGTCGCCGTACGATTTCATGCGGGGTGATCGAAGCTGCCGGGACTCTTGTCCGTTGCGCTCCATTGTGGCTTGCGATCCCGCTCTGCCTTCTGCAAATGGGCCTTCAGGGCCTCTTTGTCGAAATCCTTCGTGTAGACCGGCGTGCCCGGCTGCTGACGCCACGAGTCGTCAATACCGCCGTTATCCACCGGATCGAAGCCCATCTCGTTGACGAGTTGCATCACGACGGTTTTCGCGTCGGCGTTATCGCCCGAGACCGGCAACGCCACGCGTCCCGGCGTGCCCTCAGGCTTGCCGAGATCGCGCAAATGCGCCGCGTAGATGTTGTTGAAAGCCTTGATGACCGGACGCCCAATCTGCTGCGCGACCCATGCGCTTTCCATCATGCCGGACTCGATCTCTTCGATACGGCCATCGCGCTCACGCGGATAATAATTGCCGGTATCGATCACGACAGTGGTTTCCGGCACATCGTCGAACAGGCCTGCCGGCAAATTCAGCACTTTCTTTTCCGGGATCGTGACCACGATCACGGCAGCGCCGCGTACCACGTCGGCGAGTTCGGCCGGCTTCGCGCCGGTTTCGCCCGCGACCTCGGCCAGCGTATCCGGCCCTCGCGAATTGCCGATCAGGACCTCATGACCCTTCTCGACCCAGCGCAGCGCCAGCACGCGGCCAATATTCCCCGCGCCAATGATGCCGATTTTCATACACCCTCCTGTTGATTCAGTTAGCTAAAGCGGGATGCGTGCAACGCGCATGCCCGCCGTTGTTGACACTGGCGGCGATTCCAGTACTGGCAGCAGCTTCCAGGTAACGATAAAATGCGGCCCCGTTAGTGCGGCGCCCTTGTGAGTCGCCTGGTTCAGCCGCCTCACTCCGCCGCGTTAACCCTGATAGCCTCACCACATCGACCCCATTAAATCATTCGATTTTCCATATTGGGCGTCTCCCTTCATACTTCGTTCACTCCTTACCACTTAACTACTTAACACAAGGACATACGCAATGCCGATCATCAACAGCCAGGTCAAACCGTTCAAAGCCAACGCTTATCACAACGGCGACTTCACCACCGTGACCGACGAAAGCCTGAAGGGCAAATGGTCCGTCCTGGTGTTCTACCCGGCTGACTTCACGTTCGTTTGCCCGACGGAACTCGGCGATCTGGCCGACCGTTACGCAGAATTCAAGAAGCTGGGCGTGGAAATCTACAGCGTGTCGACCGACACCCACTTCACGCACAAGGCATGGCACGACACGTCGGACACAATCGGCAAGATCAAGTATCCGATGATTGCCGATCCGACGCTGGTCATCTCGCGCGCCTTCGACGTGTTGATCGAAGAAGAAGGCCTGGCGCTGCGTGGCACGTTCGTGATCAACCCGGAAGGCGAGATCAAGCTGTGCGAAATCCACGACAACGGCATTGGCCGTGACGCTGGCGAACTGCTGCGCAAGGTGCAGGCAGCCCAATACGTGGCAGCACACCCGGGCGAAGTGTGCCCCGCGAAGTGGACGCCGGGCGCTGAAACGCTGACCCCGTCGCTCGACCTGATTGGCAAGATCTAAGCTTTAAATCCTCGCTGCCGTAAATCCTGCATTAAATCCTGGTTGTAAAGCGATGTACCCGGGCTGCTCGCGGCCCGGGTGACGCTCGCCCCGCATTCCTTGCATTAATAAAAACCCTCGTCACACGGACTCGAATCGCCATGCTGGAAGCCAACCTCAAGACTCAGTTGAAAGCGTATCTGGAAAAGGTCAGCCGGCCGATCGAGATCGTCGCTTCGCTCGACAACTCGCCGAAATCCATCGAGCTGCAAAGCCTGCTGCATGAAATCGCCACGCTGTCGGACCGCATTGCGGTGATCGAAAAGCGCGACGATGCGCAACGCAAGCCGTCGTTTTCCATCGGCGAACCGGGTAAGCCCACGGGTATCCGTTTCGCGGGCATCCCGATGGGCCATGAATTCACGTCGCTGGTTCTGGCGCTGCTCCAGACCGGCGGTCATCCGGTCAAACTCGACGACGCGGTGATCGAACAGATCCGCGCGCTCGACGGCGACTATGAGTTTGAAACGTATATCTCGCTGTCGTGCCAGAACTGCCCGGAAGTCGTGCAGGCGCTCAACGTGATGGCGCTCATCAATCCGCGTATCCGCCAGGTCACCATCGACGGCGCGTTGTTCCAGAATGAAGTCGAGCAACGCCAGATCATGGCCGTCCCCACCGTCTACATGAACGGTCAAGTGTTCGGGCAAGGCCGCACTGGCGTGAAGGAAATTCTCGCGAAGCTCGATAGCAGCGCTGGCGCTCGCGCCGCGAAGGAACTCGAAAAGAAAGGCGTATTCGATGTGCTGATCGTCGGCGGCGGACCTGCCGGCGCAGCGGCTGCCATCTACTCGGCGCGCAAGGGCATCTCGACCGGCGTGGCGGCTGAACGCTTTGGCGGACAAGTGCTGGATACGCTCGCCATCGAAAACTTCGTCTCCGTGCAAGCGACCGAAGGACCGCAGTTCGCCACCGCGCTCGAGCAGCACGTGAAGAGCTATGACGTTGACATCATGGACGTGCAGCGCGCCGAAGCGCTTGTGCCCGGCAAGATTCACGAAGTGCGCCTGGCCAACGGCGCGGTGCTGAAAGCGAAGACGATCGTGCTTGCCACGGGCGCTCGCTGGCGCGAAATCAACGTGCCGGGCGAGAAGGAATATCGCAATCACGGCGTGGCGTATTGCCCGCATTGCGACGGCCCGCTGTTCAAGGGCAAGCGTGTTGCGGTGATCGGCGGCGGCAATTCCGGCGTTGAAGCGGCAATCGATCTGGCCGGACTGGTCAGCGCGGTGACCTTGCTCGAATTCGGTACGGAGTTGCGTGCCGACGCCGTGCTGCAACGCAAGCTGCGCAGCTTGAAGAACGTGACCATCGTCACGCAGGCTCAGACCACGGAAGTCACCGGCGACGGCAAGAAGGTCAACGGTCTTTCTTACAAGGATCTGAGTTCGGGCGAAACGAAGCATATCGAGCTGGAAGGCGTCTTCGTTCAGATCGGGCTGGTGCCTAATACGGAATGGCTTAAGGGCACCGTCGAATTGTCACGTCACGGCGAGATCGTGGTGGATGCGCGGGGCGCGACGTCGGTGCCGGGCGTGTTCGCGGCCGGCGATGTGACCACCGTGCCGTTCAAGCAGATCGTGATCGCGGTCGGCGAAGGGGCCAAAGCGTCGCTTAGCGCGTTTGATTACCTGATCCGGAATTCGGAGACGGAAACGGTTGAAGCTGAAGTCGACGAAGCGGTGGCCTGAAACAGTCGCGCGACGCGTTTCACCTTACGGATAGCTGTTTAAACTTCGATCCTAATGCTGTATTGAAATGCCCGACAATCTCCTATCATGTTGATTGCCGGGCATTTTTTCGTCTTTTCTCAAGCTTACAACGTGTAAAAAATGCCGTTAATTAGGCGGTCCGTAAATTGCCTAAAGAATTGTCCCGAGTTGCCGTAGATACCAAGGGTGAGACTCTGTTCTCACGGCGAGTGCCCACCTGCGGCCATCGGACAGCACTTGTCGATGAACACATCATCTCGAGGTCATGACGGTATGGGAATTCTCGGAAACACCTTCAGCACGTTCTTTCGCGGCCACGGGCGGTCAAACCCCGGCATGGCGCAAAAGCTCGAACGCGCGCTTCGCCGGGAAGGCGACTTGAAACGCGAACTGACGCAATTGCAGCTCAGGACGGCGGCGAACGGGCCCGATCTCGACGTCAAGATGGACCTCATGAAATTCGACGTCGCACAGGAAAAAGCCGCGGTCGCGAGTTTGACGGCGGCGTTGCTCAGCGCGCAGGAAGACCTGGAACTCGAGAAGGCGAACCGGTCGGCTGCGGTTCATCTCTTGAAAAAACATGGCGTGATCGATGGTGTCTCTTACGCGAGTTTTACGCGTGAGCAACGGGTCGAGTTGATTGCTGTGGCAATGGATGAGGTCGCCGGGAAGGAGACGACTAGCCGGTGGCGAGCGCGCTCGCCAGCTAGTGCGAAGTCGGGGAAGAGCAAGGGGACATAAGCGCCGTTCGGCGGCGGACACAGCACAACAATCGAGCGAGTGTCTGGATCGAAGAATTGCTAAAACAGCCGATCTCTGCCTCGCCAGTGCTGGCGCAGCTGTTGGCTCGAAACGGAAGGCTGCAGCAAACCCCCAAGACGCTGCCCGTGCGCGGCCTCCCGCTCCGTCACCAGACCGTCTTAGTTAGTTCCCACCGCGCCAAGCAACGCGGGTTCGCCAAACTCCACCAGGTTAGCGTTCGATTGCTTAAAGTACTCGCTCCAAAACTGTTTCAAGGCAGCCATGGTTAGCGGGTCCCGATAAACTTTCGTCTTCTTCGCGTCCTCCGTCAGAAGTCCTGCGCCAAGGACGTACACCCGGGCACCGCCAAAGTCTGCAATCAATCCCGCTGCTACCGCTTTCTTGAGCTCGGCAGCCGGGTCGATCTTGCGCACTGCATTGTGTGAATAGAAACTCGAGATGGATGAATTCTCGAGCATGTCGGACGCCAGGAACAGGACCTTGTCCGACGCAGGCGACGTCCTGATCTTGTCGCCCATATCCTTCAACGCAGCGAGAATATCTGACTTCGCCAGATCGCTGGTTGCGCCAGCTTCTATCTGCTGGATCGTCGCGACTATCGATTTCTTGGCAAACGCGGCCTGCCCTCCCATGCATGCATCAAAACTTCGCAGGGCACGCTCGCTCACGTCATCCCGGTCTTTCTCAGGGAACCGCGCCTCAACCACCCCACGGGTGACGACCTCTGTGTATCGTCCCTGCGAAAATGCCGAAAAATCGATCACCGTGTAAGCGCTCGCCGGCCGCACCGACCTAAGCGCGTTATCGACGATCTGCGCACGCAGGCGATCGTCAAAAACCGTGGTTTGATCGATTGCCAGGAAAAACTCTTGCTCAAGCCTAGCGCTCGGCAACTTGAAATGATTCGCCAGATAGCAACTGGGAACATCGTTCACGACGCCGGCCGAGGCAACGTCTGCGCCGAGACCAAAGACAGCGGCGACGAAAAGGTAAGCGGCGCGTTTTGACATTGGATTCTTGCTCATGCTTTAAAGAGATCGTCCAACTCGTTGTCGAGAGTCGCCCTGTTTTGCTCGGCGCGTTCTTTGCGCAGTTTCAATTCATCGACCACCTTCGCGCGAATCGGTGCGTCGAGCTGCAGGACGAGCTGCTTCTTCCGATTAACATCGGACGTGGCTTCGATTTCAGACACGATTGCATCCAGGTCTCGTAGAGAAGCATCTGCCACGGCAACCGGAGCGATTGCAGCGGCGTGAGATCCTGACGCAGTGTTCGTCACGCCCTTGTCAAGCAAGGTCGTTTCAGCTTTCCCCGCGCTTTTGGGAGGCGAAATGGCAACCAGCGGAGCGCCGTCCAGGTCGGCCAGTTGGCGCTGTTCAATGACGTAATCGCGAAAGGTCTTCGAAAAAGATTTACCCGCTATGTCCGCATGCTCAGCCATTGCTTTCTGCAGATTTTCAAGTTGCGACTGAGCGATGGATCGAAAGGGCGCGTAGTAGTTGTTGTAGTCTTCGAACGTTTTGAAACCCTTCGTCGTCTTCCATGCAGCGAGACTCTCACGGCCGCCAAAACCCCACGCGAAGCCCCCGAATATGCCCACGATCTGCGTAACTACAAAGATAACGCCGAGCGTGATGAAAGCGGCCGCACCTTCGCTTCGTGTCGATGAACTTTCTTCAGCCTTCGCACGATCGTCCGCCGCCTTTTGGCTCGAAGAGAGTTCGGCGGGAATCACGGGCGCGGTAGCAAACGGATTACCCACATCGGCGCCCTGACTGGTTCCCATCGCCTCACGGGTTTGCTCTGCATTCAAATTGCTCCAGCGCATCCACGTCGACGTACCCGCGATAACGATGATGACAGCAACCGTCAGCCCGACCATGAAGTAGCTATGGTCCGTCCCTACGCGATTCGCGGTTTGCGTGTAATCCGGCTCCGCACTGTCAACAGACTGATCGTCATCGAGTTTCACCTTCCGGCTTGAAAAACGCGGCTGTGAATTGTCCTGCTTCCATTGCTTGCGGCAACGCGCGACGAGATTAGACCGGTAAAGTTGATGTCCGGCGACATGTGTGAGGAACACCATGATCACGCACAATACAAAGACGATAGCGAGCATCAGCAACGTATGCGTGTTCGCGCTGCCATCCCTTGCCATCCAGCTTCCCAGCAGATAGGAGAACCCCAGCCCTTCCGCTATAACCAGCACCGACAGCAATGTCAGCAACCAAAGCGGAGTGGGTGAGCGGCCGCTGTCATCCGACTTGGCGAGGTACTCGTTACGCTTGCTGAATTCGGCCTTCGACAAGTACGAGATGAACTTGTTGTAGTCGCCGCAAAGCGTGCGCTCTGAGTCAGTCCAACCGCTTCGATCGTGGACACCACTGCGCGCTAGCCGTGCCGTCTTTCCAACGACCGGAAACGTGTATTTCCAATGATTTAACCAGAACTCAAGCGTCGAGCGAAATGAAAAAGCTCCGATTGCAAGCAGGACTGCCACTACACATCCCACAAGCCAGCTTAGGTTTGCCTGAATAAATTCCATCATGAGTTACGGCCCTCTTCTTAAGTTCGTGCAATGGTTGGCACGTAATTCACTGTGAAATACTTCCCGCCTTTTCCGCGCACCAATTCGCCCGATGATGCCCGGCCTTTCGAGAAGAGAATGTCGGCGCAGTCGAAGATACCTGGCTGCTTGACGAACACGCGGTACAGCACCCCCTCCTTCACAGCATAAGCATTGACGTCAGGTGACAATCGCAATTGCGGGGGTCCGGAAAGTCCGCCGTTTTGTTCATAGTCTTTCCAGACGATCAACGTTGGCTTTGCGCCAGGCGCAGTCCCGTTCTTGAGGACCGAGACGTCTTTTAACGCGAGATACTGTCCGTTCAAGGACGCACCCCAGCTACTGCCGTAGAGATTTTGCAAATGATCGCGAACCGGGACCGCCTGATCGTTAGCGACTGATTTAATCGACTTCGATATCCGGGGCCTATCGTTCAGGCAGCTCTTTGAAACAGGGACTTCATCGGCAACAGCTGATGAAAAGAAAAACGACGATGTTTGCGCCGGCATCATGGCGAACTGAAGTCCGAGCGAGGTCGGATTAGTTTCAGTCCAACCGAAGTCGATGCCGTCGGCCGCGTTGCTCGTTAAGACGCTGGAGTTCACATTTGAATCCGATGGCGTCACGCCATTGACAGGCGCACCAGCGACCGATTCCGTCGTCTTTGGAGTGGCACGCGCTTTGGCTGGCTTTGATCGAGGAGTTGCGGGCTTGACCGAAGCCACCACAGTGTCAGGCCCCGAGGCGTCATGGACTGATGCAGCTCGATAGTACTGGTACTTTGGCTGCCGGCTGCCAACATAGCTGTCGAGGATATCGGGGCGCGCCCCGGTCAGGTCGACGATCTCCACCCGGCGGTTTGCAGCGCGACCCTCTACGGTGTGGTTATCCGCGACTGGCAGTGTTTCGCCAGCACCTTGATAGAACACGTTCTGAGCCGCGATTCCATGCGATGAAAACAGTTGGGCAACTGCTCGTGCGCGGCGCTCGGATAGGTCCGCGTTCAGTGAGGAATTGCCCGTGTCGTCCGTGTGACCGACAAGTAAAATCTTGGCGTTCGCAGCTGCAGCCTGATCCGCCTGTCCGGAGGCTTGGGAGACGCGAACCGACGTGCGGTATTGTTCAGCGATTTCGCCAAAATAGATCTTGGCCTCGGGAGTCAAGACTGCCGATCCGGTTTCGAACTGTGCGTGGCTTGGCGCGTCGACAAGCGTAAATGTCGTGCCGACCTGTTCTGTCTTGCCCGTTTCCGGAACCTTTGCTTCCAGTGTCTGCGACGAATAAACCAGATTGTGCTTTTGGGCGATTTTCGAAAGCGCGCATCGACGGTTATCCAGCGCATGTCCCACCATGCCCCCGGCTAACCCGCCAGCAGCGGCGCCAATTGCGGCGCCGGCCACCTTGTTTTTGTTACCGACGACCGCTCCGAGAATCGCGCCAAGTCCCACCCCGACGGCAACCCCGATATTCCTGCTGTTATTGGCGCAAGGGTCTGGATCGGCGAAAGTACTTTCAAATACGTTCAGGTCGTTGCCGGAATTGTTGGCATCGTCGCCACCGCCGGATTGCTGCATTCCTGGACCTGCACAGCCGGAAACGGCAAAAACAGTCGCTGTGGCCAGCCAAATTGATTTGGCTCCCCTTATATCTTTCATTAACAACCCCTCAGACATCGTTTATTTATTCTTCAAGAATGCGGATCGATGTCGATTCAAGAACCAACACGCTTATCGTCGTGCTGTGTCTTTCCCATCAATTAGCCGGTGCCTTCAACGTTAACGGCAGGGAAGAAATAAACCTTAGCGTTAATTTGAAAAGCGGCTCACTTGATATCACAAGGGCTAGTGATTTATGTGGATTTATGTGCGCGGCAATCCCAGGCCCCGGTCGCAATGCGTGCTTGCAAACTTAACGCTAGATCAAGTTAAAGCGGGGTTTGAGGCAAACCGCTAAAGGCGGTGGCCCATCGAACTCGCAACTCGGAGTATCTTTTTTTTACAATAAACGGACGATCGACCGCCACGGCGCGCACTTTTCCACGCCCCCCATTCATCCTCCCCCCATATCTTTAGCTCGTTTTGATATTTAAGATCTGAGTCAGCCGATGTTAGCCTTTGAATCTATCGGCAGCGTCCTGAAGCGTCTCTTCACGCACTGCCTCACCGTGTGAATCAACGAGGAGCGTCTTTCGTGAGCGTCGAATTCATCGGCATGATCCAGCAGCAAAAAGTGTCGGAGACGTATCTGGCCCGCGGTCCGGCAATTGATATTGACTACCTCCGAGACTTCGCCCAGGCGCACGAGAAAGCCGGCTTCGACCGCATTCTTGTGCCCTATCAGTCGACCAGCCCCGACGCCATGCTGACAGTGGCTTACGCCGCTGCAGTCACGCAACGCGTCCACTTCATGCTCGCGCATCGCCCAGGATTTGTTGCCCCTACGCTAGCGGCACGCCAGCTCGCCACACTCGATCAGCTAAGCGGCGGCCGCCTCGCAGTCCACTTCATCTCAGGCGGCAGCGACGTCGAACAACGCCGCGACGGCGACTATCTTTCGCACGACGAACGTTACGCACGCACCGACGAATATCTGCAGATCCTTCGACGCGTGTGGACTGAATCCAAACCCTTCGATCACGAGGGCCGCTACTACCGCTTCGAACAAGCTTTCTCCGAAGTCAAGCCCAAGCAAGCCCCGTATGTACCGATCTATTTCGGCGGCGCATCGGCACCGGCTATCGAAGTCGCGGGCAAGCATGCGGACGTCTACGCGCTGTGGGGCGAATCGAAGGAACAGGTGCGCGGACAGGTGACCCGCGTTCGCGCCGAAGCGGCAAAACATGGCCGCAACGTGCGCTTTTCCGTATCGTTCCGGCCAATTCTTGCTGCAACGGAAAAGGCCGCGTGGGAACGCGCCGAACATATTCTTGCTGAAACGCGGCGGCTGCGTGCCGAGCAAGGTCTCGGTGAAGCAACACCGCAGCAAAGCGAAGGCGCGCGCCGCCTGCTGGCTGCAGCAGGCGATGGCGTGCGTGCGGACGATCGACTATGGACTGGCGTGGCGAAGGAGATTGGCGGCCGGTCGAATTCGACAGCGCTAGTGGGCACGCCTTCGCAAGTGGCCGAGACGCTGGCCGAATATCACGCGCTAGGCGTCACCACCTTCCTGATTCGCGGCTTCGATCCCCTGGAAGATGCGCTCGATTACGGACGTGAGTTGATTCCGGCTACGCGTGAACTGACCTCGCAAATCGCGCATGCGGCGTGAAGCTACACTAAACGATGAGCCATGAAAAACTGCGCGGATTCATCAGCGAGATTGCGCAACTCGTCGATAAAGATTTGCCTGAAGCGCACCTGCTTGAACACGGTGCAGTTGCGCTAAGCAAGCTGATAGCCGAAGACGACTGGCTGCCCGATGCCTACGCGCAACCATCACCTGATCGCTATCAGCAATTCCTGCTTCACGCCGATGGCCGCCAACGTTTTTCGGTCGTCAGCTTCGTGTGGGGACCGGGTCAGCAAACGCCCGTTCACGATCACACGGTATGGGGTCTCGTCGGCGTATTACGCGGCGCGGAAATCGCGCGCTCGTATGCACGCAACGACCACGGAGCGCTCGTCATATCGGCCGAAGACCAGTTGCTCGAGCGAGGCTCGGTAGCAGCGGTATCGCCTTCCATCGGCGATATCCATCGCGTGAGCAATGCGTTCGACGACCGCGTGTCCATCAGCATTCACGTGTACGGTGCGAACATCGGCGGCATCTCGCGACACGTCTATCCCCCTGACGGTCCGCCAAAACCGTTCGTCTCCGGCTACACGAACGACACGCTCCCCAACCTCTGGAACCTCTCGAAGGAACGACTCGACTCATGAGCGCCATCCCCCAGCGCAGCTTCAACGAAGTACGCGACGCCCTGCTTTCAAAGCGCGAAATTGCATTCCTCGATGTCCGTGAAGAAGATCCGCACGCGCAACGTCATCCGTTGTTTGCAGCGAACCTGTCGTTGTCGAAGATCGAACTCGAAGCCTTTACGAAGCTGCCACGCAAGAGCGTGCCGATCGTTCTGCTCGATGACGGCGATGGTCTCGCGGAACGCGCCGCGCGACGGTTCGAAGAACTCGGCTATACCGACGTTGCGTTGTTCGAAGGTGGCCTCAAAGGCTGGGAACACGCAGGCGGAGAAGTGTTCCGCGATGTCAACGTGCCCAGCAAAGCGTTCGGCGAGTTCGTGGAAGCGAAGCGGCATACGCCGGCGTTATCGGCTGAAGCAGTCGATGCACTGCTTAAAAGCGGCGAGGACGTGGTTGTGCTGGATGCGCGCCGCTACGATGAATATCAGACGATGAATATCCCCGGCAGCATCAGCGTACCGGGTGCTGAACTCGTGTTGCGGACCCGTGCGCTCGCACCCGATCCCAAGACGCGCGTGATCGTGAATTGCGCGGGGCGTACGCGCAGCATTATAGGCACGCAGTCGCTGGTGAATGCCGGGATTCCGAACCCGGTGGCCGCGTTGCGCAACGGCACGATCGGCTGGTTGCTCGCGGGCCAGTCGCTCGCCCATGGCAGCGCACGGCAGTTCGCCACTGACGACGGACGCGCCGACCCCTCTTCGCGCGAATCAGCGCGGGCCGTTGCCGATCGCGCAGGCGTGAAACGCACGATACTCGCGGACGCGAAACGCTGGTCGGAGGACATGGAACGCACTACTTATCGCTTCGATGTCCGCGCGCCGGCCGAATACGAACACGCGCATGCAGCGGGTTTTCAAGGCGCACCGGGCGGCCAGCTCGTGCAGGAAACGGAGATGTTCGCGCCAGTCCGAGGTGCCCGCGTGGTCCTGTTCGACGACGACGGCGTGCGCGCCAACATGACGGCGTCATGGCTCGCGCAGATGAACATCGACGCGTATGTGATAGACGATGCAACGAGCGCCGAGTTGACCGAACAAGGCCCGTGGCGCGGTGCAAAACCACTGCCCGCAGCCACGCCCACGATCACCGCGAACGAACTTGCCGCGCTGCTCGACGATCCCGCGAGCCAGACCCTCGTGCTCGACTTCACGGCTAGCGCCAATCATGTGAAGGGACACATTCCCGGCGCTTGGTGGACCGTGCGCTCGCGGCTTGCGCTCGACCTGCCCGCGTTACCCGACGCAAAGCAATACGTGGTCACGTGCGGATCAAGCGCGCTTGCAGCGTTCGCCGGACCGGAAGTGGCGGCGCTCACATCGAAGCCGGTGCTGCTGCTCGAAGGCGGTACCGCTGCATGGACCGCGGCAGGCTTGCCGCTCGCGAAGGGCGAGACGCATCTGGCGTCGCCACGTATCGACCGGTATCGGCGTCCGTATGAAGGCACTGATGCTCCGCCCGAGGCAATGAACGCGTACCTTGAGTGGGAGTACGGCCTCGTCGCGCAACTCGAACGTGACGGCACGCATGGCTTCTTCGTGATCTGAAGCGAAGGATTGAAGCATGAGTAATGACGCGGCCCAATCCGCGTCATTCCAATTCCGGCGATTAGCAAAGCAGAACAACGCGTTTGTCTAATGCCGCGGGGAATCGTATCGTGAATCCTTTTCCCTGCATGGAAGATTCATGAAACGACGCAGCCTCCTGTTGATCGCCGCGCTGACCGCATTCACCGCGTTGCGTCCTCTTGCTTCGGTGGCCGAACCTGTTCTGAAAGTCGGCGACCAGCAGTTGCAGACACGCGGCATTCTCGAAGCATCCGGCCAGTTGAAAGGCGTGCCGTACAAGATCGAGTGGTTCAACTTTCCCGCCGCGCAACCGCTCGGTGAAGCCTTGAATGCAGGCGCAATCGATATAGGCGGTCTCGGCGATGCGCCGCTGATCTTCGCTTACGCCGCCGGTGCCCGTGTACGCGCGGTGGCGGCAACCCGCTCGCAACCGGTCGACCTCGCGATTCTCGTGCCGGCCGGGTCTCCCATCAAAAGCGCGGCCGATCTGAAAGGCAAACGCATTGCGACTACGCGCGGTTCCATCGGCCATTTTCTGGCCATCGCGACGCTGGAGCGCGCGGGCATCAAGCTCTCTGAAGTGACACTGGAATTCATGCAACCCGCCGATGCCAAGTCCGCTCTGGAGTCAGGCAACGTCGATGCATGGTCTACATGGGACCCGTATGTCGCGCTCGGTGAACTGCACGATAACAATCGTAGCGTGGCGAATGGCGTGGGGCTTTCATCGGGGCTGAGCTTCCAGGCCGCCACCGATGAATCAATCAAGACCAAGCGTGCGCAAATCGATGATTTCGTGCGTCGCGTAGCGGCCGGTCAACAATGGGCGCTGTCACATCCCGACGAGGTCGCGGCGATCCAGTCACGCGTCACTCACCTGCCCGCCGACGTGCTGAAGGTCGTCTATCAGCGGGCGCAATTGAAGCCGATTGCGATCGACCGCGGGGTGATCGCCGAGCAGCAACGCACCGCCGATCTCTACGTTCGCGCGGGTGTGATCAAGACGACGCTCGATGTAACCCCAAGTTTCGACGCCCAGTTCACGGCGCATTGACACTCGTAGATAACGGACCTTCCGATGACCGTACGGCATCCGCCCACTGCCTTGCACGACCCGATTGCGCTCGACTCCCTCGCCGATCTCGACAGCACCGCCGCCGATCAATGGCTCGCCGCGCTCACTCAGGATTTCGCTGTGAGCGCCGGAGCGCTGGATCGCGACGCCCTCTTTCCCCACGATAACCTCGCGCGTTTGCGCAGCGCGGGCTTGCTTGCGCTGACGGTGCCGAAAGCGCTCGGCGGCCGGCAGGCGACACTCCCGCAAGTGCTCAAAGTAGTGCGCGCTGTTGCCCGCGGTGAACCGTCCACGGCGCTGATCCTCGTGATGCAGTGTCTCTATCATCTGCGCCTGCAGGCCAACCCGAACTGGCCTCGATCGATAAAGGAACAGGTGGCGCGCGACGCAGTGGAACACGGCGCGCTCATCAACTCGCTGCGTGTAGAGCCCGAGCTGGGCTCGCCCTCGCGCGGCGGTTTGCCCGGTACGATCGGACGTCTGACCAACGGCGGTGACGCGTGGATTCTCGACGGCAGCAAGATCTATTCGACCGGCAGTCCTGGCCTGACATGGTTCGCTGTTTGGGGCCGCACCGACGAAAGCTCGCCGCGCGTAGGAACGTTCCTCGTGCATCGCGACACACCCGGCATTCGGTTCGGTGAGCCATGGAACCACCTCGGCATGCGCGCAACCGGCAGTCACGAAGTGATCTTCGAGAATGTGCGTGTTCCCGCTGCTCATGCAGTCGACCTCAATTCTCCCGAGATCGCCGCGAGCGGCATGGACCCGCTCACCACGCTGTGGATGAACGTGCTGCTGTCGTCGATCTACGACGCCGTCGCCCGGTCTGCGCGCGATTGGTTTGCGTCCTGGGCCGCAAATCGCAAACCCGCCAACCTGGCTGCACCGCTGTCGAGCCTGGGCAGTTTCCAGCAGACACTTGGCCGTATCGATGCATTGCTGCTTAACAACCGCGTGCTGCTGGGCGCCGGCGCGCACGGCAACATTCCGCTGCATGAAGCACCCGCGATCAAATACCTCGTGACGCAGAACGCGATCGCCGCCGTCGAACTCGCAGTCGAGGCAAGCGGCAATCCAGGGCTGAGCCGCAACAATGCGCTTGAACGTCATCATCGCGACGTGCTGTGCTCGCGCATTCATACGCCGCAAAACGACGCATTGCTCGGCGCACTCGGACGCGCCGCCTTCGCGGGATTGGCAGCGTACCACGCCAACTCTTCTGATTCTAATTAAGGGAGCACCACTATGAGCGTTGAATTCATCGGCTATGTGAGCCATCAGGAATCAAGCGAAATCCACTTGCCGCAAGGACCCGCGGTCAATCCGCCGTACATTGCCGCGGTTGCGCAAGCGCATGAATATGGTGGGTTCGATCGCGTGCTGATCGCTCATTCAAGTGCATCGCCGGACGGCTTTCAAATCGCGTCGTTCGTCGCGCAACAGACGAAGCGTTTGGGAATCCTGCTTGCGCATCGGCCGGGCTTTGTCGCGCCGACGCTCGCCGCCCGTCAACTCGCCACGCTCGATCATTTCAGCGCGGGCCGCACCGCCGTGCACATCATCTCCGGTGGAGACGATACCGAACAGCAACGCGACGGTGACTTCCTCGAGCACGACGATCGCTACAAGCGTACCGATGAATACCTCGATGTCGTGAAGCGCTCATGGACCAGCGAAACGCCGTTTGATCACGAAGGCGCGTTTTATAGGGTGAAGGGTCACCGGTCGCTGATTCGTCCCGTGCAGAAGCCGCATCTGCCGGTGTATTTCGGCGGTTCATCGGAAGCAGCAATCCAGGTCGCGGGCAAGCATGCCGACGTTTTTGCGCTATGGGGCGAGTCTTTGGCCCAGGTCGCCGAAACCATCGAACGGGTGCGCGCGGCTGCCAAACCGTATGGCCGTGAGAGCGCGATCCGCTTCAGCCTTTCGCTACGCCCGATCATCGCTTCGACGGAAGATGCCGCATGGGCACGCGCAGAATCCATCCTCGCACGCGCGACTGACGTAGTGAAAAGTAATCCTAACTTTACACGTCGACCGACCGAACCGAAGAACGTTGGTGCACAGCGTTTGCTGGCTGAAGCCGCGAAAGGCACCGTGGTAGACAAGCGCCTGTGGACCGGAATTACCGCGCTGACAAAAGCGGCGGGTAACTCCACGTCGCTGGTCGGCACGCCCGAACAAGTGACGGAAGCGTTGATCGAATATTACCGCCTGGGTATCTCGACGTTCCTGATCCGGGGTTTCGATCCGCTGGAAGATGCGCTGGGATATGGCCGCGATCTGTTGCCGCTGGTACACGCGGCAGTTGCGCATGAGGACAGCAAAACGAGCAAGAAGGAGCTGGAAGCGGTTCAAGCCTGAACGAAATCGGGCAGCGTGAACGGCGCTGACATCGGGTAACGGTCATGCATTTTTTGACTATCGCTGCAGCGCCGTCCACGAAACCTCACAACCGCCCTCGACCTGTTGCAACTCGACCATCGCGCAGTCGCGAACAATAAATACTGCTGCAAGGTCGTCAAATGCTGTCGTCGCAAGACGTCGGGGTGCAGCGAATGTCGTTCCTACGCTCTGAAGTAAAACGCGATCGGAGCCATGAGGGCCGGCGACGATCGCCTTCATGCGCAGCAGCCGATCACCCGTCATACCGGCTACATTTTCGAGCCACTCGAGAACATCGTCCCAGTTTGGCTTTTGGGTAAATCGAGCCCGAAACACGCGAACGCGAGGATGGAGCAAGGTCTCACCAAGGAGCGCTGGCTCGCTGCCCACGATCTGCAGTGACACCGGAGTATCCCTCTCTGCAAAGGCCTCGCGCGCCCGAATCGTTGCGGAAGACTCATCGACAATACGAGCCATAGGATTGATGCCGGCGACCACGCTGCGCGCCTGCGCACGCCGTTCAGGACTAACAAGATCGATCTTGGTCAGCACCACCGTATGCGCGGCAGTGAGTTGCGCGGAGGCATCATCGAAATCGCAGTCGAGCGGTGGGCGGCTGCAGTCGTAAGTGGCCACGATATGCAGCCGCAAGCGCAACTCGGCGAGTTGTTCCAGCGAACGCATGACAGCCCCAGGCCGCGACAACCCGCTGCATTCCAGAACAATGCGTTCGAATGGCTGTTGACCCGTCTCCGATCGCAAAGCGAGCAGATCTTCGACTGTCGTAACCAGATCATCAGTCAGCGAACAACATACGCAACCATTGCTGAGGGTCGCCATTGTCATACCGCGGGCCGACTCCGACAGAACCGCCCCATCGATGTTGATGGCACCGACTTCGTTCACAATGACCGCTGTCGATGCACCGCTGCCCGAGTCAAGCAACGCTTCGAGCAACGACGTCTTGCCACTCCCCAGAATACCGGCGAGGATGACAAATTGCGTGGGCGTCGCGTTCATATCTTTGACCTGACGTTGGGTCCGAAAGGCGTCTCGCCGTCCGTCCACGTGGCCGACACCATCGCGCGCACATCTGCTAATAGCTCGTCGACCGCAAACACCACACCGCCCTTGATGGTCAATTTAATCGAGCGTTTTTGTTCCAATGAGCGCGACTCGTCATTCAGTCGCAACGCACCGGTTCCATAAAGCAGCTTGAAATCGCTCAAAGGATTCTGGTCGTGCACGAGAATGTCCGCACAGCGACCGACTTCGAGCGCGCCGGTCTCGTCTTCTATGCCCAACAACTCGGCGGATTGAGCCGTAGCGGCACGCAGCACTTCGAGCGGAGAGAATCCTGCCTCCTGAAACAGTTCGAGTTCCCGGATATATCCGAACCCGTAGATCTGGAACATGAACCCCGAGTCGCTGCCCGGACATACGCGGCCGCCCCTGTTCTTGTATTCGTTGAGGAACTGCATCAGGATGCGGAAGCTCTCGCGCCACTCGACTTCGTTCGTGACCGACCATCGATAAAAATACGCACCGTGACCGCCGCGCTGCGGCTGGAAATACTTCCACGTGGTGTTATCCGTATACGCGTCATGCCATTCAGCCCTGCGCGCACGCATGAGATCCCGGTTGCCGTCATAAACGTTCATCGTAGGGACGAAGGTATGGCCGACGGCCAGAAACGCATCCAGCACGTCATTCCACTTCTGACTGCCCGGTTTCGCCGCCTGGAGGAACGTCTGGCCGGCAGTGGAGAATCTCAGGTACTCGTCGTTATAGTTGTAATTGTCATCAATCGTTTGCAGCGTCCTGCCTTCGAAAAGCGCCTCGGGCAAGCCATACGCGTGCTCAGTGCTTGTCAGCCCCCATTGCGCGGTCTTGAGCGCGTTCATGCGGCCTACCGAGAGTTGTGCATGATGGCAACACGTACGTAATCCTAACCTCTTGCATTCGTCCAGAGCCGCTTGCATGATCGCCGGCGGTGCGCCGAAAAATTTCACGCCCTTGGCGCCTTTTTCACTGACTCTTCTCAGCCATTGCCGTCCTTCTTCTGGACTGTAGATCGTCTTGAGGTAGTCGTTGACAGCAGGAAAGTAAACGTACGGGTACAGGTGCGGCGCCGCGATGCGGTTCGCATCTGCCGCGGCCTTCTGCTCACAAGTCCATTCGAGCCCGTTCATGCAGCCCGCTTCCCGCACTGACGTCACACCGTGCGCAAGCCAAAGCTTGTACATATAGTCCGCCGGCATCATCTCGCCGTTTTCCGCATGAAACGGGGTGCCGATATGGGCGTGACAGTCGATGAATCCTGGGGTCACGAACTTGCCCGTGCAGTCGATCTCATGGTTGCCCGCGGCCGGCCTGCGTTGCGCGTTGATGGGAAGTCCGGGCACGCCTACGGCTGCAATTTCCGTGATCCGGTCACCTTCGATAACGATATCCGCCGGTCCCCAAGGAGGCGCCCCCGTGCCGTCAATCACCGTTGCGCCGCGGAGGACCAGCCTGCGAAACGGGCCATCGCCACGGTCTCGTGAGGAGGCGGGACGAACCTGGCCAAGCCCCTTCCTTGCAAAGCCCGTGACCATTTCTTCGCCGACCTCCACCGTGATGTTTGGCGTCGTCATTGTTCCTCCCTGTTTCCGCTACGGACACAACCGGTTCGACCCTGCTCGCCGCGAGCGCTGATTGATGAATGCTATTCCAGAAGACTTTGGTCCCAGGTACAGGGTAGAAATCCAAAAAGACAGGTGATACCTATCAAACATACGAAACAGACAAGAAAGTTTCCTTTTTTCAGCCGTCTATCCTATTTTTTATACAAATCCAACCGTGTTCATTACGTTGTTTTGAGGGTAGTTGTATGAATTGTGGCTGAGTCCAATGACCAACAGGGAGCGCACGAACAACCGTGCGTTCAACCTCATAGACGAAGTCACATGCATGCATCAGGAGTGGAGATGAACACGGTAGATCTGACGGCAACCTACGAGGAAAACCGGGGTGTCCGGCGACGCGCCATTGTCGCGACCGTACTGGGCAATGGCTTCGAATGGTTCGACTTTATGGTGTACGGTTTTTTTGCCATCACTATCGCCAAGCTTTTTTTCCCCACCGGTAACGACTTGAGTTCGTTGATGCCGTCGGTTGCGACCTTCGGCGTCGGCTTTCTGGTGCGCCCGTTCGGCGGCATCCTGATCGGCATTTACGCGGATCGGGCTGGCCGTAAGGCGGCGCTGTCGCTGACCATTCTATTGATGTGCGCGGGCACCGCGCTGATTGGCCTTGCCCCAACCTACTCGCAGATTGGCGTCGCCGCGCCTTGCCTGATCGTGATTGCACGACTGCTTCAGGGATTTTCCGCCGGCGGGGAAATGGGCACGGCAACCGCGTTCCTGACCGAACATGCTCCGAAGGGGAAGAAAGCCTATTACTCCAGCTGGATCCAGACGAGCATTGGCTTCGCCGTGCTGCTCGGGGCATGTTTCGGCACAGGTATCACGCTCGGATTGTCGGCGCAGGATGTGGAAAGCTGGGGTTGGAGAATTCCGTTTCTCTCCGGCTTGCTGATCGGACCAATCGGTTTCTTCATCCGGCGTAACCTCGAAGAAACACCGGTCTTTCTCAACGCCACTGACAAGTCCAAGACGCCGCTTGCCGACGTGCTGCGCGACTATCCACGGCAGACGTTTGCGAGCTTTGCAATGGTCGTGCTTTGGACCGTGTGCATCTACGTCATCCTCTTCTACATGCCGACGTTCTCGGTCAAGGTGCTCAAGCTGCAGCAGTCGGCCTCCTTCATCGCAGCGATGGTAGGCGGCGTGGTGATCACGGTTTGCTCGCCGATCACTGGCTGGTGGTCTGACAAGATCGGCCGGAAATGGCTTCTGGCGTGTTCAGCGGCGGCAATGCTTTTACTCGCGTGGCCAATGTTCGCGATGATTGTGTCGTCCCCCTCGCTAGCCACGCTATGCATCTTTCAGGCCGTATTTGGCGTGCTGATTGCGATCTACACGGGGCCGATTCTCGCCGCGCTCTCCGAAACGTTTCCGACCAAAGTATTGTCTACTGGCTTGTCCGTCGCGTACAACCTCGCTGTCATGACGTTTGGCGGTTTCGCCTCGCTGATTCTGACCTGGCTGATCAGCAAGACCGGTACGGCAATGGCGCCCGCGTTCTATGTGATGTTCGCTGCTGCTTTCAGCCTGCTCGGCGTATTGTTGGGCTATCGGCAACCTGTCGTGAGCAGATCACCCGACATTGGCGTGCCCTGCTAGCGCGTCACGCGGCATTTACGGAGAAGTATGAAACTCGACACCGCGATCAGGGAGACGATATTACGTGACGCCGAAGTGGTGGCCGGTTCGCAAACGCTTGACCGGGAGATCACGTGGGTTCATATGGTCGACCATCCGGACATTGCGCAATGGGTGAAGCCAGGAGAACTATTGCTGACGACCGGATACAACTGGCCGAGCGAAGAGGTTTCCTCAAGGGAGCTAGTAAGAAACCTCAGCAAGGTGGGGCTTGCGGGCGTGGTTCTCGCCGTGCCCCACTTTCGCGAACACTTCCCGCCTGAGGCGCTTGAGGAAGCCAACCGGGTTGGCCTGCCGCTTCTCGAACTTCCCTGGGACGTTCCATTCAGCGAGGTCACCCACGAAATACTCGCGAAGATTATCAACTTCCAGAGCGATATCATCGAGCGGTCCGAAAAGCTGCACCGGGCCCTCACCAACGCAGCCGTCCACGCTACCAGCCTCTCCGACATCGCAGCCGCGCTGACCAGCCTGCTCGGGCGCTTCGTGACATTCACCGATCCAGCCGGCGGCATCCTGGGTGGATCGGATACGGTTGAAGCACTCACACTGCTCGAACCTCGAATCGTTGGCGCGGTACAGAGTGGCTCGCTCCCGATCGACCTCACGGCAATGCAACGGCCTCTGGTAGTGGCGTTCGCTACAGAGACAGCAGCGCTGCATCGCATCGTATTTCCCGTACGTCTGCACGATACCGTCGTCGCACTCATCTGGCTCGATCTTGCAGGCAAAGAAGCCCAGGAACTTGACGCGCGCGCTATAGAACATGCGAGCGTCGTTGCAGCGCTGCACATGATGCACCAGCGGCAACTCGCCCAACAGGAAGACCGCCTTGGCTATGCGCTCGTTGCCGGCCTTCTGGACGGCGAATTTTCAGCGACAGCCGGTGCCCTCGAACGCGCCCGGGTGTGTGGCTGGAGCGATTCCAAAGCTTATCGCGTGTGCCTGGTTCTGCTCGATGAACCCATTCCATTGACGCCTGAAGGGCTCGAACGACGCGAGCGCTGGGTCGATTCACTCAAGCGCCAGTTGCGTGCAAGAAAGCTTCCCGAGCTCATCGCGATATGGCTGAACCAGATCAAGTTTATCGTTCCGGAAGACGCGTCACCTTCGTCATTGTGGGAAGCGCTTTCGGATAAACGCTCGGCCATGGCGATCAGCCGCATTCACACTGGCGTGAAGGGTATGGCAGTTGGCGCGCAGGACGTGGACGCGCTTGTACCGACATTGCGCCCTGGACGCTTGCATCAGTTCGACGAAATTCTTTTCCCTAGAGCCTTGTTGGGCGATCCCGCCGCCCGTGATCTGCTCGTCGAGCGACTGATCGGTCCGCTCTCGGAGAAACGCCGCGGGGAATCGCTGCTGGAAACATTGTGCACGCTTGCGGATGAGGGTTTCCAGCTCGCCAACACGGCGAAGGCGCTCGGCGTTCATATCAGCACGCTGCGTTATCGCGTTGAGCGCATCGAAAGCATACTGAAGTTGTCGCTTGAAGATCCGAAGATGCGGTTTCAGCTGCAAGTAGCAGTGGCGCTGTATCGTCTTCGAGAAGACTAACTGGTTTTTTTCATACGTTCCGTAGGATGACCCCCGGCATATTTCACGTTTTAATCTGAGTAACCGGACGCCCCCACACGATCGAGAACATCGACACTGCACAGCGCATGGCGATCGCGCACTGACGCACACGTAGCATCAGCTCATCACTCAAGCACTTTCGAAACGAGGTCACATCCATGTCGATCCAGTCACTCACCGAAGCCGACCGCAAGCATCTGATCCACCCGGTCGTCAGTTATCGCGCACATGAGGCGCGCGGCGTCACCATTCTCGAGTCCGGCCGCGGCGCTTACCTGCGCGACGCAAACGGTAATGAACTGCTGGATGCGTTCGCCGGGTTGTGGTGCGTCAATGTCGGTTACGGTCAGGACAGCATAGTCAAAGCCGCATCTGAACAAATGGCCCGCCTGCCCTACGCCACCGGCTATTTTCATTTCGGCTCGGAGCCGGCGATCGAACTTGCGGAACAGCTCATCAGTAAGGCTCCCAAGTCCTTGCAACACGTCTATTTCACACTCGGCGGCTCCGATGCGGTGGACTCGGCAATCCGTTTCATTTCGCACTACTACAATGCAACGAACCGCCCTTCGAAAAAACACATCGTCGCCCTCGAACGGGGGTATCACGGGTCATCGGCTGTGGGTGCGGGACTGACCGCAATTGCAAGCTTCCATCGCAACTTCGATGTACCGCTGCCTACTCAGCACCATATCCCATCGCCCTACCCTTATCGCAGTGCGACGCCTGAGGATCCACGGGCGATCATTGCGGCTTCAGTTGCCGCACTCGAAGCCAAGGTTGCCCAACTCGGCGCCGAGAATGTCGCGGCATTCTTCTGCGAGCCGGTGCAGGGTTCGGGTGGCGTCATCGTGCCACCTGCAGGATGGCTCAAGGCGATGAGCATAGCTTGCCGCAAGCTCGACATCCTGTTCGTGGCTGACGAAGTGATCACCGCGTTCGGCCGCACCGGCCCTCTCTTCGCGTGTGAGACAGAAAGCGTTAGACCGGACTTGATGACCGTCGCCAAAGGCCTGACCGCAGGCTATGCGCCGATGGGTGCCGTGCTGATGTCCGACGCGGTATATCAGGGCATAGCGGACGGCGCGGACAAGTCGGTTGTGATCGGCCACGGCCAGACGTATTCCGCGCACCCGGTCAGCGCCGCGATCGGACTCGAAGTCATGCGTCTCTATCACGAGGGCGGTTTACTGGCGAACGGTATCGCGCAAGCACCGCACTTCGCAAACGGGCTCGACGCGTTGCTGACCCATCCGCTCGTGGGCGACGCGCGCCATATCGGCCTGCTCGGCGCGCTCGAACTGGTGTCGGACAAAGATACCAAGAAAGGATTCGATGCGTCGCTCAAGCTGCCTGAACGCATCTTCGAGACCGCGTACAAAAACAAAATCATATTCCGCGCATTCGGCGACAACATCCTCGGTTTTGCACCCGCACTCTGCTACACGCGAGACGATTTCGCGCTGATGTTCGAGCGTGTCAAGAAGACGCTTGACGATCTGCTCGAACACGCCGATGTACGCGCGGCATTGCGCAGCAAGGCCATCGCTTAAGCGAGGTGACTGATTAAACCCCGCGCGCCGCGATTGATTGCCGACCTGACGGACTTCATTGTTCGTCCGTTAGCAGTCGGTCCAACGGCGCGGTGTGCTTCACGAATGGCGACCTGATGACGATGTAGCTGAAGTACTTCTCAATGCCGATGTTGAGATCCAGCAGCCTTTCCACTACCTCCTGATAGTGGCCAATATTGCCGACGAGAAACTTCAGCAAATAGTCATAACCGCCGCTGACCAGATGACATTCGATGATCTCGTCGATCTCGCGGACATTCGCTTCAAACCGGATGAAATCCTCGCGCCGATGGTCTTTCAGCATCACTTCGGTAAACACCGTCACCGTAGTCGTCAGCTTGGCAAGGTTGAGATGTGCGCCGTATCCGGAGATGATGCCCGATGATTCGAGCCGTCTGACGCGCTGAAGGCATGGACTCGGCGATAGCCCGACCGCGTTGGCCAGATTTGCGTTCGTTATATTGCCGTTCTTTTGCAGCTCCGCCAGGATCTTGATGTCGATCCGATCCAGTTTCTGTCGAGTGGTCATATCGTGCTTTCGCATCCGGTGATTTTTCAGGCGGGTCTATCCGGTCACCCTCTGCTGAGCTCTTCGTGGTGCGCCTTCACTAGTTGCGCCATGCTCGTGAACTTGAACTCAACCGATGGTTCCTTGAGCGTGCGCATGGTGGCGCCAAAACCCCTCTGTTCAAACCGACGGTAGATCCAGCAGGATTTTATGCCAAGCTCAGCCGCTGGTTCATGATCGTGAAATGCGCTGTCCGCAATGTGCAGCGTCTCTTCCTTGCGCACGCCCAGGGAAGGAAGAATATCGAGCATGTAATCGAAGTTTCGGTGAGACGGCTTATAAGAACCGACATCTTCCGCTGTAATGACCGCGTCGAAGTCTACTTGCAGCATCGACCTGCTGCCGGCGAAACTTTCATTGTCGACGTTGGACAGGATGATCAGCTTGAAGTACTTCTTCAGATATTGAAGCGTGCTCGCGGAGTCGGGGAACGCGGGCCACTGAGCTACTGATCGTCCGTATACTTTGGCCTCTTCCATCGTATACGGAACGTTCCATTCTTCGGCGAGGCGCTTGAAGACGACGGCGAGCAGATCGCGATACGGCATCTCCGGTGTGTAGCGCTGCTGAGAGGATTCGTGACGGGCATGCGCCTCAAGCACTTCGTCACGCGTCAACGGCGCGTCAACGCGCTTGACCAGAGGTGCAAGACCCGCCGTTATACCGCGTTCCCAGTCGATCAGCGTGCCGTAACAATCGAAGGTGAGTGCCCTAAAATCAGTGAGTCGCACCTGAACCTCCTAAGAAATAAATCGTACTAGATTGCGCGGGCCGCGACCTGCCGCGCCAGGTCCGTGAGTTCGAACAGACGAGGCGGCGGACGCTATCAGGCGTTACTTTTGCGCCAAGGCTTCCTGATGCGCTTTCACCAGGCCGGCCATATTGTTGAAACGGAAATCGATTGTAGGCTGTTGGCCCGGATTCATCGTCGCGCCGAAGCCTTCCTGTCCATGGCGGCGATAAATCCAGCATGATGCAAGGCCAAATTCGTTTGCGGGCTTGTGATCGTGAAACAGGCTCTCGGCGGTATGCAGGATCTTCTCTTTCTTGATCCCACGCTCACCAAGCTTCTCCAGCATGTATTCGAAATTACGCGGCGACGGTTTGTACGAACCAACGTCTTCGGCTGTGATGATCGCGTCGAACTGAACCTGCAGTTTCGCGTTGCTGTAGGTGAAGCTTTCGTTATCGATGTTCGACAGGATCACGAGCTTGTAGTGCTTCTTGAGGTATTGCAGGGATTCCGCCGAGTCTTCGAAGGCCGGCCAATTCTGCACTGACTTTCCGTACGCCATGCAGTCCTCCAGCGTGAACGGCACCTGCCATTCTTCGGCCAGCCGTTTGTAGATAATCGGCAGCAGTTCCTGATACCGCTTCGCTGGTGTGTATTTCTGCTGCGAGGATTCATGGCGCGCATGAGCCTCAAGGACCTGATCACGCGTCAGCGGCTGCTTGACGCGCTCAAGAAGGGGACGCAGACCTTCAAAGATCCCGGTCTCCCAGTCGATCAAGGTCCCATAGCAGTCAAACGTCAGCGTGTCGAAGTCGGTGAGTTTCATAACAGTTTGCCCTCAGGTGTTCACAGGATGAGTTCACAGTGTATTGACTCGTGGCAGCAGCCGTTACTGATGTCGAGATCGGCATCAGCAGGCTGTTTCGTGCAATAGCGCTTCGCCAGCAGATTCTGCTGCCACATTTGCAGCCTCGCTAACTCCGGCCGATAAACGTGTCCACCGCTCGCGACGGCGGCCGTTCGCTTCGGCGACTAACCGGGCTAGAACCGGCTGAGTCTCGTGGGCGGGGCCAAGGCTAGTGGTGACGCAAATTCTTCGGACGTAAAAAAACCGCCCCTGGGCGGTTTGGGTGAGTCAACTGCGCATCAGGCCGCTCGTGCCAGTTCGGGGAATGGCTCAACCTTTCGGTGCGGTTTCCGTTGTGCCTGCCACAGATCGTAGCGAGCCTGCATGATGGTCCACATTTCGGCCGACGTTCCGAGCGCTGCACCAAGCAATATAGCCATGTCAGCCGAAATGCCAGCGTGACCATTGAGAATGCGCGAAAGCGCGGCTCGCGTAACACCAAGCCGCTCAGCAACTGTCGTAATACTGAGTTCGCCCAGGTAGTCGCGCAACACCAGTCCGGGGTGCGCCGGGTTATGCATTGATGTCATCGTCGGCTCCTTAGTGATAGTCCTGGTAATCAACAAGAACAGCATCTGTTCCTTCGAAAAAGAACGTCAGACGCCAGTTGCCAGTTACCCATATTGACCAGTGGCCTTCGACATCCTGCTTCTTCGGGGTCTGCCCGGTAAGCGGATGGAGTTTCCACGCCGCTGCGTTCATGTCGCCGGGACCCGTCGCGGCATGTAGCGCCGTCAGGCGAATCTGCAATTTCTCCGCATGAGCTGCGGTAATGCCAGCTTTTGATCCGGTTAGAAAAAACCGCTCCAGGCCTTTGTGTCGAAAGCTCTTGATCATCCGTATAGTGTACATGAACGCTATACGGATCGCAATATTGACCGGCGATTGCGCACCGCCGGCTGCCGCCATAGGGAGGTTTTGGTACGACGGAAATACTCTGATCCTCCAGCCTCACCCCCTCGAAGCCCCGCCCTCGATTTCAAGCACCAGAGGAAACCGCACTTCGAATACGCTGCCACGGCCCTTGTACGACTCAAAGCGGATCACGCCCTGCAGTTCGCGCCCGAGTTCCTTCACGATCGCGAGCCCCAACCCCGTGCCGGGAATTTCGTCGGAGGCCGCGCGTTCAAACTCTTCGAATACCCGTTCGCGATCCTCCTCGCTAATGCCCATGCCCGTGTCCGACACACGCAGCGTCCAGTGTTTCGCACCCGACGTGACGATCGCCAGTTCCACCTCGCCCGTCGTGGTGTATTTGATTGCGTTGGACAGCAGGTTCAACGCAATCTGCTTCATCTTCAGCCGGTTGGACGTGATCATGTTCAATGCCGGATCGACGCGCCCCTTGAGCGTCAGCCCCTTCACCTTCGCAGACGCCTGGCAAAGCTGCATGAGTTCGTCAAAGAGTTCGGTCAGGTCAAAATGCTCGACCGTCAGGATGGAGTCATCGGCAAGCACTTTCGAATATTCACCCATCTCATCGACGAGCGTGGCCATGTCGGTGACCTGGCGTTTCGCGAGTGCGATCGCCCGGTCGTTTTTAGTCTGCGAGCGGCCGATCAATTGCAGCGCGGTCGCGAATACGTTCAGGAAGTTACGCAGGTCGTGAGCCACGCGGCGTGCCACCTGCATGCGCGTTTCGTAGAGGTCGCTGATCAGCCGTTGCCGCAGAGTCAGCTCCTGATTCGCGCGCTCCAGCATGCCGGTGTATTCATCGAGTTTCCGGTCGCGTTCGCCCACCGCCTCGCGAACGGAAGTGAGCGTAACGAAACTGAGCGTCTGGTCGGTGATCAGACGTGCGCGTTCCTCACGCCTGCGGTCAAACGAGGAATGCCGCTGCGCGTAATCGCCGATGGCCGCGAGCAGGACCTGGCGGAACAAGTCGAGTTCGCGAACCAGTTCGTCAATACGATAACCCTGCTGCCAGCGCCATTTTCCGTGTTCGCGCGCGTCATGTTCGATCGCATGCTCCTGCGAATCCATATCCTGCGATTCAAGTACCAGGCAGATTTCGTCGAAAATACGCGGGACATGGTCGGCAAGCTGCCGGTAGGTGAGATCGTCGGAATGCTCTACCTCGGCGTCACCAAACACGAGTTGCATCCAGTGCTCGGTGAGCTGCGTCTGCTGCTCACGCAAGGCTGTGGCGAGGCCCTTCAAGGCGCCAGTGGCGATTTGGCTCATCCCCGAAATCCGTAGGCTGTAGCGCGCCGGATCGGCGCCTGGAGTAATGCTGATGGCGGCAGGCAGCGGATAGCGCCCGCCGGAACGCCCGGTCCGGGTATTGGACGCGAGTGACTTAAGTATAAGACGACGTAAATACGACGCAATGGCGTGGTGCACGGATTCTCTTCGCGCCCGCGCCGGCCCGCGTCAATCCCCGCTCGCGGTCGTGTTTGTGGCCGTAAGCAACCTCGACGTACTTGCGTCTATCAAGCGCTGAACAAACTGCCGCGCGGACGGCGACAGCACGCCCACCTTGCGCGTCACAATGCCGAACGTCTGCGACTTCGACTTGAATCCGATCGGCAGCGTGCGCAGCATGCGATGTTTGCAAAACAGCCTCGCCACGCCCGCCGGCAGCACCGAAACGAGGTCGGCGCTACATTGCAGTAACGCGACCGTCACGAACGTCGACGCCGTCGAGATGGCACTCAGCGGCACCTGCGCCCCCGCGAGATCCATCTCACGCTGCAACAGCGCCTGCATTGGCATGGCGCTCGGGTAAGTGACCCAGCGATGCCCGCCCAGATCCGCAAATGTCAGCTCGCCGGCTGCGAGTGGCGGATGATCGTAGCCGACCACGACCGACAAGGGCTCGTCCCCCAGCGGCTGATAGAGATATCTCGAAGGTTCATCGCTGACTATCGAGCGGCCGACTACCAGATCCAGCCGCCCGTCGTCGAGCAACGCCAGCATCCGCGCGCTCGTGTCCTCCACGATTTCTATCGATAAACCCGGATTGCGCACTTGTAACTCGTTCAAGATGGGCACCACCAGATCCGGCACTGACCCCATGATCGCGCCAACCGCGAGCCGGCCGCCCGTGCCCGAGCGGATATCGGCGACTTCCTGGCACAGCGAAGTCAGGTCCGCCGCCAGCAGCCGCGCGTAGCGAATGACGCAGAAACCGAACTGGTTCGGCACCAGCCCTTTCTTCGCGCGCTCGAACAGCGGCGCTTCCAGCATCGACTCCAGCTCGGCCAGCGCCTTGCTCGCGGCCGATTGCGTCATCGACATGGCGCTCGAGGCTTTATGCAGCGACTTGTGGTCATCAAGCGCAATCAGCAGTTGCAACTGCTTCATGCGCAAGCGGCCCATTAATACGTCCAGCGTGGATTTCATGGCGTGTTCGTCAAACCGTGGGACTGATCCAGGAAGGTCAGGTGAGTCGCAAAAGCGATCACTAGATGGAAAGGTTTCACTATACAGCGCCTTGAACCAGCACCTATAGTGGTCTCAAATAGACAATGGAGACTTGCAATGCCCAATCAGACCCACCGCGCGACCTACCGCGGCGTGTTCCCGGTCGCCCCGACCGTCTTCGACGCCTCCGGACGCCTCGACCTGGACGGCCAGCGCCGCGCGATCGACTTCATGATCGACGCCGGATCGCACGGTCTGTGCATCCTCGCCAACTTCTCCGAACAATTCGCGCTCACCGACGACGAACGCGCCGCCGTGCAGAAAGCGGTGCTGGAACACGTCGCCGGCCGCGTGCCGGTGATCGTGACCACCACGCATTTCAGCAGCGATGTCTGCGCGGCCCGCAGCCGCGCCGCGCAGGATGCCGGCGCCGCGATGGTCATGGTCATGCCGCCGTATCACGGCGCGACCATCCGCGTGGGTGAACGCGGGATCTATGAGTTTTTCAATCGCGTGTCCGACGCCATCGACATCCCGATCATGATCCAGGACGCGCCGGTCGCCGGCACGCCGCTCTCCGCGTCGTTTCTGGCGAGGCTCGCGAAGGAAATCGCGAACGTGTCGTACTTCAAGATCGAAACAGCGCAAGCGGCGTCGAAGCTGCGCGAACTGATCGAACTGGGCGGCGATGCGATCGTCGGCCCGTGGGACGGCGAGGAAGCCATCACGCTGATTCCGGATTTCGATGCCGGCGCGACCGGTGCGATGACGGGCGGCGGTTATCCGGACGGGATCCGCAAGATCGTCGACGCGTACACCTCCGGCGACACGGAAGGCGCCGCTGAGCTGTATGAGCAATGGCTACCGCTCATCAACTACGAGAACCGCCAATGCGGACTCGCCGCCTGCAAGGCGCTGATGATGGAAGGCGGCGTGATCCGCTCCGACACCACGCGACACCCGTTCGCGCCGATGCATCCGTCGACCCGCGCCGGCCTGATGAAAGTCGCGCGCCGCCTTGATCCGCTCGTGCTGAGGTGGGGCAAGTGACGCGGGGTAAGTGACGTAGTCCGGACACTTTAATTACACCAACAGGATTCGAACCATCATGGAAATTTCCGGCGATCTGCTGATCGGCAAACAAACCCTTCGCGGTACGAACGGCTCAATCAAGGGCACCAACGCCGCCACGGGCGAGCCGCTTGAGCCCGCCTTCGGCGGTGCTTCGCTCGACCAGCTGGAGCAAGCCTGCGCGCTCGCGTGGCAAGCATCCGACATCTATCGCGAACTGCCGCTTGAAACCCGCGCCAAGTTCCTGGAAACGATCGCGCAGAACATTCTCGATCTCGGCGATGTCCTGATCGACCGCTGCGTGACCGAAAGCGGCCTGCCGCGCGGCCGCATTGAAGGCGAACGCGGCCGCACCGTCGGCCAGTTGCGCATGTTCGCGGCGGTCGTGCGTGAAGGCGACTTCCTCGGCGTGCGTATCGACCCGGCGCAGCCGCAGCGCCAGCCGCTGCCGCGCGTCGACCTGCGGCTGCGTTATGTGCCAGTCGGCCCTGTTACCGTGTTCGGCGCAAGCAACTTCCCGCTGGCGTTCTCGGTAGCGGGCGGCGATACCGCCTCCGCCCTGGCGGCGGGTTGCCCGGTCATCGCGAAGGCTCACTCGGCGCATCCGGGAACGTCGGCGCTGGTCGGACGCGCCGTGCAGAAAGCGGTCGCGGATTGCGGTCTGCCGGAAGGCACGTTCTCCCTGCTCTTCGATAGTGGCCGTGACATCGGCCAGGGTCTCGTCTCGGACCGGCGTATCAAAGCAGTCGGATTCACCGGTTCACGCGGCGGCGGCACGGCGCTGATGAAGCTCGCGGCAGCACGTCGCGAACCGATTCCCGTCTACGCCGAAATGAGCAGCATCAACCCGGTCTTGTTGTTCCCGCATGCGCTGAAAAATCGCGGCGCGGCGATTGGCAAGGCCTTCGCCGGCTCGCTTGCGCTCGGCGCCGGCCAGTTCTGCACGAACCCCGGCCTGGTGCTTGCCATTGACGGTCCTGAGCTCGATGCGTTCATCGAAGCAACGGCTGCCGCCCTGAGCGAAACACCCGCCGCCACGATGCTGACCCCGGGTATTCACAAGGCTTACGAATCAGCCGTGAATAAGACAGCAGAGCACGGCGAGGTCGAGACGCTCGCGCGAGGCTGCGCAGCAAAGGGGGCGACGCAAGGGCAAGCAGCGCTGTTTTCGACCACCGCCGAAGCGTTCCGCGCCAATCCGGAATTGCACGAGGAAATTTTCGGCGCGGCTTCACTGATCGTGCGATGCCCGGATCTGGCCACGGTGCTCGATATCGTGGAACAACTGGAAGGCCAGTTGACGGCGGCCTTGCATATCGATGAAGCCGATCATGACGATGCCCGCCGTTTCCTGCCGGCGCTGGAACGCCGGACCGGGCGGATTCTGGTCAATGGTTTCGGTACGGGCGTGGAAGTTGGTCATGCCATGGTCCACGGCGGCCCCTTCCCCTCCACCGCCGACGGCCGATCAACTTCCGTGGGCAGTCTCGCCATCGACCGCTTCCTGCGTCCTGTGAGCTACCAGGACATGCCCGAAGGCCTGTTGCCGGACACGCTAAAAACCGCCAATCCGCTCGGACTGAACCGGCGGCTAGACGGCAAACTGCAGTTATCGAAGTAAGGTGTAGAGGGACTGGCAGTCAGACTTCGAGGCAGCAATCCAGGCTGACCTCGAAGTATTCATAGCTGCGCTGGATGCCGCGTTTGACATCGCGGATATCGGCCACGCGCGGTGCGTGGCCGAGCAACGTGGCTACTATGTCGAGGGCTTCCCACGGATGCGCGTCGTCGTAATGCGCGTGCATCCTGAGCCAGCGCATGGTCGACTTGCGGATCGGTTCAGGATAGCTGTGAGCGAGCGTGTCGCGGCTGCAGAGCAGTGTGGACCATTCTCCGGTCACGCCTTCAACGGCGAAATTAGTCGCGGCTATCGACGCGTGCAGCGGGTCCGTGTTGCTGCTTTTCCAGCACCAGTGACTTAGTGCAAACGCGAGCGCGGGCGCTTCGCCGGCTTGCAGGTCCTCGCGCGAAACATCATGGGCCGCGGCCCAGTCGACCCAATAATCGGCGTGATTCTGCTCGACGCGGATATTGCGCGTGAGATACCGCCGCGCCATGCGCGAGCCCGGTGTTTCTTCGGGTCCGATCTTCTGCAGGTTCATGCCCATGTACTGCGGAAACTGGTTGATCACCGGCCAGCCGTTGATCAGGAACGCACGCATTTCACGCGGGCCGAGTTCGCCGTCGCGCAACAACCGAAAAAGCGGATGTGCTGTCACACGGCTTTTTGCCGCGCTCGTTTCCAACAAAACTTCCTGCAACCAAAGTGGGTAGCTTGCTATGTTCTTGAGGTCTCCCTCTCTTGTAAACCCACCCCCCATCACGCCTCCTTAGCTAGTGTCAGAACGGCTGGCTCTGTCCAAAGCGTAGGCCGTCCTATGTAAAACCCTTGCGCATAATCCACCCCGAGGCCATGCAGCGCCCGCAGGATCCCTTCGCTTTCCACATATTCCGCTATGGTCCGGCATTTCATTGAGTGACCCATCTCGTTGATGGCCGCGACCATCTCGCGGCTCACCGGATCGAGCACCATGTCGGTCACGAAGCTGCCGTCGATCTTCAAATACTCCACCGGCAGATGCTTCAGGTAACCGAACGACGACATGCCCGCGCCGAAGTCATCGAGCGCGAAATGGCAGCCGAGCGCATTCAACTCATGCATGAACCGTGCGGCCGACGCCAGGTTGGCAATCGCGGTGGTTTCCGTAATTTCGAAGCAGATCATGCCAGGGGAGACGCCCGTGCGCTGAAATTGGTCGCGCACGAAACCGAGGAAACGTTCGTCGCCCACCGAGGCGCCTGACAGGTTGATCGCATATTCCTTGAAGCGCTTATGACGGGTACGTGAAAGCATATCGAAGGCATTGCGAATGACCCACCGGTCGATAGCCGTCATCAGCCCATACCGCTCGGCGGCCGGAATGAACAGGGTCGGCGCGATCACGCCGTTGGTCACGGCCGGGTCAAGCATGCGCAGCAGCAATTCGGCGCGCTGACCTTCCGTTGAAGCAGGCAAGCCGTCGGTCACGGCCACGATGGGTTGCACGTAGAGGCAGAAGTGATCGTGTTCGAGCGCCTGCTTGAGACGTCGTCCCCACGATACTTCGCTCGCGTGACGCGCGAGTTCGCGGTCGCCCAGATCCGCCAGTTGCACCCGGTCGCGGCCGCGTTCCTTCGCCATGTAGCACGCGATATCGGCGAGCCGCATGGCCTCTTCCACGCTCATTTCCGTGTTGCGCAAGTCGACCACGCCGACGCTCACGCTGGTCGTGAACGGCTGCGCTTCCCAGTTGAAGACGAAGTCGTTCAGGCATGCGCGCAGGCGTTCCGCGACCGCCTGAATGCCCGGGGTGTCGTAACCCTGCAGCAGCACGCCGAACTCGTCGCCGCCCAGCCGCGCAAGCGTGTCGTCCGGTTGCAGGCTGGCTTCGAAGCGCAGCGCGACTTCCCGCAGCATGGCGTCGCCGGCCGCGTGGCCGCAGGTGTCGTTGACCACCTTGAAGCGGTCGAGATCGAGGAACAGGAGGGCGGACGCCGCCGGCAGCCACGACGCCACCTCGCTCCAGCGCGTACCCAGCGCGTGTTGCAGGCGCCGCTCGAATTCGGCGCGGTTCACGAGCGCGGTGAGCCCGTCGTGCGTGGCTTGCCAGGCAAGACTTTCGATATATTCGTACTCGCGGGTCATGTTGCGCAGGATCAGCACGAAGCCGGATTCCGCATCGGCCGCATTGAGACTCGCGCCGGAAGCACTGATCCGCGACGTCACCGCCTGCACGCGAATCTCGGCACCGTCACGCCGCTGCAGCAGCATCTCGGCCGCTTCGCCGTCAGGGCGCGTGCCCGCCCGGGCGTCCTCGATCGGGTTGAGCGGCTGGCGGCTATCGGCGTGCAGCAGCCTGAAGGTCTGCACCAGCGGCCGTCCAAGACAATCGCCCGCAAGACGCCCGGCGATCCGCTCGGCCGCCGGGTTGATGAATTCAATGTGCCCCGACGGCCCCGTCGCGATCACGGCCTCGCCGATCGAACCGAGCGTCGCCTTGGCGCGCGCCTCGCTCTGCTTGAGCGCGGCTTCAATGCGCCCGCGCTGCCTGATCAGCCGCCGCACGTGCACCGTTGAGAGGCACACGAGCAGCAGCGCCGCGACGAGGTCAACGGTCAGCAGCAGCGACGCCGTCTTGCGGAATGCGGTACCCAATACCTGTGAGAAACCCCATGACAGCGGCGCAATGGTCGCGTTGATGGTCCATATCTGCGATTTGTAGACACTCACGAGGGTCATGGGCATCTCACCGGCCGCGACCCGCGCGTGCAGCTCATTGCCAACTCGCTCCAGCTTCGCCAGTTCGGCGTCGCCGCGCGACCAGTAACCGACTGCCTCGCTGAAATAACTGACGTGGCGAAACATCTTGAAGGTCCAGATGACGTCGCTGACGTCATCTGGATGCACGCCGCTCGCAATCAGCGCCAGGCGCGCGCTGGCGGGATCGGGCGTGCTCTGGTCGAGCGCCAGACGGGCCGTGCGCAGGTTGCGCGGACCTTCCATGGCGGTCAGATATTGCTTGTAGGTACTTTCGGAGCCGGTTTCGGCGTACAGGTTCAGATAGAAAGCCGCGTCTTTCTGGCCTTTCGACCAGATGCTTTCTCCGCCAATGTATGCCCGTACCGAGGACATGATGTCGATACTGAAAATGGCGAGCGAAACGAGGACAAGAATGACGACCAGAAACGGCCAGGTGATCCGTATGAGCTGCGCATTCTCGCCCTTAGACGGCATGTCCATCGGTATGTCCCTTCTCCAAACCCGATGCTGGAGTGAGTTGCCGGGGTCAGACGGCGAGCATCGGATGGTGAGTCATTTGTATTTTTTACGGCTTTGGGGTGTTGCGCCCAGCCTCTCGCAGAGCGCTTACATCCTACCAAATTGCGAGTCTGTCTCAAATTTATTACTCGGTGTGGCAATCAGCGTAAACACCTCAAAATAATTGGGACCTGGCTGTTGTTTTTGAACCCGCCGGTGCCTGATTCGGGCCGCCGGGAAGCGCCATATTCGGACAGAACATAGGCTCCTGCCGACGAAACCGATGGCCGCTTTTGCCCGTTCGCCAGCGCCTTGACCGGCGGGGCCAAAGCAGGCACTAAGCAGCATGGTGCGGGCGGTGCGCCGGGTTTCCGGTGCGTGTTGACGCCGCCGCGGAGATGTCACATATTGGTTCCGGCTCCCTCGGCGCATGTCCAGCTTAGGGAGTGCGAAGCATTTTCGTCATACGAGTGACCGTTTTGTCCGATTAAACCGGACACGCAAGCGGAAAGGACAACCCTTGTGTCCCGGGAGGTTTTTGGCATGGCCCGTCTCTTCTTTCCTTCATCCTCCGATTCCGTGACCTGCAAACGTTGCGGCAATGATATTCCGCGCGATGCCGATACCTGTCCGCATTGCGGCGCGGATCACGGCCCGGCCTTCGGCGTCGCGAAGACGGCTGCGCTCTCGGGCCTGCGCCTGCCCTTCGGCGCGCGCCGTGAAGCGCTGAACGTCCCGTCGCCGTACCCGAGCGTGCCGGAAGAGTCTGAACTGGCCGGTACCGGAGAGCAGCGCTGGGACATGTCGAAAACGCTCACGCTGGGCGCCGTGGCGCTGGCGCTGGTGGCCGGCGGCGTGATCTATTCGCAGTACGGCAGCAGCAGCGGTGACGACGCGACCCGTTCCGAGCCACCGGCCGGGCATAGCGCGTATGGCGCCATCGATATGAAAACCGCGCACGACACGCCTGCGCCCTCGGCGCCTGCGGTGCCCCCGGCCAGGTCTGCAGCGGCCGTTACCGCCAGGCAGGCGCAAACGGCGGCACCGCCCTCCGTTGCCGCCCGCGGAACCTTGCCCACTGACACCGCCGCCGCCCGCGGGGCAGCGGCGCTAGCCGGCACCACTGACAACCTGCAGGCCGCGCGTGACGCCATCGCACGCGGCGACCTGACCACGGCACGCCGGCGCTTCTCGAAAATCCCGGCGTCGCAACTGAGCACGGCCAATGTGCAGCGGACCCAGGCGGACCTGGTCGGCCTGGAACATGCACGCGACCAGATGCTGCAAACCGCACGCGACTGCGAAGCAACGGGCTCGTGGTTATGCGTGCGGCAGAGTGCCCGCGACGTGCTGACGATCGATGCCAGCAATGTTGAAGCGCAATCGCTCGTCGAACACGCGATCGCCCGGTCAGGCTGGCTCAATAAACCCGCGCCCGCGACAACAGCAGCTCATGGCGCGCCCCGCAACAACGGGCAGACGGTTGCCGCAACGCCAACAGCGCCCGTGATCGTGCCGGGAGCGCACGTCGCGACGGCGCACAGACCCACTGTCACAATCTCGGCCGCGCAGCATGCGCGCGCCGTCGCCGCGATGGGAGTGCCCACGCCGATCGCCGCGCCGGTACCGCACGCACCGGCCGCACCGCCCGCACCCGTGGTCGTAACGACCATGCGCTCGCCTGTCACCACGCCGACCGTTCCAGAGCCGACACGCCTGGGCACTGGCTCTCAGCCTCCGCTCACGTCATCGTCATATTCCCCGCCGCCTGCGCCGCAACAGGCTGCCCCGCCGCGTCCGCCGGCACCTGCGTTCGTCCCCATGCCGGACGGACCGGACGTCGCGACGGCACCCCTACGCAGCGCGCCGGCGACCGCCGCGGCACGCGCGCCGGCGCAGCCCCAACCCGAACCCGAGCCTGCGGCCGCTATCCAGGTTCCTGGCGAACCCTCCTCGCTGCCCGTGATGCGCCCGCTCGCACCGATCAGTGAGGCCGTCCCGGTGCGGGCGGGCATTGTGTCGCCGCCCGTCGCGGCAAACGGTGCACCGGCAGGTGTGCAAAGCGTTACTCGTTCGCCGTCGCCCGCGGTGCACCGCACGCTCGCGTCAGGAGACAACGCGGCTAGCGCAGCACAACCGCATGCACCGGGCTTCAATGCCAGCAATCCCGACGAAGAAGAGCGCGCGATCCTGGAGTCGGGCTGGAGCAAGAGCCAGTCGTCTGCGCAACGCCCGCCGCCGCAGTAGAAGCAAGGCAGGAGACGGAAAGCAGGAGACAAGGAGCAGGAGACAAACAGAAGGAGACTTCGAGGAGGTGGAAGGCCGCGCCGGGAGACGCAGGCCACGGTGGTCTATCCGTGTAATGAAAGTTGGCCAACACATTAAAACGACTCACACGACATCATGCACAAGACTCTCTTCATGCTGTTCGCCCTCTTCGGGCTCGCTGGCCTCGTTGCGGAGGCTCATGCACAAGTCGACTACAAGATCGTCACGGGACCGGAACGCGGCACTTACATCCAGATAGGCCAGGACCTGGCGAAGTGGGTGGCTGATCCGATCGGCATGAATCTTGACGTGCTCGCCTCGAAAGGCTCCGCCGAAAACGTTCAGCGCATGCGTTACGAGCCGGGCGTGAAATTCGCGCTCGTGCAGTCGGACGTGTACCAGGCTTATGTCGATATGGCGAAAGCCGGCAACGCGGAGGCGGGCAAGATCATCCAGCCGTTGCGGCTCATCATGCCCTTGTATAATGAAGAGATTTACTTCGTTGTACGATCAGATTCGCCGCTTAACTACATCCACGAGATCAAGGACAAGAACATCAGTGTCGGGCTGATCGGCAGCGGCACGGCGCAATCCGCGACCACGCTTTACAAGCTGATGTTCAACGAACCGATCCCCGACCAGAACATGCAGCACTACAGCAACGAGGACGCGCTCGCGAAACTGATCGTGCGCAAACTGGATGTAGCAATAATTGTGGTGGGGCAGCCGGCCAAGCTGTTTCAGGACCTGAACACGGACCTGCTGGGCCAGCTTAAGCTCCTCAAGCTCGATCCTTCAGCGCCCGAAACAGCGCGTGCCGAGCAGACCTATTTCCCGGCCACCATCCGTACATCCAGTTATCCGAACTGGATCAAGGAAGACTCGCCGACGCTGACCGTGAAGGCGTTTCTCGTCACCTACGATTACAACCTGCGCGGCACCGTCGGCGCGATGACGCAATTCGCTGACTCGCTCTGTACGCACTTCGATGAACTGCAGGCCAACGGTCATCCGAAATGGAAGCAGGTGAAGATGGAATTGCCGCCGCTCACTCGCGGCTGGAAATACTATCCGCCAATAGAAAAACGCTTGCGGGCGTGTATCCGCAAGATGGCGTCAAACGGTAGCGGCGACACGGCAACGCCCGTGACGCAGCGCGCGCCGAAGCGCTCATGCACCGACGCAGAGAAGGTGTTGATGTTGTGCGATAACGAATGACGCGGACGCCGCCACAGGATTGGCGGCAGCAGGCGGTCTGAACCCGCCTGCCCGCTTCCTCAAGTCGGTTGCGTCGGTCACTTCGTCGCCAGTTCGACTTCAGGTTGAAGCTCGCTGCCGACCGGCAGGTGCTGCGCCACAATGCTCACGCGCGGCTGCAACAGCAACGCGACCAGCCCGCTCCAGCCGGTCTGATGCGACGCGCCCACGCCGCGCCCTGTATCGCCATGAAAGTACTCATGGAACAGCACGAGGTCCTGCGAGCGCGGGTCAGCCTGCAGTTGCGGATACGCGGCCATGACCGGGCGCACGCCATCCTTGTCCTTCAGGAACAGGCGCGTGAGGCGCCGCGCGAGTTCGTCGGCTATGTCGCTCAGCGAAAGCTTCTGGCCCGATCCGGTCGGATATTCCACGCGGAAATCATCGCCGTAATAACGATGGAATTCGTATAGCGACTCGATCAGCAGATAGTTGACCGGCATCCAGATCGGCCCGCGCCAGTTCGAGTTGCCGCCGAACACGCGCGAATCCGATTCGCCCGGCAGATACTGGATGCAGAAGCGGTCGCCGTTGTGTTCAAGTACAAATGGCTTGTCCCGATGCACCCGCGACAACGCCCGCACGCCGTAGTCGGACAGAAACTCGCTTTCGTCGAGCATGCGCCTGAGCAGCGCCTTCATCCGATGCCCGCGCAACACCGACAGCAGCAGGCTATTTCCCTTGCCCGGTTCGTTCCAGCGTGACACCAGCTTGGCGAGATCAGGCCGGTGCTCGAGGAACCAGGTAAGCCGATCCCGCAGCCCCGGCAACTGGCCGTGCAGATGCTCTTCCAGCACATGCACCGCGAACAGCGGAATCAGGCCGACGATAGAACGAATGCGCATTGGCACGCTGTTACCGTCGGGGAGTTGCAGCACGTCGTAGAAAAACTCGTCGCGCTCATCCCAGAGGCCGGTATCGCAGGTATCGCTGCAACTGACCGCCTCGGCGATGTACAGAAAATGCTCGAAGAATTTAACGCCGATATCGACGAACACGTGATTCGCGACCGCCAGTTCCAGCGCAATACGCATCAGGTCGAGCGCGTAAGCCGCCATCCATGCGGTGCCGTCCGACTGATCGATACGGCCGCCCGTGGGCAGTGGCGCCCCGCGATCGAAAATGCCGACGTTGTCCAGGCCAAGGAAACCGCCCTGAAAAATGTTGCGGCCGTCGGTGTCCTTGCGGTTCACCCACCACGAGAAGTTCAGCAGCAGTTTGTGGAACACAAGCTCCAGGAAGTCGCGGTCGATCTTGCCCGTGATGGCGCGATCGATTTCATAGACGCGCCATGTCGCCCATGCGTGAACCGGCGGATTGGCGTCGCTGAACGCCCATTCGTAGGCCGGCAGTTGCCCGTTCGGATGCATGTAGCGATCCTTCACAAGCAACAGCAATTGTTTCTTCGCGAATGCCGGATCGATGATCGCGAACGCAGCAGCATGAAACGCGAGATCCCATGAGGCGTACCACGGGTATTCCCACTTGTCCGGCATCGAGACAATGTCCGCATTGCACAGATGCCGCCAGTCAGCATCGCGGCCACGCTTGCGGGCCGCAGGCGGTGTCGGCTGCAACGGATCGCCGTCCATCCAGCGGGTGACATCGAATTGGTAATACTGCTTCGACCACAGCATGCCCGCCAGTGCCTGACGTTGCACGAGCCGCTGGTCGGCGTCATCCATTTCGTGCTGCAGGCCCGCATAAAAGGCATCGGCTTCGGCAATCCGGCGGGCGAACAGCGCGTCGATATCGAGCGGTTGCCGGTCACGGTCTGCATCCGATTCCGGGCGCCAGCGCATGGTCACTACCGTGCGGCTGTTCGGGGCAAACTCGAGATGGACGTGTGCTGCGGCGCGCGTGCCGGTATCGCGTCGGATGGCGCTTTCTTCACCGTGCACGATGCAGTCGTTGAAGCCGTCCTTGAACGGTCCCGCCCCGTCCGAGTTGAACAGGCGCCTGACATTGGTTTCGTTCTCGCAGAACAGCCAGTTGACCGTGGCATTGCCACGGGCTTCGGCGGTCACGACCAGTGGTTCATGGCCATCGCTTTGAGCGATCACGCGGCTACCCTTCGCGTCGGACTGTAAGGTGAGCGAAGGTTTCTTTGAAGGCTGCCATGACCACGTATTGCGCGCCCAGATCTGCGGCAGCAGATCGAGCGACGCGGCGCGATCCCCGCGATTCTCGACCGTCACGCGCATCACGATATCTTCAGGCGTATTTTTCGCATATTCGACATGGACATCGAAATACGCGTCGTCTTCGAATACGCCCGTATCGAGGATTTCATACTCGGGCATGTCCGCGCCGCGGCGGCCGTTTTCGGCAACGAGATCGTCGTAGGGGAACGCGGCATGCGGGTACTTGTACAGCATGCGCATGTAGGAATGCGTCGGCGTGCCGTCGACGTAGAAATACAGTTCCTTCACGTCCTCACCATGGTTTCCTTGCGCGTTCGTCAGGCCGAACAAACGTTCCTTGAGGATCGGATCGAGACCGTTCCACATCGCGAGCGAGACGCACCAGTTGAGCCGGTCGTCGCCGAATCCGGCAATGCCGTCTTCGCCCCAGCGGTAGGCGCGGCTGCGCGCATGATCGTGCGGGAAATAGTCCCAGGCCGTGCCGTTTTCGCTGTAGTCCTCGCGCACCGTGCCCCACTGCCGCTCGCTGAGATACGGTCCCCAGCGTTGCCAGCGCGAACAGTCGGTGGAATGGAGCCGTGCTCCTTCTATGGTGTCGAGTGACTTGGTAGCGCGCAGTGGCGGCATGGGACGTCCTTGACTAAAAGCGTGACGGAAAGACCAATAATCTAGCGCGTTTGGGGCATCTCGGCAGGATCGGCGGAATCGGCATTCAGCAGACGTTCGAGACGCATGAGTTCGCCGAGCGACCACGCCTGGAATGGCGTGCCGCCGGGCGTATGCGGTGCGTCTCCGTCCGCGACTTCGGAAATGTGGTCCAGTCCCGCGTGATGCAGATGGTTGCGCAGCGGCTTGATAAAACGCTCGCGGGCCACGGCTTTCGATGCTTGATCGTCGCCATGAACCCGCAGCCATGCTTGCACAAACGGCCCTGTCAGCCACGGCCAGACTGTGCCCTGATGGTAAGCGCCGTCGCGTTCCATCGGCGTGCCGGTGTAGCACCCCTTGTAGGCAGCGTCATTCGGTGACAAGGTTCGAAGCCCAAGCGGTGTCAGTAAAAGCTGCTCGCATTGATCGACGACCGCGCGTGCGGTAACGCTATTGTCGATCACGGCGAACGGCAATCCGCCCACGGCAAAAAGCTGGTTCGGACGGATGGAACGGTCGAGCTTGCCCCGCTCGTGATCGGCGTCGATGACGTCGTAGAGCGCACCGCTGGCGGGATCGATGAAACGTTGCTGGAAAGCCAGAGTCGCACGCGTGGCCGGTTCCGTCCAGCGTGGGTTCCATGCTGCCGCTATACGCAGCGCGTTGATCCACAACGCCTGCACTTCCACCGGCTTGCCGATGCGCGGCGTCACCACCCAATCGCCCACCTTGGCGTCCATCCAGGTCAGTTGCACGCCGGGAACACCGGCCCGCAGCAGACCGTCTTCAGGATCGGCGGCGATCTGGAAACGCGTGCCGTTTGAGTATCCGTCGAGAATGCCATCGACGGCTTGCTGCAGCCGGTCCTGCGTTTCACGTTGAGCGTGGCCCGTGGCGAGATAGTCATGCACGGCGATCACGAACCACAACGATGCATCCACCGAGTTGTATTCGGGTGCGCCGCTGTCCGGAAAACGATTCGGCAACATGCCTTCAGAAAGCGTGCCGGCCCATTCGAGGAGGATGGATTCGGCGTCGCTGTGTCGGTCGGACGCGATCAGCAAACCGCGCATCGCGATGAAGGTATCGCGGCCCCAATCAGTGAACCAGGGGAAACCAGCGAGGATCGTGCTGCCTACGTTGCGCGCCACGATGTACGCATCGGCGGAACGATGCAGCGGCGTCGGAAAAGCCGCGCGACGCGTGCGTTCAATATCTGCAAGCTGCTTCGCGGTATCGGTGGCGTTCGTCTTCGCGCCCTCGTTCGCGCTCAACACGAGCACGGCTTCGCCAAGGGATAAATCGAACGAAAAGATCCCGGGCGTGGCAAGGTCTTCGTTGAAATCCAGGCCGCGTTCGCGGTCGACGGTATAGCAGAAGTTGCGATACCAGTCGGGCGCATGAACATAAGAGCCATTCGATGCCGCGACCACCGCCGGCACGTCACCATACGCTTGCCAGCGAACCTGGTCGCGCGTCTCCGTGTAACTGAAGTTGAACGCGGGGTTCTCGTGATGCAGCGCGTGATAGTCGCGACCGGAAAGCAATGGCCGAACCTTGAGCGTGAGTGCCTCGCCGTCGAGCCGCCAGCGCATCACCGTCTGCGCGCTCTGCTTCGCGACGAATAGTTCAGCGGTCAGGATATGGTTATCCCCGACCTGGAAGCGCCACGTGGGCCACGGGTCGGTATCGAAGGAAAGCAGGCTTTCAGAGGGGTCCGGCCAGACCGAACCAGCGCCATAACGCTGCATGGACAGCGGAATGCGCGTCTGGCCGGACGCATCTTCCAGCCAGGCCTCCACGCCGTTCACCAGTACCATGCGCCCTGCCGGCGGTTGCGTGGCCGTGAGAAGCAGTGCGTGATACCTGCGCGTCCGTTCGGTGCCCGCCGTGCCCGATGCAAAACCACCAAACGCATCGGCTTCGAGCCATTCGTCGTTGAGACACCCTTCGCTGGCTGGACATTCGAGGCGGGTCATTTTTTGGGTTGCTGCCGGTATGCCCGAAGACCGTTGCTCGCCTGCGCCCGGATCTTCTTCTGCACGAACGATGACCAGCCGAGTAACAGACCCTTGAGCCCCAGCGCCTGGCGGCTCCAGGTCCAGAGGTCGAAGCTGTCGTGATGCTCGAAGATCAGGCCATCGCGAATCGCGAAACGTGCATTGATGCGGTTGACCACCTTGCGCCCGGTCTGGGTGAATCGATAGGTCGCGACCCAGTGCGCCGTCGCGGTCTGGCCGACGGTCTGGATGTCCCCGAAGGTCAGTGAGAATTCGGTGGCGCGTGAGAGCAGCATGCGCCACATGTCCGAGGCTTCGCGGCCTCGCAAGACGCCGAACACCGGATCGCTGAACTGCACGTCGGGCGCATAGCACGCGGCCATCGCTTCGGCGTCGGAGCGCTGAAAGGCTTCATAGAAGCGCTGGATCAACGCGGCGTTCGGGTCCGTCATGTTCGGTCTCTTCAAGAGGAAATTAGCTGACCGCGGCTACAAGTCTTCGTTTTCCGCAGCTTAAACCATGAACGTGGACACTGCGTGAATGATCAGACCGACCGCACCGCCCACCAGCGTGCCGTTCACCCGGATGAACTGCAAGTCGCGGCCTACGCTCAGTTCCACATCGCGTACGAGCGTAGCGTCGTCCCAGTTGCGCACGGTCGCGGCAATATGCTTGGCGATCCCGTCGCGCAGGTCCGGCGCAAGCGACTTGAGTGCGTCACGCATGTGCTCGTTGATCGATTCACGTAACGCCGGGTCGTTGCCCAGTGCAGCAGCGAACGACGCCGATGCGCCCGTCACCTTTTTGTGCAGCGTCGAATCTGGCTGCGCGAGATCGCGGCGCAACCAGTCCTTGAATTCGTCCCACAGTCCGTTCACGTAGGTGCGCAATTCCGGGCGTTCGAGCCATTCGCGCTTGTGCTGGTCAATACGCGCGCGGAAAGCCGGGTCCGTCTTCAGACGTTCGATGAATCCTTCCACCGTCCTGTCGAAAGACTGGCGGCGCTCGTGCTCCGGGTTTTCGCTAATGTCGTGCAGCCACTTGTTCGCGCCGCGTACCAGGCCGCCCGCGAATTTGTTGCCGAGGTCTTCGGCGCTCAGGCCCACAAAACCGAGCATGCCGATCAGCTTCGGATATTCCTCCCCGGCCACGTCCAGAATCTTGGCCGCGAGGATCGCCTGCACTTCCTCGCGATCCAGCCATTGCGCGAGTTCGCGCAAGCCTTCGTCGAGCAGCATTTGATGGCGCCGATCCGCCGTCAGCGTGGACAGCAATCCGCCCACCGCGCCGCCAAGGTCGAATTGTTCGGCGCGGCGGAGCAGGGCTTCGTGGAGCATCGTTTTGACGCGTTCATCGTCGACGAATTCGAGCATCTGGCCCGCTGCCGCGACCGCTTTTGCACCCAGCAGCGCCGCGTTCGCGGGTTCCGCCAGCCAGACCGCGAGACGTCCGGCGGGATCGAAGGCGTTCACGCGGGCGACCAGCGCGTCGGTGCCAAGGAATTTGTCGCGGACGAATTCGGCGAGGTTATCGGCAACGCGTGCCTTGTTCGCCGGCAGGATGGCCGTGTGCGGGATCGGCAGGCCGAGCGGGTGGCGGAACAGCGCGACGACCGCGAACCAGTCGGCCAGAGCGCCGACCATGGCGGCTTCGGCGAAGGCCGAGACCCACGCCCAGGCGCCCACGTCGTGCTGGCTCTTGGCGAGCAGGAATAGTGCGGCTGCCGCGACCAGGAGGCCGGCGGCGAACCATTTCATTTTCTTTAGCGCGAGTGCTTTGTCCTGCGTTGCCATCTTGGTCCGGAGGTTTCTTGGTGGAAGAAGGCCGCCAGCATACCAGTGAGACGAGACCCAGGTGAATGGCCGCGCGGCGGCGGCCTACAGTCCGTTACGCTGAAGTTGCTGCAGTGCAACCATGGCGGTATCGGCGGATTCGATCGGCACGAAAATGTGATCGTGGTACGCCGCGGCGACCACGTTGCAACTGACGTTTGCCCGGCCGAGCGCGGTGGCGAATGCCGCAGTCAGGCCGACCGCCTGGAGGTCTGAGTGGACGGTAAGCGTGATCCAGGCGGCGCGGAATAGCGGCTGGATGCCGGCTCTCGATGCGTCCCCCTCTTCCACGATGATCGTCAGGCCCTCGCGTTCGCGGAACGTCGCCAGCGGCACGATATTTCCGAGGTCATGGGTGAAAGGCACGGTCGCGTAGACGTAGACGCCCGGCTGGAGTTCAGGCGACATGGATGCCAGCAGCGTGTTCAGATCGGCAATGGGGTTGGTCATGGTTTGGTCTTTTTGCAATCGATTTCTCGATGTACATCCAGCGCGAACCCGATCCCAAAGGGGACCGGGCCAACGTGGTTTTATCGGGCGAGTTCCTGCCCTACAAGAGTTACTGAACCGCCTCGGCCGCAACGGTCCCACGCTCGAGCACCGGCCTTAGCGCGGCGCCCGTGTGACTGCGCGGATTCTTCGAGAGCGTATCCGGATCGGTCGCGGCAACGATCGATCCCCCTTCCGTGCCGCCCTCCGGCCCAAGATCGATCACCCAGTCGGCTTCGGCGATCACATCCAGATCATGCTCGATCACCACCACCGAATGCCCGCCATCGACCAGCCGATGCAGCACGCGAATCAGCTTCGCGACGTCGGCCATATGAAGGCCGACGGTGGGCTCGTCGAGCACATACAGCGTATGCGGCGCCTTCTGCCCACGCCGGCCGATATCGTCCCTCACCTTCGACAATTCCGTCACCAGCTTGATCCGCTGCGCTTCACCGCCTGACAAAGTGGGCGATGGCTGCCCGAGCGTCAAATAACCCAGCCCCACATCCTTCATCAGTTGCAGCGGATGCGAGATGCTTTGCATCGCGGAGAAGAACTCGACAGCCTCGTCAATCTCCATGGTCAGCACTTCGCCGATGTTCTTGCCGCGCCACGTCACCGCCAGCGTTTCCGGATTGAAACGCTGACCGTGGCAGACGTCGCACGGTACTTTGACGTCGGGCAGGAAGCTCATGGCGATAGTTCGCACGCCCTGACCCTCACAGGCCGGGCAGCGGCCGTCGCCGGTGTTGAACGAGAAGCGCGACGGCGTATAACCTCGCGCGCGGGCTTCGAGCGTGTCCGCGAACAGCTTGCGAATGGTGTCCCACATGCCGATATACGTGGCCGGACACGAGCGCGGCGTCTTGCCGATCGGCGTCTGATCAACTTCGAGCACACGGTCGATAGTCTCGAACCCGGTCACCTCCGTGCAGCCCTGCCAGCGATGTGCAACATCGAACTTCACACGCGGCGCTTCACGTGACAACACGCTCGAACGGTTGCGCGCAGGCATGTCGGCTTGCGCGGTCTTGCGTGCGCGGCGCGTAGCCGGCGACGACAAAACCGAGCGGCCCACGGCGTCGAGCAGATTGGTCATCAGCACGTCACGAGCAAGCGTGGACTTGCCCGAACCGCTCACGCCCGTGACGGCAATCAGGCGGCCGAGCGGCATGCTCGCGGTGACATTGCGCAAGTTGTGCAGCGTCGCCCCGTGAACCGTGAGCCAGTTCTCAGGCGTTGCGGCGCGCTTCGCGGTTGCGGTTTTTACATCGCGACGCGCTTGCAAAGGATGCTGGATCGGGTTCGCCAGATACTGGCCTGTGAGCGAATCCGGCTGCGCCGCGAGATCGTCCACGCTGCCTTGCGCCACGACCGTACCGCCGCGTTTCCCCGCGCCCGGACCAATATCGATGATGTGATCCGCACGGCGAATCGTGTCCTCGTCGTGCTCCACCACTACCAGCGTGTTGCCCTTGTCGCCGAGTTTCTTCAGTGCATCAAGCAGGATCTTGTTGTCACGCGGATGCAGACCGATGGTCGGTTCATCCAGCACATAACACACGCCTTGCAAGTTGCTGCCGAGTTGCGCGGCCAGGCGAATGCGCTGCGCTTCGCCGCCCGAGAGCGTTGGCGCCGCACGATCCAGGCTCAGATAACCCAGGCCAACTTCTTCGAGGAACAGCAAGCGGCCTTCGATTTCACTGACCACGTCGCGGGCGATATCTGCGTCGCGCCCCTTGAGCTTCAGCTTCTTGATCCAGCCGCGCGTTGCGCCGACTGTCCAGCGGCCGACTTCCGTTATAGGCTGATCGCCAAATGTCACCGCCCGCGCGACTTCGTTCAGGCGCGTGCCATTGCAATCCGGGCAGGGCTGATCGCCGACATCGTCCGGTTCCTGTTGCGCCGATGGAATCGTCTGCTCGCGGCCACGGCCGTCGTCCGAGATCACGGTGTCGTCATAGACTTCGCGCTGTTCGCGCGTGAGCGTGACGCCGGTGCCCACGCAGGTGTTGCACCAGCCGTGCTTGCTGTTGTACGAGAACATCCGCGGATCGAGTTCGGGATAACTCGTACCGCAAACCGGGCACGCCCGTTTGGTCGAGAACACCCGAATCTCGCCAACGTGCTTTGTCCCCTTCTTGCCGCCGTTCAACGCACCATGCAAGTCGTCGAGTGGAGCGAGCAAATGCATCACGCCCTTGCCGAGTTCCAGCGTCTCCAGAAGCATCGCTTTCAGCGTGGCTTCGTCGTTCGCGCTGACGATCAGATCGCCGACCGGCAACTCAATGGTGTGTTCCTTGAAGCGATCGATCTTCGGCCACGGATCAACGGAAAGGAACTCGCCGTCCACGCGCAAATGCGTATGACCGCGCGTCTTCGCCCACTTCGCGAGGTCCGTGTAAATCCCCTTGCGGTTCACCACGAGCGGGGCGAGCAAACCAATATGCTGACCTTTGAAATCCCGCATGATCTGCGCGACGATGGATTCGGGGCTTTGCGCCGTTACCGGCGCGCCGTCATGGACGCAATGCTGGATGCCGAGCTTGACGTACAGAAGCCGCAGGAAATGCCAGACTTCGGACGTGGTCGCGACCGTGCTCTTACGGCCGCCACGCGATAGACGCTGCTCGATGGCAACCGTCGGCGGAATGCCATAGACGGCATCCACTTCAGGACGTCCGGCTGGTTGCACGATCGAACGCGCATACGCATTCAACGATTCCAGATACCGGCGCTGGCCTTCGTGGAAAAGGATATCGAACGCTAACGTGGACTTGCCCGAGCCCGATACGCCCGTAATCACGTTGAACTTGCCGTGCGGGATATCGACGTCGAGTGACTTCAGATTGTGTTCGCGCGCGTTGACAATCCGCACCACGTCTTCACCCTGCAACGCGCGCCGCGCCGCCGCGATTTCCGCGGCCAGTTGCAGCGGAACGCCGGCTGCGCGCTTCTGTGCCGCGCCGGGCGCCATCGCTTCTTCGTAGTCGAGCAGCGCCTTGCCAGTGTGCGATTGTTCGCATGCCGAAACATCATCCGGTGTGCCGACGCAGACCACCATGCCCCCCGCATCGCCACCTTCCGGACCGAGATCGATGATCCAGTCGGCCGCGCGAATGACATCGAGATTGTGCTCGATCACGATCAACGAATGGCCGCGCTCCAGCAGGCGTCTCAACGCCTGCATCAGCTTGGCGATATCGTCGAAATGGAGACCGGTTGTGGGTTCGTCGAACATGAACAAGCGGCCCGGCTGGTTGCCGCTCGCCTGTGCCGTTTCCGCCAAAAAACCCGCCAGCTTCAGGCGCTGCGCTTCCCCGCCCGAGAGCGTGGGGACCGGTTGCCCGAGCTTCACGTATTCCAGCCCGACGTCAACAATCGGCTGCAACACGCGCAGCACTTCCCTGTCTTTCGCAAAGCACGCGACGGCTTCGCTCACGGTCAGGTCGAGTACGTCCGCCACGCTGAGCGACTTGCCGTCGCGCTCGATCTGCACATCCAGGATTTCCGCCCGATACCGCCGTCCATCGCAATCCGGGCAGCGCAAATAAACGTCGCTCAGGAACTGCATCTCGACGTGTTCGAAGCCCGAACCGCCGCAAGTCGGGCAACGGCCATCGCCGGAATTAAAACTGAACATGCCTGCGCTATAACCGCGTTGCGCGGCGAGCGGCGCCTTCGCGAACAGCTTGCGAATCTCGTCAAACGCGCCTACATAGCTCGCCGGATTCGAACGCGCCGTGCGGCCGATCGGCGATTGATCGACGAAGATCACTTCGCTCAAGACATCAGCGCCCTTCAACGCGCGGAATGCGCCCGGCGATTCGGTGGCCTTGCCGAAATGACGCTGCAACGCGGGCGCGAGCACGTCCTGGATCAGCGTCGATTTGCCCGACCCCGACACACCCGTCACGCACACCAGCCGCTGCAACGGGATCTCGACCGTGACATCGCGCAGGTTGTGTTCGGTCGCGCCTTCGAGCACGAGCCGCGGCGTCTTTGCATCGACCGCGCGACGCTGCCAGTTCGATGCATGCGCCACGTGCTTGCGGCCGCCGAGGTACGCGCCCGTCAGCGTGTCGCTATGCTCGATTTCGTTCGGCGGCCCGTCATAGACAATCTCGCCGCCGCGTTCGCCCGGTCCCGGACCCATATCGATAAGACGATCCGCCGCGAGCATCACCGAAGGGTCGTGCTCCACCACCACAAGCGTATTGCCCGCGTCGCGCAGCCGGTGCATGGCTTCGACAATGCGATTCAGGTCGCGCGGATGCAAGCCGATGCTAGGCTCATCGAGCACAAACAGCGTGTTCACCAAGGACGTGCCGAGCGCAGTCGTCAGGTTGATCCGCTGCACTTCGCCACCGGACAGCGTCCGGCTCTGCCGATCCAGCGTGAGGTAACCGAGGCCGACATCGCAGAGATACTTCAGGCGCGTGCGGACCTCGTTGTGCAGAAGCTTGAGCGCGTCGTCAAGCAGCGTGCTTGGCAAGGTCAGCGAGTCGAAGAAACGGCGAATGCGGTCGATCGGCATCAGCATCAAATCGTGCAGCGTGAGGCCCGGCAGCGCTTCGAGTTGCGCACGCGTCCAGTCCACGCCTGCGGGCAGGAAACGATCGGCCGGCTTCAGCACGGCGTCCGCTTGCTCCTTCGTGCCGAGACGCCACAGCAGCGCTTCCGTCTTCAGACGCGCGCCCTCGCACGTTGGGCACTTCGTGTAGCTGCGATATTTCGACAGCAACACGCGGATGTGCATCTTGTAGGCTTTCGATTCGAGGTAATCGAAGAAACGCTGCACGCCGTACCACTGGTTTTGCCACTTGCCGGTCCAGTCCGGCGAGCCGCCGATCACCCAGTCGCGCTCCTTTTGCGTGAGTTCGCTCCAAGGCACACCAAGTCGAATGCCTGCTTTCGCGCCGTAGCGCAGCAGGTCGTCCTGATTCTCTTTCCATGCGGGTGTTTGCAGCGTCTTGACAGCGCCTTCGCGCAGGGTCTTGCGTTCATCGGGAATCACGAGGCCGAGATCCACGCCGATCACCCGGCCGAATCCGCGACACGTTTCGCATGCGCCATACGCCGAGTTGAACGAGAACAACGCGGGTTGCGGATCGGCATAGCGGATGTCGCTTTCCGGGCTATGCAGGCCGGTGGAAAAGCGCCACGTTGGCACGTCGTTTGTTTCAGGCGTTTCCTCACCCGGCTCCGGCAGCACATACACATTCACTCGCCCCGTGCCGCGCAGCAACGCGCCTTCGATAGCCTCCAGCGCCCGCGAGCGCTCCGTCTTCTGCAAGCGGAATCTGTCTGCCACCACATCGAGCATTTGCCGGCCGTCCACATGCCGCTTGGCCTGCACGCGCGTATAGCCGCTGGCGGAAAGCCACTGCGCGACTTCGTCGTCGCTCGCGGACTCGGGCAGTTCCACCGGGAACGTGATCGCGATGCGCGGATCATTCGCCTTCGTGCGCTCGAGCAATTCAACGTAGATGGTCTCCGGCGTATCGTGCCGGACCTGATGCGAGGTCTTTTTATCGAAGAGCTCGGCGGCGCGTGCGTAGAACAGTTTCAGGTGATCGTTCAGCTCGGTCATCGTGCCGACGGTCGAGCGCGAACTGCGCACCGGATTGGTCTGGTCGATAGCAATGGCCGGCGGCACGCCGTCTACGCGATCCACCTGCGGACGGTCCATCCGGTCGAGGAATTGCCGCGCATACGCGCTGAACGTTTCGACGTAGCGACGCTGGCCTTCGGCGTAGAGCGTATCGAACACGAGGCTCGATTTGCCCGAGCCCGAAGGGCCGGTCACCACGGTCATCTGTCCCGTGTGAAGGTCCAGATCGATGTTTTTGAGATTGTGCTGGCGAGCACCGCGAATGCGGATTGCGTTGTTGGATGCCAATTTTTCCTAACCGGTTCAATGAGTTAGATCGTCCGCTAGTTGGCCTGGGCGACGCGCGGCTCGCGCTTAGGAGCCGCCGTTCGACACGCATTAGCGAGATAACGGCCGATGAAGTCGACACTGTACACCCATACAGTATTTTCGACAGGGCTTGATGCGCCGAAAAAGCGCTGTGCGGAAGGACGAGCAACGTGTGAAGTGCGGACACGTCTTGCTAGACCGGACATGCTGAAACAGTGAGGTTACTGGATGCGTTTGTGCCAACCGGCTAATCAGCCGCCACCCACCGCCAGACTCCAGGCGGAGAGTCGATCGTGACCGGCATGCACATCCTGTTAGTCGGTATACCCCTGTAACGTCACTACTTTACCCCGTTAGTGCATGCGCCGAGAGTAGCCTCCATTCATCGTTGATCGGGAGGATCTCCATGCGTGTATTCGTTACTGGCGCGACCGGCTTCGTCGGCTCCGCCGTTGTTCAGGAACTGCTCGCTGCTGGGCACACGGTGCTCGGTCTGGCCCGCTCGGAGTCCGCCGCTGCGTCGCTTGCCGCAGCGGGGGCGGACGTGCATCGCGGTTCGCTCGACGATCTCGACAGCCTGCATCGCGGGGCGGCCGCTGCGGACGGCGTGATTCATACGGGCTTCAACCACGACTTCTCGAAATTCGCCGAAAACTGCGAGATGGACCGGCGCGCCATCGAGGCGCTCGGCGCCGCACTCGCAGGCTCCGCGCGCCCGCTGCTCGTTACCTCCGGGGTGGCCCTCCTGGCGACGGGCCGTGTCGCAACCGAGGAAGATGAGCCGGTTCCGACTTCCGCCGCCTATCCCCGTGCTTCGGAAGTCACGGCCGCTTCGCTGGCGGCACGCGGCGTGTGCGCGTCGGTGGTCCGCCTGCCTCCCTCGGTCCATGGCGATGGCGACCATGGCTTCGTTCCGCGTCTGATTGACTTCGCGCGCGATAAAGGCGTCTCAGCCTATCTGGGCGATGGCCTCAATCGTTGGCCGGCTGTTCATCGGCTCGATGCTGCCGGTGTTTACCGGCGAGCACTTGAAAAAGGAACCGCCGGAGCCCGATATCACGCGATCGCCGAAGAGGGCGTGCTGTTCAAGGACATCGCCGGCGTGATCGGTCGGCACCTGAACCTGCCGGTAGTCAGCAAAACCCCTGCGGAAGCGAACGAGCACTTCGGCTGGTTCGCGATGTTCGCGGGAATGGACGCCCAGGCCGCCGGTCAACGGACACGGGAACTGCTGGGGTGGGAGCCGAAGCAGCCGGGGCTGATCGCCGATATCGACCGGGCGGCGTATTTCGGAGGCTGAAAATACGGTTGGCAGCGCATTGCGTTTTTGAGGGCAGGCATGGACAGCGGAGCGCACGGAGCCTATCCGGACAAGCGGGAAGCCTTCGTGCGCAGACCTGCCAGAACGTCACTGCTGGATGCAGACGGACAACCGCCGCTGCGTTCAAAATGCGGCGTTCGGGCCTCAACGTCCAGCTCTCTCATTCGACCTGAACCCAGGCGGCTTATTGCGTCGGAACGTGCAACACGATCTGAAATCCCTCGGTTGCCGAAGGCGGGACAAAGTACTGCGTTATCTGGTCGAACTGGGCATCGGTTGTTTCGAACGGATGCTCGCCCGAGGCGTTCCGAGCCCTGAGCCGGGTCTTGCAAATTTCATCGCTGACGTCGAGGTAGTGAAGTCGGTGCCCCACGCCGGCGCCGTCAAATAGCTCGCGCCCCCATGCGCGGCTGTTGATGGTGTTGAAAGGAAAATCGAGTATCACAGACATCCCGGCCGACAGGAGTGCACGAACGTGCTCAGAGAGCGCTCGTCTGATGCGCCCCGAGCAACGTACATAGTCCTCCAGCGTGCGGATTTCGCCCGGATAGAGATGCGTCATCCAGATATCCTCGCTGAGGATCACGGCATTCTCCGTGCGCGCCAGGCGTTGGGTCAGCGTTGATTTTCCCGACGCGATCTTGCCGCAGACCATATGAAGAACGGCTGCATCGTCCGACCTACCCTCACGCTTGCTCATGATTTCCAAGTCCTCTGTAGGAGCCCAGAAAGCAAAAACCCGCCTTCTGGGCGGGTTGCTTTTGAACTGTCAAGTCGAGAGCTATTCCGCCGATTCGGTAGCGGCGGAAATAATCGATTTGATGTAGCGCTTGTTCATGAAAAAAATCATACCGTGATGAACGAGAAGAGACAAGCCAATCGATCAGACCAAATTCTCGACCGGGTTGTGTGCGGTCTGTGGCGCTGACGGGCTTTCCATGCATGCGGTTCAACTTGCTGAACCAGGCTTGCCGTCGATCACGCGAGCTCGGCGCGTTGGTTTGGTCGATACCTGCCGCTTTGACTCTTGGTGCGCGATGCATCGTCGAAAAATGCGGGCACAAAAGCGCCGCTCCCCGCACTTCGAATCACTTTGAGTAACAAGCCGGTCCAAATGAACCTGGTTTCAGGACGTCTGGTTCGCACGGCAAGATGCAACCACCGATGTTTCTCAATCGTGAACAGCAACAATCGCTTCGATCTCCACCGTGATATTGCCGGGCAGCGACCCCACGCCGACAGCCGACCGCGAGTGCCGGCCCGCGTCGCCGAAGACATCGACGAAAAGGTCTGAGCAGCCATTGATTACGCGTGGATGGTCAGCGAAATCCGGCGTTGCATTCACCATGCCGAGCAGTTTTACGATGCGTCTTACCCGCCCCAGGTCGCCCAGCTCCGCATGCAGGACGGACAACAGGTTAAGACCGACGAGTAACGCATGCGCATACGCTTCATCTGCGGTGACGTTGTCACCAACCTTCCCCGTCATCAGATGCCCGGTTTCATCAAGCGGCCCTTGCCCCGACAAAAACAGCAGGTTGCCTTCGCGTGTGCAATGAGTGAAGTTGCCGATGGGCGCGGGCACGTCCTGAAGTTTTAAGCCGCGGGCCTGCAGTCGTTCATAGCAGTTCATCTCAGTCGAAAATCCCATGTTGCGTTGGTTCTCTTTCAAGTGTTGAGGACAAGATTCAAATACCGGTCGACCAGCGCCTTGCTCAACCGATAGAGTCAGGCGTGCGGCGCTGCCAGCCGAGCCGCGCTTCAATGCGCGCGGCGACGACTTTCAGTTCACCGCCGAAACGTTCAGTACTCTGAAGCGCTTTGGCTTCAGGCATCACGATCGAAATGGTGAACACGCAGTCCCCGGCCTGGTCGAGTACCGGGGCGGCGAGACACGCTACGGACGCATCCGACTCTCCGATCTGGATCGACAGGCGCGCATCCAGCGCTTCACGCGCCATTCGTGCGAGCACGTCAGGACGCGTTTCGGCGCGGGCAGTGGGAGACGACTTCGCGTACCGCTCGAAATAAGCGATCCGCTCGGCGTCCGGCAGATGTCCCACCAGCAACCTCCCCGACGCAGTCCAGTTGAGCGGCACTCGGCTTCCTACCCGCGAAGTCACGCGAAAATGGCCAGGCCCCTCGGCCATTTGCAACACGACCATCATGCCGTCCTCGAGTCCGCACACCTGCACCGTCTCTCCGACCTGCGCCGACAAGCGGTTCATCTCTTCATGCGCGACCAGAAGATAATCGAGCGAACTGGCATACGTCAGCCCGTAACCGTACAGCCGCGAGCCGAGCCAGATCGCCCCCTCGGGCGTGCGGGCCAGCAGGTTCTTCTCCACCAGGTCATTGATGATCGAATAAACCGTCGACAGCGGCGCACCGACCAGACGCGCGATTTCATACGCGGTGATCGGACGGTTGGTGTCCTGCAACGCGTCGAGGATCTGCACTGCCCGATCGATTGCGCTGGTGCGCGTGCGTGCTGGCGACGCGGACGCGTCCGGCACCGGCTGCTCTACTCGCTGCGGTTCCTGCATGGTTTGACGGGGCTTGGCGGCCATCACACTCCTGAAGACTGATTGTTTTTGTACAGTTTGACGCAAGCGCATCGTATGATAATCTAATACACAATTACAACATACATTCCATAATAAAGGAATAACAGGAGCCGCACGATGGATATTTATTCCCGATTTGGTCTACGCCCGGTCGTCAATGTCTCGGGCACGATGACGAGCCTGGGTGCGTCCATTGTGGCGGCGCCGATCATTGAAGCAATGGCGGCCATCCTTCCTCAGTTCGTCGAGATCGACGACCTGCAACGCAAGGCATCGGCCGTCATCGCGCAAGCTTGCGGCAGCGAAAGCGGCTATATCACTGCATCGTGTTCGGCCGCGATCACGCTCGGAATTGCCGCAACCATGACCGGCGACGATCCGGGTTTGATCGAGCGTTTACCCGATACAAGCGGACTGCGCAACGAGGTCGTCGTGCAAACGGGTCATCTCGTCAATTATGGCGCACCTATCGATCAGGCCATCCGGCTCGCCGGCGCTCGCGTCGTGCCGGTAGGAGCGGCCACGGAGTCGCATGGTTATCAGTTGGCTGCTGCAATCAGCGAGCGCACAACTGCCGCGCTCTATGTGGTTTCGCATCATACGGTCCAGTTCGGACTGATCCACGTGGAAGAATTCATCGCCATCGCGCATGCGAAGGGTGTCCCCGTGATAGTTGATGCGGCCTCCGAATATGACCTTACGCGTTTCATTGCCGCGGGCGCCGATCTCGTGTTGTATTCGGCGCACAAGTTTCTCGGCGGCCCGACCGCAGGTATTGTCGCCGGCAAGAAAACGCTGGTACGTGCAGCCTATTTCCAGAATGGCGGCATTGGCCGTGGCATGAAAGTGGGCAAGGAAGGCATTGCCGGCGCCATCGCCGCGCTCGAACAATGGCAGCAGCGCGACCATGCAGCGGTCCGCGCCCGCGAACGCGGTTATCTCGAGTTGTGGCGTGAAGCGCTTAACGCTCGCTCCGGCGTGCGCGCGGAGATCGATGCCGATCCAACCGGCAATCCGCTCGACCGCCTTAAGCTCTCCATTGATCCACACGAGGCGCGTATCAGCGCCTGGGACCTGGCCGACGCTCTCGCCCATCCGCCCGCGGGCGGCGTGCCAGTGATCGTCCGCGATCACGAGGCCGAACTGAATTTCTTCTTCATCGACCCGTGCAATCTGCATCCCGGTCAGGAGCACAGCGTCCTTGAACGCCTGCTTGATGAACTGGATCGTGCGCAGCACGCGCCGCATCCCCTCGTCACCCCGTTTTCCCAGCGCGATGCGCGGCGTGGCGCCGGCCGCCGGAATTGGCCCGACTGACTGGCCCGACTGAATCTGATTTTCTTGTATGACCCCGATACGCCGGATTTCTCCGGCGTCGCTTTGCCTTGCACGTTTAGCAGTCCTTATGCCATCGAAGAGAACAAGAATTCGTCGATGGCCGCCCTTCTTTCGACCAGAGGAAACCAGATGCATAAGCAGATCCTTCGCACGGCCGTGGCCGTCGCCGTGACAGGAAGCGTTGCGCAAGCCGCTTTCGCCCAAAGCAGCGTGACGCTCTACGGTATTGTGGATGCCGGCTTCACGTACACCAACAATCAAAAAGGCAACAGCGCCTATCAAGCCACTCAAGGCAATGTGCAAGGGTCACGCTGGGGTCTGCTTGGAAGCGAGGATCTGGGCGGTGGCAACAAGGTCCTGTTCAAGCTCGAAAATGGCTTCAGCCTGGAATCGGGCGCATTGGGCCAGGGCGGACGCATGTTCGGCCGCAGCGCATGGGTGGGACTGAGCAACGACCGCGCGGGTACGATCACGCTCGGGCGCCAATACAACAGCGTTCAGGACTACCTCTCGAATCTGCAGATCAACGGCGTCGGCGCAATGAGCCAGTACGGCAACGCGATCTACGACAACGACGATCTGAACAATACTTACCGTACCGACAACGCCATCAAGTACACCACGCCGACGTTCTCAGGCTTCACTGCCAACGCCATGTACGCGTTCTCGAACACAGCCGGCGACTTCTCGAACAACCGAGCGTGGAGCGTGGGCGCGGATTATGCCGCCGGTCCGGTGCGCCTGGACGCGGCCTACTCGCTGGTCAATCGCCCGGCGTCGAACACGGCGGGCGCGGCGCCCTCCGACAACTATTACGGTACCAGTTCGTCGATCATCAGCAACGTCGCGCGCAATCAGGTCTGGGGCGCAGGCGGTGCCTACACGTTCGGACCGGCCACGGTCGCCCTGCTGTATACGAACTCGCAATTCGACCTCCTGAGCGGCGGCAGCCTGCGTTTTGCGAACTACGAAGCGAGCGTGCGTTATCAGTTCACGCCCGCCACGCTGCTCTCGCTCGGCTACATCTACACGAGCCAGAACAGCAGCTCGGCAACCGCATCGAATGCTCACTACAACCAGCTCGCACTGGGTGGCGAGTACTTCCTGTCAAAGACCACGGACGTCTACCTGAACGGCATTTACCAGCGTTCGTCCGGCTCGAAGGCATGGGTTGAAGGCGTCTCGAATCCGTCCAGCAACAACGGTCAGTTCGTGACCGTCGTGGGAATTCGACACAAGTTCTAACCAGGTATGCCAGACCGTTGAAGACCCACGCGGCTCGACGGTCCGGTTCCTCAGACCGCTATTTTGGAGCCTCCATGGCGACTGTCCAGGGAAGTCTTTTACTCGTTTACGCGTTGGTCGCGATCATCGCGCTGGTCGTGCTGATCGCGCGATTCAAGCTCAATCCGTTTATCACGCTGATGGTGGTGTCCGTCGCGCTCGCGCTTGCTGTCGGCATGCCGATGACATCGATTCTCAAGTCATTCGAAACCGGCGTGGGCGGAACGCTCGGGCATATTGCGATCGTCGTCGGGCTCGGTACGATGCTCGGCAAGATGATGGCCGAATCTGGCGGCGCCGAGCGCATCGCGCAAACGCTCATCGGCTTGTTTGGCCCGAAGAATGTGCATTGGGCAATGATGTGCATCGCGTTCCTGGTTGGCCTGCCGGTATTTTTTGAAGTCGGTTTCGTGTTGCTGATTCCAATTGCGTTCAACGTCGCGCAGCGTACCGGCACGTCGATGATCCGCGTCGGCATTCCGATGGTCGCGGGACTCTCGGTCGTGCACGGCCTGATTCCGCCGCACCCTGCCGCGTTGCTGGCGGTGACCGCTTATAACGCGGATATTGGCCACACGATTTTCTACGCGTTGATTGTCGGCATTCCCACGGCGATTATCGCGGGGCCGTTGTTCTCGAAACTGATCTCGAAGTTCGTCGTGCTCGAGGGTGTCAACCCGATGGCGCAGCAATTTATCGAGCAGGATGCCGCACGCGCCACGCAGAAACTGCCCAGCTTCGGTATCACGCTGCTGACGGTCTTGTTGCCCGTTCTGCTGATGCTCGTGGGTAGTTGGGCCGACCTGATCGCACCAGCGAAGTCGACGGCCAATGACGTACTGCGCCTGATCGGGCATCCGGACATGGCGCTGCTGCTTGCCGTGCTGTTGAGTTTCTACACGTTCGGCTCGGCGCGTGGGTTCAATCGCGAATCGATCCTCAAGTTCACGAACGAGTGTCTGGCGCCGACCGCCAGCATCACGCTGGTCGTGGGGGCCGGGGCCGGTTTCGGGCGCATCCTGATCGATAGCGGCGCGTCCAAAGCGATTGTCGACGTGGCCACCGGCGCGCACGTGCCGCTGCTGATTCTTGCGTGGCTGGTCGCCGGCTTGATTCGTGTGGCGACCGGATCGGCGACTGTTGCCATGGCCACGGCGGCGGGGATTATCGCGCCGATCGCAGCAGCAGCGGCCACCACCGCGACTGGCGTGCGTCCCGAACTCCTCGTGCTCGCGACGGGCGCCGGATCGCTGATCTTGTCGCACGTGAACGACGGCGGTTTCTGGCTGGTCAAGGAGTACTTCGGCATGACCGTGACGCAGACGTTCAAGACCTGGACGGTGTGCGAGACGATTATTTCGGTGACCGCGCTGGCGTTCACGCTTGGGTTGTCGATGGTGATCTGAAGCGAAGTTTGGGTCCGGTGCGCGCATGTCAGGGCGCGTACCGGATCAGTCAGCACTCGATCCACATTCAATTCCCCGGCGTTTTACCCGAACCAAAGCGTGTCACGATCCAAGCCGATACCCCTTGTTGCGGATCGTATGGAACAGCGGCTCCTCACCTTCGGTATCTATCTTTTTTCGCAGCCGGCCGATATGAACCTCGATCAGGTTGGTGCCCGGATCGAACCGGTATCCCCAGACGGCCTCGAAAATCATGGGCCGGCTCAGCACGCAACGGCTTTGCTCCATCATGTAGACCAGCAGCCGGTATTCGGCATGACTCAGTTCTATCGCCACGCCCGAGCGCGTGACCTGGCGGCTCAACCGGTCGACCTCGAGCGTCCCGACCCGGAGCAGCGTGTCGCTTGACGCGTGGCCCGCGTCCTTGCGCCGAATCATGACTTCAAGACGGACCACCAGTTCGTCCGGGTGATACGGTTTCGCGAGATAGTCGTCACCGCCCTCGCGCAAGCCGCGCACTTTTTCATCGATATCCGACAACGCGCTGATCATCAGGACGGGCAGGTCGATCTCGGCTTCCCTCAGCAAGCGGACCAGCATGATTCCGTCTGCGTCAGGCAGCTTGCGATCAAGCGTCATGGCGTCGTAAGCGGTGGCAAGTGCCGCCCGCAGCGCCTCGCACCCGGTCGTGACGAGATCGACCTCAAAGCCTTGTTCACGCAGCGTCTGGGCGATTTCCGCAGCAGTGTCGGGATCGTTTCCGACCGTCAGGATGCGCCGCTGCCGTGGGGCCCCACTCGCAATGTTGCTAGCCAATTGTTTTGCTCGTTATAAGTTCGAAGGTCTCTCCCGATTTTAACGAATCAATAAAATGCTGACGATGAAAATTCTCTCACGATCGCACTGACCATCAATTCACCACTAGCGCCAACCCTCACTGCATCTTACGGCGGCTCCAGATAGTCAAATGAACTTTAATTTCTGGATATCGCTCCCTGCGAGCCAGTTCAGCTCAGCCATTAAGCCGAAACGACCCATCGTGCTTTATGTCGATTTATGCCGCATTAAATCTGTCGCTGTGTTTGATAGGGCCGACTCAAGTTTGCAGAATGCAAATTATGTTTTTCGACAACTGAGCAAACTTGACTGGCGTGCGCCCAGGTATCGCAATTGCGACTCAAGCCCAGCGCGATCAAGTCACAGACCTAACGCGCGCGGTAAAACAACTTGCAAAACAATTTTCCGACCTCGATTCAGTCGGATATGACCCGGTCACTGAAGACAGCCGATATTTGTAGCTCTTCGAAGTAGAGACAACGCTTGGTGGAGAAGCGGGCCGGACAACGCGTCACCGGGACTGACGCACCCGATCACCATTAAATCCTCCAGCGCCCCGTTTCGTTGGACGCGGCTTTACTTCATATCGATTATCAGGTTTTTAATTAAAAATCCATTCATGAGAAATTCAACATGCAGATTTAAAACAAGCAACGCCTGTTTTTACCGAGCTGCGGATTGGCGACTGCCTGCGCATTTCTTGCCGGCAGATTCGCGCTGCCTCGATCCGAACGCAGACGCGTCTATTGCAATCTGAAGGCGGGAACTGCGGAGCGGTCCACAGCTTCGCACCTCCCTGGTGCCCCAAGTCATCAAAGATTCATTCAACTCCTCCAGTGTCGCGCCGTTAAGCCAACCAGATCAATGGGATTCCCATGCAATTCTCTACCCTCCATGTCACACACGGCGCGCCATCGACAGTCGACGCGTTGATTGCCGATGGCGCGTTGTGGGCGGTATTCCAGCCTATCGTGCACCTTGCGGATGGTGAGATTGCAGGGCATGAAGGGCTCATCCGCGGTCCGGCGGACACCTGGCTCGAGACGCCGCGCGGCTTGTTCGCGCAAGCGCAGCAGGAGGGGTCGGCACACCGGCTGGAGATAGCCGCGGCACAGGTATGTTGCGAGTCCTTTGCGCGCCTTCATGGCGCCGGCCTGCTGTTCATCAACGCAAGCGCTACCGTGATCGAAACGAGTGTTGACGAGGATGACGGCATTGGCAATCTGCTCGGCGCGAGCGGGCTTGCGTCCGAGCGCGTCGTGGTCGAATTGACCGAGCAGAGCGTCATTGCCGACCTTGACCGTTTCGACGCGACCATCCGCGCGTTGCGCGCAAGCGGCGCCGCGTTTGCGCTCGACGACTACGGCAGTGCGAATGCGAACATGAATCTCTGGGTACGGCTAGTACCCAACTACGTGAAAATCGATCGGTTTTTCATCGACAACATCGCGCTCGATCCGCTGAAATTCGAGGCCGTTAAAGCGATGGCCGCGTTTGCAAGAGCCAGCGGCGCCGAGCTGATTGCAGAGGGAATCGAACGCCCGGCCGATCTGGGAATCATCCGCGATCTCGGTATTGCGTATGGACAAGGATTCTTGCTGGGGCGCCCGGCGGCATTGCCCAGTCAAGCCTTGCCCGCCCCTATACAACACTTGTTGCGCTCGTCCCGGATCACCGTCTATCCCTCGCATACCCACACACACCGAGAATCCCGCGCGAGTGGATTCGAACTCGACCGGATGCTGATTCTCGCGCCCTCGTTACCGCCGGACGCATGCAACGACCACGTGGTCGACCTGTTCAACGTGGCGCCGGACTTGCACGCGGTAGCGATCATCGACGACGGGCGGCCGGTCGCGCTCATCAATCGCCGCGCCTTCATGGACCAGTACGCGCTGCCTTACCATCGCGAACTGTTCGGCAAGCGGCCCTGCCTTCAGTTTGCCAATCCGGCGCCACTGGTGGTCGAGCGTTATGCCACGCTGGAGCAAGTGGCGCATATGCTTGCCAACGATGACCTGCGTTATCTCTCCGACGGTCTCATCATTACCGACGCAGGCCGTTACATAGGGCTCGCCACCGGCGAGCGGCTGGTGCGCGCAGTGACGGACATCCGGCTGGAAGCGGCACGTTATGCCAACCCGCTGACGTTTCTTCCCGGCAACGTGCCGATCAATTCGCATGTAGAGCGGCTGATCGATAACGGCGTCGACTTCGTTGCGTGTTACGTCGATCTCGACGACTTCAAGCCGTTCAACGACTGCTACGGTTATTGGCAAGGCGACGAAGTGCTCAAGGCGGCCGCTGCGGCGCTACGCTCGGTCTGCGAACCAGCGTGCGATTTTCTCGGGCACATAGGCGGCGACGATTTCCTGATGCTGTTTCAAAGTGCGGACTGGCGCAGCCGCAGCGTTCAGGCCATTGATCGCTTCAATGAAGACGTCAAACGCTTTTACTCGCCGGAAGACCGGCTCGCAGGCGGTATCTACAGCGAGGACCGGAACCGCCAACGGCTGTTTTTCGGCTTCGTCACCATGTCGATTGGCGCGGTCAGGGTGGCCGCCGGAACGGCGCGTATCTGCGAGGAAATAGGCGCAGTTGCGGCTGTCGCCAAGCGTCGCGTCAAGAAGGAAAAGACCGGGATTGTCACGATCGATTTTGCTCATCACCGGTCTGTCTGATCGTTCAGCACGCGGCATGCGCCGCACGCTTACACTACAGTTACATGCATCCCGTTGCATCGCTTCCCGACCGGTCGGACGTTTTTTCTCTGCTAGTCTGACAATCACGAACCGGGTCGCGGATCGTCACGCGCGAACCATGCTCGTTTAAAGCGTAGCTGGTATAACGACATACTTAGCGTCGTAAACGGCCCGCTCCGCAGAGCGCAATCCTGACTGCAAACTCGCGATTCCCTACGCACCATGACCACTCAAACACCTTCAGCCGCGCCCGACCTTCCTGTCGACATGATCATCTTCGGCGGTGGCGGCGACCTGTCCGCACGCAAGCTCCTGCCGGCCCTTTATATGGCGCATTTGCACGGCAACCTGCCCGCGCAAACACGGATTATCGCGATCGGCCGGCGCGACTGGTCGCGGGAGCAATACGTGCAGTTCGTGGAAGAGCAATCGAAACCTTTCGTCGACAAGAAGGCGCTTGATCCGCAATCCTGGGACAGTTTCCTGGCGCTGTTCGACTACGTGCGCATCAACATTGATTCGGCAAGCGACTATCTGCACCTGGCAGAAATTGCGCGCAAGGACGTATGCCGCGTGTTTTATCTCGCGACGTCGCCGGACCTGTTCACGACCATCTGCGACAACCTCGCGGCCGCCGGTCTGGTCGACGGCAACTCGCGCGTCGTGCTGGAAAAACCGCTCGGCCATGATCTTGCCTCGGCACAAGCGATCAATGCTTCTGTCGGCCGTCATTTCGCCGAAGCGCAGATCTATCGCATCGATCATTACCTCGGCAAGGAAACGGTGCAGAACCTGATGGTGCTGCGTTTCGGCAACGCGATCTTCGGACCGCTATGGCAAGCGCCGTACATCAAGAGCGTGCAGATCACCGTGGCTGAAACAGTGGGCGTGGGCAGCCGTGCGGGCTTTTACGACCAGACCGGCGCGCTGCGCGACATGGTTCAGAATCACTTGCTGCAACTGCTGTGCATCGTGGCCATGGAGCCGCCTGTGTCGCTCGACCCTGATGCCGTGCGCGATGAAAAGCTCAAGGTGCTGCGTTCGCTGCGCAAGATGACAGTCGCCGATATTGCCCGCGATACCGTGCGTGGCCAGTACAGTCCGGGCGCCATTGACGGCGAACCGGTCAAGGGTTACATGGAAGAGGACAACGTGCCGGCTGAAAGCCGTGCCGAGACCTTCGTCGCGATCCGCGCGCATATCAACAACTGGCGCTGGGCGAACGTGCCGTTCTTCCTGCGCACTGGCAAGCGCTTGCAGAAGAAGCAATCGGAGATCGTGATCGACTTCGCCGACCTGCCGTTCTCGATCATTCCCAGCGGACCGCGCAACTATGGCAACCGGCTGGTCATCACGTTGCAACCGGAAGAATCGATCCAGTTGCAGATGCTCGCTAAAGAGCCCGGCAGCGGCATGCATATGCTGCCGGTGAACCTGAATCTGGATTTGCAGCAGGCGTTCACCGAACGTCGCGCGGAAGCGTACGAGCGGCTGTTGATCGATGTGATGCGCGGTCGCCTGACGCATTTCATGCGTCGTGATGAACTCGAAGCGGCATGGGCGTGGGTGGAACCGATCCTGGACGGCTGGAAGGAACTGAACGACGGTCCGCGCAGTTATACGGCAGGTACGTTCGGACCGGCCGCCTCGTCAGCGCTGATGGCGCGGGAAAATATGGCGTGGGCTGAAGAGGCCTGACGCCGGTTGATTGTCACGCGCACCGGACCACCGGTGCGCGTGAAACGGAAGTCGCCGATCTAAAGCGAAAACCGGACCTCGGCCGCGAGCCCCTCGCCGCCAGGTCCATCTTCAAGACTGATGCTGGCCCGGTGCGCACGCACAATCTCCCTCACGATCGCCAGGCCCAACCCGCTACCCTCTTCCATCGATGCCCTGAAGAACGGCTCGAACACACGATCGCGGACATCGGCTGGAATACCGGGACCGTCATCGGTAACAGCAAGCACAATCATCTTCTCGCGCCGTTCGATCAACAACGTCACGTGACCTGACGCAGGCGTGTATCGAATAGCGTTATCGACCAGGTTGAAGACCAGCACCGACAATAACCGCGCGTTCCCTAGCACGATTGCATCGTCGGCAAGCTGCGCGGCTAGTTCGATCCCGCGACGTTGCGCCAGCAGCGCCAGCTCTTCAATCACGGTGGTTGCGACCTCGCGCAAATCGACACGTTCGCCCTCGAAATGGCTGTAATCGGCGGTCTCCGCTTGCGCAAGCAAGAGCAACTGGTTGGTCAGCGACACCAGCGCGCCATTGCTCTTGTGCATGGCCGACAGCGTCTCTTTGACGGTCGCGAGATCGTCGTGGCGTCGCGCGTATTGCAGTTGCGCACCGAGCAACGTCAGCGGCGTTCGCAACTGATGCGCGGCATGCGCAATGAAACGCCGCTGCATGGCAGTCTGCCGCTCGATCCTCGCAATGCAGTGATTAATTGCATCCACAATGGGCCGCAACTCGCTCTGAAGATGCTCCGAGCGCAACGGCACGAGTTCGTTCGGCGCACGGTCGCGAACGTCATTGGTCAACGCCATCAAGTGCCGCAACTCGAACGTCAGGCCGACGCACACCAGCACGATTGCAATCGCAATGATCTCCGCGAAATGCAGCAGTTGCGGCCGCCATAACTCGGTTGCCAATGCATCGCGCTCTAGTTCTGTACGGCCCACTGACACAAGGATGCGCTTGCTTTCACCGGAGTCGTACATCGGCCGGATGATGGAAACCGCCCGCACGGGCTGACCGTCGATCTCGGTGTCGTACCAGCCGGGTGAACTGGCAGGCTCGACCTGCTCAAGATCCGACGTGCCCGCAATCACCGGCCCGTCGATCACGCGGATACGGAAAAACACCCGGTCGCCGTAGGGCGAACTCAGGATCTCGATAGCGCTTGGGGAAATGTCCGCATGCAGAAAACTGTCGTCCCACTTGACGTCGCCAGCCATCACACGGGCGGACGCGAGCAACGCGTTGTCCTGGATCAGGCTCGCGGTTTTCTGCGCGCCTTCACGGGCCATGTAGCCCGCGGCAAGCACATAGACCGTCAGCGGTAGCAGCAACCACAGCAGAAGCCGAAGACGCAGGCTATTCGTCATCGCTGCTGGCTTGCAACAGATACCCCAGGCCGCGAAGCGTAATGATGGTGGCGGTGCTTTTCTCGAGCTTCTTGCGCAGCCGTGAGACGTATATCTCGATGGCGTCTTCGCTCGTGTGGGTAGTCGAGCTGCCGAGCGAATCGGCCAGCATCGGTTTGGAGACAGTCTTCTTGGCCTTGAGGATCAAGGTCTCGAGCACGGCATGCTCTCTCGGCGTCAGGCTCAGCATGTCGCCCGCTACCGAAAACTGCCGCCGGTCGATATCGTAGGAAAGATCGCCGCAGCGCGTGCTGTTAGAGCGCGAGGGCAACTGCCGCCGCACCAGCACCTTGACCCGCGCGACCAGCTCGCGCGCATCGAAGGGCTTGACGACGTAGTCGTCCGCGCCGGCGCTCAGGCAAATCACCTTTTCATCCACGGAACCGCTGGCGGTCAGGATCAGCACGGGCGTGTCGTCGCCCCGTTCTCTCAGCCGCCGCAGCACGCCCTTGCCGGACAGATTCGGCAAGTTGAGATCGAGCAGCACAACGTCGTAGCGCGTGGTGCGCAGGAACCGGTCGGCCGCGTCGCCGTCGCTGACGCGATCGAGTACAAAACCATCGTCTTCCAGAATCTTAGCGAGCCAATGAGCCAGTTCCTCATTGTCCTCGACCAGCAGTAGCTTCATCACATTCACCGCGTTATGCGTGGGCATTGTCCGCCAGCCCGGCATACACGTGATTCAAACGAGCCTCACGCCACGCCGGGCCACGGCCCTCAGGCGAAGTGTATCTCGCTCGGGGCGTGGCCATGCGGTTGGGCGTCACCCGTCAAGCCGTCTTGTATTGGCTGCGCGCTGCCGTGGATCGATACAGGATCAGCGTCGCGATCAACCCGCAGACGGCGGCAAGGGACATCCACGCGCCCGGCGCCGCCTTGTTACCCGTTGCGTGAATCAGGTACGTGGAGATGGCCGGCGTGAACCCGCCGATGGTCGTCGCCAGGCTATACGCCAGCGAAAACCCTGTGGTGCGGACTTCGACCGGCATGACTTCGGTGAGCGCCACGACCATCGCGCCGTTATAGCTGCCGTACAGGAACGAGAGCCACAACTCGACGCCGAGCAAGCGCAGGAACGACGGATCGGCGACCAGCCACTGCACGGCCGGATACGCCGTGAGAATGGTCAGGATCGTGAAGAACAGCAGCACAGGGCGGCGTCCGACACGGTCAGACAACGCACCCGAGAGCGGCAGCCACACGAGGTTCGACAAGCCGACAAACACCGTCACCACCAGTGCATCAATGGAGGAAAGCTTGAGCACTTCCTTGCCGAAGGTCGGCGTGTAGGCGGTGATCATGTAGAACGATACGGTGGTCATGATGACCATGCCCATGCCTGCAAGCACGATGCCCCAGTTCGCGAGCATCGACTTCATGATCTCGCCCATCTTCGGACGGTGTTTGCGTGCAAGGAACTCTTCAGTTTCCTGCAACGAACGGCGAATGATGAACAGGAACGGCACGATCAGGCAGCCGATGATGAACGGCACGCGCCATCCCCACGACGTCATCTGGTCGGGCGGCAGGATGCGGCTCATGCCTACACCGATCAGCGCGGCGAACACAACGGCTACCTGCTGGCTACCGGATTGCCACGAGCAATAGAAGCCCTTGTTGCCCTTGGTCGCGATCTCGGAGAGATACACCGACACACCACCCAGTTCTACGCCAGCGGAGAAACCTTGCAGCAGACGTCCGAGTAACACGATGATCGGAGCCACCACGCCGATAGTCGCGTACCCCGGAATCACCGCAACCAGCAAGGTGCCGACAGCCATCAAACCCAGCGTAAGGATCAGGCCCTTGCGTCTTCCGTGATGATCGATATACGCGCCGAGCACGATGGCGCCAATCGGCCTCATCAGGAAGCCTGCCCCGAATACAGACAACGCGAGCATCAGCGACGCAAATTCGTTACCGCTCGGGAAGTAGGTCTTGGCAATGGCCGAGGCGTAATAGCCGTAGACCATGAAGTCGTACATTTCGAGAAAATTTCCGCTGACAACTCGAAATACCGACTTGAATTTCGAGTCGTTTGCAGACGTAGCGTGTGAGGACATGAACTTGACCTTCTCAAAGGATGCGGCGTGCCGGCGCACAATGGCGACAACAGTCACTGCATTCGACAACAATTAACAACGACCGGCGCGACTGCGACGGACGCATTGATGGTACCTATCCAATCATCAATACCGACTTGCCCACCTGGCGCCGTGCCTCAAGCTCGGCATGCGCCTCTTCAACCTTATCGAACGTATAGCGAGCGCTGATGACGATGTTCAGCGAGCCATCGGCGAGCGCCGCGAACACGTCGTCGGCGCGGCGCTGCACTGTGTCCGCGTCGGCGAGATGATCGGCCAGCCGCGGACGCGTCAGGAACAGCGAACCACTTTCGCCCAGTTCAATGGGATCGAGATCATTCAACGAACCCGACACCGATCCATAGTTGACGACCAGCCCGCGCACGCGCGTGGCGCGGAAACTGTCGCGCAATGTCGTGCGACCGACCGCGTCATACACCACATCCACGCCACGGCCGCCGGTCGCTTCCCGCACCCGGTCAGCAAAGCGGCCATCGTCGTAAAGCATCACGTGATCCGCACCGAGCCTGCGAGCAACATCCGCCTTCTGCTCGCTGCTGGCGGTGGCAAACACCGTCGCGCCGCGACGCTTGGCAAGCTGCACCAGCAACTGGCCGATACCGCCGGACGCCGCATGGATCAGGCACGTGGTGCCGGCGCTGACATGACCGACATCGTCGATCAGATAATGTGCTGTCGACCCCTGGAAAATCGCGGCAGCGGCGAGGTCATAGGGAATCGAATCGGGGATTCGCGCCAGCCGTGCCGCCGGCACGACTGCGTATTCGGCATAAGCGCCCCACGAAATGCACCACGCAACCCGCTCGCCCAGTTCGAACGACGTCACACCCGCGCCGGTTTTAACCACATCGCCGGAACCCTCCATGCCAAGCGTGCAGGGAATTCTCACGGGGTACGTCCGCGATACCTTGTATTTCCCCTGGCGCGTGTGGATATCCATGAAGTTGATGCCTGCGCACCTGACCTTGACCAGCACCTCTCCACGCCCTGGCTGAGGAACTTCGATATCCTGACGAATCAGGACTTCGGGTCCGCCATACTGTTCTATGCGTATCGCTTTCATTGCATCGCTTCGAATAGAGGGAAATGGGTTGCCGGTTTCACTTCGGTTTCACTTATTTGGCACTCAGTTGCACGCGGTCGACGAACTCGTTCGTGTAGGTCCTCGACAGATCAATATGGCGCGGATCGATCGACGAGTTGGCCAGCGTAAGCACCTTCAGCACCGCAGCGGGCGTACCGTCAGGCATCCGCCCGTCCTTCGTAAACATCGGCATGGAGGACTTCAGGGCGCTGATATAAAGCGCCTTGCCCGTTCCCGGTCCATAAAAATCGCTCGGCACCTTGGCCGTTATCTCTTCCGCGCTATGGCTCGCAATGAACGCAAGCGAGCGCACCATGGCGCGTACGAGCTTCTGCGCTTCATCGCGGTGCGTGTTGACCCAGCTTCGCTGAGCGTAGAAACACGGGCCCACATACGGGCCGCCCAGCGCAGCCGCAGTGCCCGCGGCGCTACGCATGTCCACCAGCACTTTCGCGTCGCCACTGGCCAGCAGCCGGCTGGCAACCGGCTCCTCGATCATGCCTGCGTCGATACGGCCCTGATTCAGGGCCGCGATGAAACTGTCGTCGGAACCCACCGGCAACACCGAGTATTCCTTCGGCGACAACCCGGCGCGGGCAGCAAGATAATGGGTCAGGAAGTTCGTCGACGATCCCAGTCCCGTCACCCCCAGCGTCTTGCCCTTCGCGTCGGCCATGGTGTTGAAACCCGCCGAGGATTTCTTCGAGACCAGCTCGACCAGCCCCGCGCTCTTGCTGAACACGACCAGCGCTTCAACATCCTTGCCGCGGCTCTGCAGGTCGATGGTGTGATCGTAGAAACCGACCGCGCCCTGGATCGCACCGGCGAGCAGTTCCGTCGCGGTATCGACACCGGCCGGCTGCGACAAAATCTCGAATTCGAGTCCTTCGTCCTTGAAATAACCGAGTTGTGACGCGAGGATCAAAGGCAGATAGACGATCTTGGAGGTGCCTCCCGCCATCAGCGTCAGCTTTTCCGCCTGGGCGGGCGACGCGGCGCACAACAAAGCGGCCAGCGTGCAAGCGAGCGTGAAAAAGCGGGGGGAAAACTGCATCGGGAAACGTCTCCTGCTATACATGGCAAACCGGCATCTTGTTCTAATGTGCGGCAAGTATAAGAAGGCAAAGCCTTCTGCCTGCTTTCTGCCGGGGTCGGAAAATATCGGCGTTTACCCTTGGCGCCGCGTTTTAAACGACTACGCGCTCAAACCCATGAGGGAAAGAGCGCGTTTTGTGTCCAGATTTTGTGCAGCGTGTTGCCTGAGCCGCGGGCTTACCAGGCGGCGATCACCGCGCCCGCGTACTTCGCCTCAATGAACTGCTTCACTTCCGGCGAGTGATAGGCGGCCACGAGTTTTGCCACCCACGGCTTGTCCTTGTCCACGGCACGAATCGCGATGATGTTCGAGTATGGGCCGTTCGGATCTTCAATCGCGATCGCGTCCTGCTTCGGCTTCAACCCGGCTTCCATGGCGAAGTTCGTGTTGATCGCGGCGGCGTCCACATCCGCGAGCGAGCGCGGGATTTGCGCGGCGTCGAGTTCAACAATCTTCAGCTTTCTCGGGTTATCGACAATGTCGAGCGGCGTTGCTTTCAAGCCTGCATCGGCGCGCAACTTCAGCAAACCGTTCTTTTGCAGCAGCAAGAGCGCCCGGCCACCGTTGGTCGGGTCGTTCGGCACGGCAATGCGCGCGCCGACCGGCAACTGCGCCAGCGACTTGAACTTCTTCGAATAGATGCCCATGGGGAACGTGACTGTATCGGCGATCTTGATCAGCTTGTAGCCGCGGTCCTTCACCTGTGCGTCGAGATACGGCGCGTGCTGATAGCTGTTTGCGTCGAGATCGCCCGATGCCAGCGCCGCATTCGGCTGGACGTAATCGGCGAATTCAACAATCTTGATGTTCAGGCCATTCTTTGCGGCGACCTGCTTCACGACTTCCATGACCTGTGCGTGCGGACCGCCGGTCACGCCTACCTTGATGGTTTCATCGGCTTGCGCGACGTTAGCGAGCAATGCTGAAGCGCTGAAGACAGCGGCCAGCTTGAGAATGAATCGACGTTGCATGGACTACCCTTTGAGCTTTATAAGAAATTATTTGTGGCTGTTATTTGTGGCTCAGACGACGCACGAGCCAGTCGCCGAACGACTGCACAAGCTGCACGAAGACGATCAGGATCACCACCACCGTCAGCATCACTTCCGGCAAAAACCGCTGATACCCGTAGCGAATGCCCAAGTCGCCCAGACCGCCGCCGCCGATTGCGCCGGCCATTGCCGAATACCCGACCAGTGACACGAACGTAATCGTCAAACCGGCAACAACGCCCGGCATGGACTCGGGCAACAACACCTTGAACACGATCTGGCTCGTGGTTGCGCCCATGGACTGCGCCGCTTCAATCAACCCGCGATCGACCTCGCGCAGGGCAGTTTCGACCAACCGCGCGATGAACGGCGCGGCCGCGATAGTCAGCGGCACAACCGCGGCCATGGTTCCGATCGACGAGCCGACCACCAGCCGCGTGAACGGGATCACCGCGACGAGCAGAATGATAAACGGTGTTGAACGCACCGCATTCACGACGCCGCCCATGACCCGGTTCACCGCGAGATTGCGCAACACGCCGTCGCGGTCGGTGAGATACAGCAGCACGCCCAACGGCAGCCCCAAGGCCGCGCCGACCAGCCCGGAAATGCCCACCATCACGAGCGTTTCCCAGAACGACTGGACAAACATATCGAACATTTCACTCAACATGGGACATCTCCTCCACCACCACACCTTGTTCACGCAGATACGCAACGGCCTCGGCCACGTTCGCCGGCTTTCCGGCCGCGAGTACTGCCAGCGAGCCGAACGCCTGGCCCTGGATCTCATCGATCTGGCCGTGAAGGATGTTGAAATCCAGTTCGAAGCGGCGGATTGTTTCAGAGAGGATCGGCTGGTCGACGCCGGAGCCGGTGAACGCGAGCCGCAGCAGATGGCCGCCGGTTTTCAAACGCTCGGCCACGCGCAGCTTCAGCGCGGGCGGCAAATCGTGCGCGATCACGTCACCAAGCAACGCGCGCGTGACTTCGTGGTGCGGCTGCATGAAGACATCGACTACATTGCCTTCCTCAACCACGCGACCGGCATCGAGCACCGCGACGCGATCGCAGACCTGCTTGATCACGTCCATCTGATGCGTGATCAGCACGATCGTCAGGCCGAGTTCCTTGTTGATCTTGCGCAGCAGATCAAGAATAGAGCGTGTGGTTTCAGGATCGAGAGCGGAAGTGGCTTCGTCGGAGAGCAGCACTTTCGGCTTGCTGGCAAGCGCCCGGGCGATCCCCACGCGCTGCTTCTGGCCACCGCTGATCTGGGCGGGATAACGATCTTTTTGCGTGGTGAGCCCGACGAGTTCCAGCAGCGGCAACACGGTCGCCTCGATCTCGCCGCGCTTCATGCCGGCGAGTTCGAGCGGCAGCGCGACGTTGTCGAACACCGTACGCGACGACAGCAAGTTGAAGTGCTGGAAGATCATGCCGATGTCACGGCGTGCCGTACGCAATTGCGCGGCGGGCAGCGTGGTGAGGTCGCGGCCGTCCACGATCACGCTGCCTTCGCTTGGCCGCGTCAGCAGGTTGATGGTGCGCACCAGCGTACTTTTACCGGCGCCGCTGCGGCCGATGATGCCAAACACTTCGCCCGGCGGAATCGTCAAATTGACGTTATGCAGCGCTTCGATCCAGCCTCGTGGGCCAGCGAAACGTTGCGAAAGATTGCGTATTTCGATCATGTAAACAAAAAAAGCGGCGGACTCCCCGTTGAGCGAGTTTGCTCGGGCAGCCGACCGCCGTTCATCCCTGGTTCGCGAGAGGCGAAAGTTTAACGTAACCCGCGACACGGCTTAATAATCTATTGCGCAAGGCTAATTACTTATACGTATGTAGCTTGCGTGGCGGGGCCTTTGAGGGCGTTGATCGTCGTCGAAATACGCAATGCTCATATCGATTCAAGCAAAGCTCGGTTCCATCGCGCAAAATCGATAGCTAAGATGGCGGCATGATCCATGCATAACCTGCGATAAGCTGCGGCGCTCTTGCGTACGAACCGGTGCGCCAAGCGTGGCTCCACTGCACTCCTGGGAGTATTTCGTTGAAGAGCTTTGAATTTCGCCGGCCGCTCGTGGTCGGCATTGGCGGCACGACCCGCGCGGCCTCATCGACTGAACGCGCACTTCGCCTCGCGCTGCGCGGCGCTGAAGCCGAAGGCGCGCGCACGCGTCTGTTTGGCGGCACGTTCCTGCACTCGCTCCCTCACTACGCGCCGGAACACGGCGAACGCTCGGCGGAACAGCTCGAATTGATTGAGGCGGTGCGCGAAGCGGATGCGGTCATCATCGCGACGCCGGGATACCACGGCGGCGTCTCGGGGCTGGTCAAGAACGCACTGGACACGCTGGAGGAACTCCGCGACGACAAGCGTCCCTACCTCGACGGCCGCGCGGTGGGTTGCGTGGTGACGGCTTATGGATGGCAAGGTGGTGGTGCCGTGCTTACGTCCCTACGCTCGATCGTGCATGCGCTGCGTGGCTGGCCGACACCGTACGGTGCGGCGGTCAATTCGCTGGAAACGCGCTTCGAGACGATTGATTCCTGCTCGGACCCGAAGGTCGCGGAGCAATTGGCGACGGTGGGCCGGCAGGCTGCGCAGTTTGCGCTGGCGTTTAATGCCCGGGACGCGCTGGGTGATCTGGATCTGCGTGATGGAGGCTCTGGAGGCTCCGCCGCAATCGCACAGGCAATCATCGATTGAAAAAACGCCCGGTGCAGTTCACACCGGGCGTTTTTGCTTTTACCAGTCTAACCAGCTAGAAGATCCGGGCGGCGTCGACGTCGCCTCCTGTGCTGTTCGCGGCTCACCGCCCATCGCAACATCGCTTATTTACAGGTATTACTCAGGAGTCCATGCCGGTTTGTGGCCAACTCCTGCCTTTAATTCTTGAACGGTAACTCCGGCGTAAAAACGAACGGATCGAGCGCATACCCCGTGTGGAAATAACCGCTGCATGCGCACGTTGCGATGCGTTCAAGGTCGTACGGCTCGCGTGCGGCCTCATGAGACTGATTGGCGGCCAGCGTTCGCCGCTCGCGCCAGTGCCGCAGCACTTCGGTGCCCCAGTTGCTAAAAATGGCTCTCGGTTCAGACATCGCAGTTCTCCTTGAACGTGTTCCGGTACGGGCTCCCGCTAAGTACAAGGTAGGTCAAACTCGAACGTACGGGAACCATCTTTTATTCATTTGCATATCTGACGATGAATAAAAAACCCATCGACCTCTCCCGATTCCCTCCTACTAAACCAGCGCTTCACGGAGTTTCACTAAGGGTCCCTCATAAACGCCCCACGTCCGGTGTGTAAAGCAAAGTCCAATCGCTTCGTTGCCGCGCCCGCGCGCGGATGCTTCAATTTATTGCCGCTGCGGTTTTTGCATGCACCCGCTTCTGCCAGTCCCAGCGCGCAAGCATCCCGATACACGACGATCCACAACGACACCCGACGATATCCAACGATTCCCCAAGGAGCACTCGATGACCCTGATCGCCACGCCTGCCGTTGCCGCCGACCCCTCAACCGCGCTGGACCTGGACGTCCATGCAGTGGGCGGCCGGATCGGCGCCGAAATCCGGGGCGTGCGCCTCGGGCCGGATCTGGCCGACTCGACCATTGCGGCCATCAACGCCGCGTTGCTGCGGCATAAGGTGATCTTCTTTCGCGGCCAGTCACATCTGGACGACGCCGCGCAGGAAGCGTTCGCCAGCCGCTTCGGCGAAACCGTCGCGCATCCGACGGTGCCATCGGTCGCCGGCAGCAATCGTCTGCTCGAACTCGACTCGAAGAACGGTAGGCGCGCCAATTCGTGGCATACGGACGTGACCTTCGTGCCGGCCTATCCAAAGATCTCAATCCTGCGAGGCGTCGTGATTCCGGCTGCTGGCGGCGATACGGTCTGGGCCAACACTGCTGAGGCCTACGCCCGTCTGCCGGACCCGCTGCGCGCCCTGGCGGACTCCCTGTGGGCCATTCATACGAATACCTACGACTACGCGGCGAACCGGACCGCGCCCGTGACCGACGCTGAGCAGGCGTATCGCGAGCAGTTCACGTCGACGGTCTATGAAACCGAACATCCGGTCGTGCGCGTGCACCCTGAAACAGGCGAACGCAGCCTCGTGCTGGGGCATTTCGTGCAGCGCTTCGTCGGCTTGTCGCAGCGCGATTCGGATCGCCTGAAAGAGCTTTTCCACGACCACGTGACGCGCCTGGAAAACACGGTGCGCTGGCGCTGGACCCAGGGCGACGTGGCGATCTGGGACAACCGGGCGACACAGCACTACGCAGTGGCGGATTACGACGAGAGCGCGCGCCGCGTGGTCCGGCGCGCGACCGTGCATGGCGATGTGCCCGTGGGTATAGACGGTCAACGCAGCCGCGCGTTGCGCGGTACGCCAGCGTTGAACTAACCCTGCACCCGGCAGCGCTGCCTTTGGCCCCCTTCTTTGCAAATCCAATGACCCCACGATCCCTTCTGCACTCCCTCATTGTCACGCTGGGCATGGTTGCCGCCACGAGCGTCCTGGCCGCTGCCCCCGCTGTTGTCCGGATCGGTGTGGCAACGCAAGGCTACGGCGATCCGCCCGTGTTCGGCGGCTCGCCGGCGGCGACCGCCCAGTTGCAGCATCGCGTGGAAGACGCGCTCAAACCCGACGACGTCAAGGTGGAGTGGCTGTTCTTCAAAGGCGCTGGACCGGCAGTCAACGAGGCGCTGGCGAATCGTCAAATCGACTTCGCCTATCAGGGAGACCTGCCCGCCGTGCTCGGCCGCGCGAATGGCCTCAAAACAAAACTGCTGCTCGAATCCGGCGTGCGCACCGGCGTCTACCTGGCGGTGCCGCCCGACTCCGACATCAAGAGCGTCAAGGACTTGAAAGGCAAGCGCGTCGCGATCTTTCGCGGCACCAACCTGCAGCTTGTGGTCGATAACGTCCTGAAAGCGAACGATCTCTCCGAACGCGATCTGCACGTAATCAATCTCGACGATGCCGCATCGCAAGCGGCGCTTGCATCGAAGGGCGTGGACGCAGTGTTCCTCGACTTCAAACTCTTCAAGCTCCAGCGGCAGGGTCTCGCGAAGATCATCTACGCGTCGCGTGACGGCGGCCTGCAGTACACACGACAAGCGCATCTGCTGGTCCTCGACGACTTCGACCATGACCACGCCGACATCGTGCAGAAAGTCGTGACGTCGGTTGTGCAAGCGTCCCAATGGTCCTCGGACGAGGCCAATCGCGAAGCGCTCTTCACGCTGTGGGCGAAGAGCGGTGTGCCGGTGGAATCGTGGCAATCGGAGTACGCGAACCAGACGCTCAAGGAGCGCACCTCGCCGTTGATTGATCCGTTCATTGTGGCCCGCTATCAGGCCGTTGCCGACGACGCGCTGCGTCTTAACCTGATCCGTCAGCCCGTGAGTGTGAACGGCTGGTTCGAGCCGAAGTATCTCGACCAGGCGTTGAAGACGCTGAAGCTCGAGAACTACTGGCCGCGTTTCGATGCGTCCGGCAAGCCGCTGGCATCGTGAACATCTGAACTACTCTGGAGAATCCGGTCATGGCGAACAGCATCGCTCGCACTTTGAATCCAGGTCAACGGGTGTCGCTCGACGGCACCCGAAGTCACACCGCGAACGTGGCGCGATCGCTGGGCTGGATCGCACTGCCGTGGCTCGTGCCCGTGGCCAGCGCCATGTTATGGGTGCTCGGCTCACACTACGGCTGGATATCGCCGCAAATCCTGCCGTCACCCACCCTCGTCTTCGATACCCTCGGCGGCCTCGCCAGCAGCGGCGAACTGTGGATGCATATTGGCGCGAGCCTGTCGCGGATCGCAGTGGGCTTCACGGGCGGCGTCGTACTCGGCTTGCTGTTGGGCGCATGGCTGGGATTGTCGCGCACAGCCGAGGCTTACATCCTGCCCAGTTTCAATGCCGTCGTACAGGTGCCGGTACTGGGCTGGTTGCCGTTCCTCATGATCGTGGTGGGAATAGGCGAGCCGTTGAAGTATTTGCTGATCGGGCATGCTGCGCTCGTACCAGTCACCTTAAGCACGCTGCAGGGATTTCGCCGGACACCGCCCGCGTATCTCGATGTTGCGCGCGTCTTCCGCTATTCACGCCGCCAGACCATCTTCAACGTGATCCTGCCTTCGGCCGTGCCGGTCATCGGCACGGGTATCCGGCTTGCTTTTACCAAGACGTGGCTCACCCTGGTCGTGGTCGAACTAGTGGCATCGTCGGAAGGGCTTGGTTACCTGATCGTGTACGGACGGCAGCTATTCCAGCTCGATCTGGTGCTTGCTTCGGTGCTGATCGTAGGTGCGATCGGGTACGCAGCGGACCGCTTGCTGACGGTGCTCGAACACAAATTGTCGCCCGCGCGGCTGGCCTGAAGGAGCATCGACATGTCCACGCCGTCTCTCGAACTTGAAACCGGCTCCGGGGCCATCGGCCCATCGGGCGAATCGGGCAAGGCCGGACGCTGGCGCGGCTGGGTCATCCCGGTTGCTGCACTCCTCGCCTGGTGGTTCGTATCACGTCACATAGTCGCCGGCCACGGCATGATGACCTCGCCCGCACAAGTGTTGCATACAGCTCTGGATCAGGCGCGAAGCGGTGCTTTGTGGCGGGCGCTCTCGGCATCGCTTGCACGCGAGCTGACGGGCTTCACGCTCGGCGCAAGCCTTGGGCTCGTGCTTGGCGCGTTGCTCGGTGTCTCGCCCTTCGCAAACCGGCTGATCGGCCCCAGCTTCAATGCGTTCAAGCAGGTCTCCTTGTTTGCATGGATACCGCTGATCTCGGTATGGTTCGGTCTGGGCGATGTCGCGAAGGTCGTCTTCCTTTCGCTCGCCGCGCTGGTGCCCGTGGTCGCGCATACGAGCGACGGCATCCGCGCGGTCTCCCCCGCTTTGCTCGATGTCTCCCGAGTGTTTCGCTACAGCAAGTTGCAAACGGTCAGATACGTCGTCCTGCCCGCTGCGTTGCCGTCCATCTGCACCGGCATCTATCTCGCGCTCATCTATTCGTGGCTTGCAACGCTCGGTGCGGAGTATCTGCTGGTCGCGGGCAGCGGTATCGGCAACACGCTGGTCGATGGCAGCGAACAGTTTCGCATGGATCTCGTGGTGTTTGGCGTGATCGTGATCGGCATCACCGGCTGGGCGCTGAATGCGTTAGCTCGCGCCATCCAGCAACGCTGGTTCCGCGATCCGGCGGCTTGATTTATCACCTTTACTATTTAATAAAGAGTCCATATCGTCATGGCGACCGTCTCTGTTACCTCAACAAGTGAGCTCACTCTGCATCACGTCACGAAGCGTTTTGCCGGCGACGACCACTCGGTGCCCGTGCTCGATCGCATCGACCTCTCAGTGAAAAGCGGCGAGTTTCTAGCTATTGTGGGTGCGAGCGGTTGCGGCAAATCCACGCTCCTGCGCCTGATTGCAGGGCTCGACGACCAGTTCGACGGCGAGATTGAATTCAGCGGCGAGCGCATTCGCACCACCGACCTTGCGCGCGGTATCGTGTTCCAGGATCATCGGCTGTTTCCGTGGCTCAACGTTGAGCAGAACATTGCGGTCGCACTGAAGAACTCAGGGCGCAGCAAGGAAGAGAACCGCCGGGCGGTCGCCGAGCATATCGCGCTGGTCGGCCTGAAGGGCTATGAAAAGCATCATCCGCATCAGCTTTCGGGCGGCATGGCACAGCGCGTGGCCATTGCCCGAGGGCTTGTGAACCGGCCGAAGCTTCTGCTTCTCGACGAACCGTTCGGGGCACTCGACGCACTCACGCGAAGCCGGCTGCAAAACGAGTTGCGACGCATCTGGGAACACGAGCGGATCACCATGATTTTGGTTACCCACGACGTTGACGAAGCCGTGTTCCTTGCGGACCGCGTGGTGGTCATGCAGGCACGGCCGGGGCGTATTGGCAAGGTGGTGGGAGTCAACCTGCAACGCCCGCGCAGTCGCAGCGATGCCGCCTTCGTGCGTTTGCGTGACGAAATACTGGCGGACTTCAGCGTGCCGCACGACGCGTCCGCTCCAGCCTGATCAGCACGGTTCTCTCGGGCACATGCTTCGAGACGTTTTCTTCTTTCCAATCCTTGGCGACAACGGGTTTGCTTCTGCCAAATGCTTGTTTCACTTGTTCCTCGCGGCTGGTTAATCTGGGACACATGCATTCCACTGCATTGTGTACCGGAGGTAAAACAAGCATGCACTACAAGGGTTATGAAGTCGCTCCCGCGGCACAAGCGCTGCCCAGCGGATTGTTCGCCGCCAATCTCGTGATTCAGGACGAAGGGTCGCTGCAAAAGCGCGCTTACGTATTCGACGCGCTCGACTACTTCTTCGAATCCGATCTTGCCGTTGCTTATGCCGCACGCTGGGCTCGCATGTGGATCGACAATCGGCGGTTGCCGCGCGCTTGACGCTTTTTCCGCCCTCCTTAGTCACGGAGGGCGGCATTCCAAACCGGTCTTAGTTCAAAGCAACGGCCGCTGCCGCGTTGACCGGCGACCCTTCCAGCGCGACCGAAGCACGTCCGTCCGGTCCCGCAGGCACGTCGCCCACCAGCGTTGTCCGATACAGTTGCCGGTCAAACTCCAGGTCGAAGATGTCCGATGGCGCGAGGTGCGCCGTCGAGCGATTGTCCCAGAACGCTATGCTGCCCGGTTCCCATTTGAACCGCACCGTGAACTCCGGACGCGTCACGTGTTCCCACAGCAATTCGAGAATCGCCTGACTCTCACGCGGCGTCACGCCAACAATATGCTTCAGGAAACTCGGGCTGACATATAGCGCCCGCTCGCCAGTCTCAGGGTGCACGCGCACCAGCGGATGCTCAGTAACCAACGCGCGTTGCTGCACGGCTTGCTCAAACGCGCTCGTGGCGCTGGCCCCTGCGGGCGGCGTGAATTTATGCACACCACGCAAGCCATCGACAAAATCGCGCAACGGCGCCGAGAGCTTTTCGTACGCGGCAACGAGGCTTGTCCATTGCGTGTCGCCGCCATAAGGCGGAATGGTGACACCCCGCAGGATTGATGCAAAGGGCGGGTTAACTGCTGCCGTCACATCGGTATGCCAGCCGGTCCAAGGGCGTAACAACGCCTGTCCTTCGAAGCGCGTTGCCTTGCGATACTTGGAAATAGAATAGATCTCGGGGTGCCCGTCAACGTGCCCGAACACGGGATGTCCCAGCGTGAGCTCGCCGAACTGCGCGGAGAACGCCACATGCTGTGCATGCGTGAGGAACTGCTCTCTAAAGAAGATCACGCGCCACTTCAACAACGCCGCGCGAATCTGCGCGACCTGGTGGGTGTCGAGTGGCTGCGATAGATCGACGCCACTGATTTGCGGTCCTATATATGCCGACAACGGCGTGACCTGGACCGACTCTGTAGTGCTTGCGACGGCTGCGTTCATTGCATGTCTCCTGAAAGAGGAATCGCCAGTTTGAGGTTGGGAACATTCGGGTCTTCACGATTGAAAATCAGACATGCGCGACGGCATGAAAAACGGATCCCGACGTTTCGATATACACATTACGGGTGCGCCGCAACGGCCTCAACCAATCGATGCACATATACAAACCACGCCGAACGCAAAAGATGGCAGAAGACTAGAATAAATCTCGCAGTGTCGAATAACGTTATCGCGTTTTATTCCTTCCCAATCCCCACGAGCCGGTCTAACTTCATCGCCATGAACTCAACCATCCAGTCACCTTCCAGTCTCCCCCATGAACAACAGCCAGTCGCGTGGATCGCCGGGGTCGGCGCCAGCGCGGGACTCGGCGCAGCAGTCGCCCGACGCTTCTCGGAAGGTGGCTTCACTGTCGCCCTCACGGGACGCACGGCCGAACGCGTGGAAAGCATTGCTGCGGAAATTCGCGCCGCGGGCGGTGTGGCCCACGCATTGGCTGGCGACATATCGAATGAAGCAACGGTCGGCGAGCTCGCCGACCGCGTGCGTGAACTCGGTCCATTAACGGCGGCCATATTCAACGCAGGCGGTGCAAGCCGTGCGCCCACGCTTGAACTGAGCGCAGCGAACTTCGAGCAGGCGTGGCGCACCGGCGTGCTCGGCGGTTTCCTGTTTTCTCAGGCAGCGCTGCGCCGGATATTGAACAATGGACTGAACGCCGCCTGTTCAACCGGGCGCGGCTCGTTGCTTTTCACAGGAGCCACGGCCGCGTTGCGCGGCAAGCCGCCCTTCGCGGCTTTTGCTGCGTCGAAGGCCGCGCTGCGTTCGTTGAGCCAGACCCTTGCCCGCGAGTTCGGGTCCGAGGGCGTACATGTGGCGCATATTGTGATTGATGGTGGCATTGACGGCGAGCGTCTTCGGCAATCCGCGCCGCAGCGCGTCCAGCACGCCGGCGACGATGGCTTGCTGCAAGCAAGCGCCATCGCGGAGAGTTATTGGCAGTTGCATCATCAGCATAGAAGCGCGTGGACGCAAGAACTTGATCTGCGTCCGTTCAAGGAAACGTTCTGAACAACGCAACGAGTCGCGCGTTGAAACGTCGTGCGCGGCTCGCTTTGATTTCGCTGTCGGGCGTTCCTTGTAGGCACGCCTGCAGTCACTTATTTCTTCCATTTATCCCGTCATGTCGAAACGTCCCGTCCTCCTTGCGTTAGCGTTGTGTGCCGCGCTCGCCCCATTCAACGCCCGCGCCGCCGGTGCAAACGAACTACGCATCGGCTTCGTGCCGGGACCCTATGCCGATGAATTCAAGGCCGGGGTCGAACCGCAATTACGCCAGAAGGGTTACACGATCAAGTACGTGGAATTCAGCACGGGGCTGGAGGCAAACCAGGCTGTGTATCGTGGCGAGATTGCAGCCGATGTCATGCAGCACGAGGTCTATCTGAAGTCATACAACGACCGCAACGGAACCGATCTGGTCGCCGTGGTGCAAGTACCCACGCCGCCAATGGGTCTTTATTCGAAGAAACATCATGCGTTGACGGACGTCCAGGCCGGCGCGAAAGTAGCCGTGCCGAACGATCCGGTCAACCTGGAACGCGCACTCAAGATCCTGCAACGGATCGGCTGGATCAAGCTTCGTCCGAACAGCAATCCCGTGGATGTGACCGAGCGTGACGTGATCGCGAATCCTGCCGGAATCAAGATCGTTCCGCTTGAATCGGCGCAAGCGCCGCGTGCGCTCGATGACGTTGATTTCGCGGCCATCCAGGGCAACTTCGCGATCTTCAGCGGCTACAAACTCACCGATGCACTCGCCCTCGAACAGATGACACCGCCCTACATTAACCAGGTCGTGGTCAGGGCTGCGAACAAGACGTCGCGCAGTACGCTGGACATTGTCGATGCCTATCAGTCGCCGGCTTTTCAGAAAGTCATCCTTAACAACCGCTTCTACGACGGCTTTCGTCTGCCCGAATACTTCGCCAGCAAGTAGGGTTATCGCGACGACAACCGAATAACCTTATGGAATTTTATTCGTTCAGCTTCGGGTCACACGGGTATAGCTTTGAAGTCTTGATCCCCGGGCCGAGGAACGACCATGAGCACCGTATTCGAAGAACGTCCGCGTGCAGAAACGTTGCTGGCGGTAGAAGCTGAACTCAACTATCTGCGTGCTGGCGAGGGCCGACCGGTGAGCTACACGTTCGAGCCACCACCCGGCGTGCCCTGGACTTCCGGCGCACTCGAACCCCGGCGCGTGACCATCCGCGACGCTCGTCCACTCGCCGCCGCGGGAGAGTTATCGCTGGATAAGAGCGGCTTCGAACGCATCGAACATAGAAGTGCACTGACCAACTTCAGCGACGACGCCGCCATCCGCTCGATCTACTACAGCGAATCCGAACAGGTCCTCCTCAAGGCGACTGGCGCGGAGAAGGTTGTGGTATTCGATCACACCCTGCGCGACAGCTTGAGCGGTTCGCGCACAACCTCGTCTTTGCGCGAGCCCGTGAGGCGCGTGCACAACGACCAGACGTTCGTCTCCGGGCCCCGTCGCGTGCGTGACCACCTGCCTGCCGGGGAAGCAGCCCAACGCCTCAAGCACCGGTTTGCGATCATCAACCTATGGCGGCCGCTCGACGTAGTGGAGCAGTTACCCCTTGCACTCTGCGACGCACGCTCGATCGCAGCAAGCGATCTGGTGCCGAGCGACCTTGTGTACAAGGACAAAGTCGGTGAGACTTTTTCCTTCACACATAACCCAGCCCATAGATGGTATTACTTCCCGAAGCTACGACCCGACGAAGCGCTGCTGCTCAAGATCTACGACTCGCGCGACGACGGCACGGCCCGTCTGACCGCACACACGGCGTTTGAAGATCCGACTACGCCGGAAGGCGCCGCACCGCGCAGAAGCATCGAATTGCGGGCCCTGGTTTTCTGGAAGGAATGACGAGGAACAACACCTCAGCAGCCGGTGCATGCCAACCGTCCCACGCACGCACCGGATCTTAGCTAAGCTTTCAAATTTGCATAAACACATGAAAACAGAATGGTTGGGCAAGCGCGCGAGTCATGAGACGATTCGCGCCTGCCAACCAGAAAGAGTTTCAACATGCATCGTAGAACTGTTCTTGCAAGTCTCGCCATCGCCGCACTCGGCGCTGTCGTAAGCGTCGCCCATGCGGAAGACGCCCCACTGCGAATCGGCACCATGAGCGGCCCCGACGCGCAGATCTGGACCGAAGTGTCCAAGGTCGCGGCGCAAGAAGGCCTCAAGATCAAGGTGATCGAATTCAACGATTACATCCAGCCCAATGCCGCCCTCGATGCAGGCGACCTCGATGCGAACGGCTTCCAGCATCAGCCGTTTCTCGACAGCCAGGTCAAGCAGCGCGGCTACAAGATCGTCAACGTGGGCCTGACCTACGTTGCGCCAATGGGCTTCTACTCGAAGAAGTTCAAGTCGTTGAAAGACCTGCCGCAAGGGGCGAAAGTCGGTATCCAGAACGACCCGTCGAACGGCAATCGCGCGCTGTTGCTCCTGCAGAAAAACGGCATCATCAAGTTGAAGGCCGGCGTGGGCAAAGATGGCGTGAACGCAACGCCGCTCGACGTGGTCGAGAACCCGAAGGGCATCAAGCTGATTGAACTCGACTCGGCGCAGTTGCCGCGCTCGCTGGACGACCTCGCCGCCGCGTCGATCAATACGGACTATGCCGTGAAGGCCGGCCTGTCGCCTACGAAAGACGCCATTGCTATCGAAGACCTGAAGGGCCCTTATGCCAACCTGATCGCGGTACGCACCCAGGATCGCAACAAACCGTGGGTCAAGAAACTGGTAGCCGCGTATGAGTCACCGGACGTGAAGAATTTCATCGATACCCAGTTCAAAGGCTCGATCATTCCGGCGTTCTAAGCAGGACATGCCGCGCCGCGAGGCGGACCATCCATAACTTCTCACGTGCTTAGGTTGTGAGCTTCTATTGGTTCGCCCCGGCGGCGGCTTGCTCGCTGAGGTTAGTCTTTCCGGGGCGCGCGCTCATCTTCTCAAGCAGTTGTCCAGCGGCATGGCGCAGCGGGTGGCAATTGCAAGGGGCCTGTTTTCCTAGCCTGATTTGCTGCTGCTCGACGAGCCCTTCAGCGCGGTCGTCGCGACCTCTTGCTCGCCAGTCTGCGCGGTGAATTGCTGGAAAGTCTTGGGGCGGTCACGGCCTAAATACGCCCCTTCAGGACAGGCTCAAAGCCGTGCAATAGAGACTTCGGTAGACTTCACGAACGCAATGACTTCGCTCCCGACCTTCAGTTCCAGCTCATCAATCGAACGTGTGGTGATCACCGATGTGACAATGCCATAAGGCGTTTCCACATCGACTTCCGAGACCACCGAACCGCGAATAATCTCCTTGATATGACCTTTGAACTGGTTGCGTACATTGATTGCCGTGATGCCCATAATGATGCTCCGTATTGATTGAATAGTGCCGGGGCCGGTAGACAGCGGCAATGAGTGAATCGATAACCCCATCTAGCCCGGCTGCGCACCGTTCCTGAGAACGCGCGATAACACCTGTTCTTCGAGCTCGGCGAAACCTTCCGCCGTGCGCAAACGCGGACGCTGCAGGGTGATGGCGGCATCGAAGGAAATCTTCCCCGCTTCGATCAACACAATCCGCTCGCCCAGCGCCACTGCTTCCTGCACATCGTGCGTGACGAGCAGTGCGGTGAAGCGATGCTCGCGCCACAACCGTTCAATCAGCGCGTGCATTTCAATCCGCGTCAACGCATCGAGCGCGCCCAGCGGTTCATCCAGCAACAGCAGGTCCGGCCGATGCACCAACGCGCGCGCAAGCGCCACCCGTTGCCGCTGACCACCCGACAATTGCGCGGGCCAATCGCCCTCTCGCGCACTCAAGCCCACTTCAGCCAACGTCGCGCGTGCGTCTTCACGAGACGAACGCGGCAAGCCGAGCATGACGTTTTGCAGCACGCTCTTCCATGGCAGCAAGCGGGCATCCTGGAACATGATGCGAGTCTCCAGCACGCTGGCTCCGGCCGCCGCGTTGCGCTGTACGACACCGCCAGTGGCCTTTTCAAGGCCCGCGATCAGGCGCAGCAACGTGGACTTGCCGCAGCCACTACGTCCGACTATCGATACAAAACTGCCGCGCTCTATGGCGAAATCAAAGTTCGACAACACCTTGCGCTCGCCGAAATGTTTGTCGACGCCTTGCAGTTCGACAGCCATGTCCACGGGGTGCGTACGGGGCGCAGTAGCCGCCGGTGCACGCCCGCGTGTGGCAACTTCCGGCCCGTTGCCTTCCAGCACGGCGTTGCCCGATGCATACGATGCGTAGCTTGATGTCATAGTTTCGCTCCCTTCTGATACGCAGGATGCCAGCGCAGCGTTGCGCGCTCGATTGACTTCGCGAGCATGTCGGCAAGCTTGCCGAGCAGCGCATAAAGCAGGATGCCGACCACCACCACATCGGTCTGCAGGAACTCGCGTGCGTTCATCGTCATATAGCCGATCCCCGATTGCGCCGAGATGGTCTCGGCGACGATCAGCATCACCCACATCAACCCGAACGCAAAACGCACGCCCACCAGGATGGAAGGCAATGCCCCCGGCAGGATCACGTCGCGATACAGCGCAAAGCCCGAGAGTCCGTAGCTGCGTGCCATCTCGATCAGGTCAGCATCGACGGAACGAATGCCGTGATACGTATTCGTATAGACCGGGAAAAACACGCCAAGCGCGACCAGGAACAACTTCGCTTCCTCGCCGATGCCGAACCACAGGATCACGAGCGGGATCATCGCGAGCGCGGGGATATTGCGGATCATCTGCACGGTCGAGTCGAGCGCGATCTCTGCCGGCTTGAAGAGCCCTGTTCCCAGCCCAAGCACGAAGCCGATGCTGCCGCCAATAGCAAAGCCCGTCAGAGCACGCCATGCGCTGACCTTCACGTTCGCCCACATGTCGCCCGACTGGATCAGCTCCCATGCAGCCTTGACCACGGCCAGCGGTTCGGGCAACACCCGCGACGACAAACCTCCCGTGCGCGCGGCCAGTTCCCACGCGATCAGGATCAGGATGGGCACGAGCCACGGCGCGACCTGTACACCGGCGCGGCGAAAAAACGGGACGACGTTCATCGGACCTCCGGGGTTCAACTTTGCGACGCGCGCGGCAGATACGACGTGCCGACAATTTCACCGAACGGCCCCGACAACGGACCCGACGTGCGCTCTTTCTGTTCACGCGGCAGCAGCGGAAAGACAAGCTCGGCGAACCGGTACGACTCTTCGAGATGCGGATAACCTGACAGGATGAAGGTGTCGATACCAAGCGCCGCGTACTCCTTCATCAAGCCCGCGACCTGCTCCGGATTACCCACTAATGCCGTGCCCGCACCGCCGCGCACGAGGCCTACGCCAGCCCACAAATGCGGATAGACCTCGAGCTTGTCACGCTGACCGCCGTGCAACGCCGCCATGCGCCGCTGGCCTTCCGAATCCATCTTTGCAAACGATGCCTGAGCGCGCTGGATGGTTTCATCGTCGAGCTTGCTGATGAGCTTGTCCGCGTCAGCCCACGCTTCCTGTTCTGTCTCACGCACGATCACATGCAGACGAATGCCGAACTTGATCTTGCGGCCCTTATCGGCTGCGCGGCGACGGATATCGGCGAGCTTCTTTTCAACTTCAGCGGGCGGTTCGCCCCAGGTCAGATAGGTATCGATATGATCAGCCGCAATCTCGTGCGCAGCCGGCGACGAGCCGCCGAACCACAGGGGCGGATGCGCCTTCTGCACGGGCGGATAAAGCACCTTGCCGCCCTTCGAGCTCAGGTGCTTGCCGTCGAAGTCGATCGTTCCGCCTTCATGCGACGACTCGAGCAGACCCCGCCAGATATGCAAGAATTCATCGGTAACTTCATAGCGGGTATTGTGATCATTGAACACGCCGTCGCCGGCCAGTTCGACCGGATCGCCACCCGTCACCACGTTGATCAGCAGGCGCCCGCCGGAGAGGCGGTCGAAGGTCGACGCCATGCGTGCGGACAACGCCGGCGAGGTCAGACCCGGGCGGATCGCGACGAGGAACTTGAGGCGTTTCGTGGCCGGAATCAGGCTGGATGCAACCACCCATGCGTCTTCGCAGGAACGACCTGTCGGCAGTAACACGCCTTCATAGCCGAGCGTATCGGCCGCCACCGCGATCTGGCGGAAGTAGTCGTAATCAGCGGCGCGCGCGCCTTGCGTCGTGCCGAGATAACGGCTGTCGCCGTGGGTCGGAATGAACCAGAAAACATTCATCGGGGGCTCCTGCCTTGCGGGTGTAAGTTCGAGTGTCGAGTGTCGAGTGTCGAGTGTCGAGTGTCGAGTGTCGAGTGTCGAGTGTCGGGTGTCGGGTGTCGTGTAGGAAGCGAGCGCAGACGCGACGAACAAAAGTGCGGCCCACGCTCGTGCGAAACCAGTCGCCCCTACCCGTTCAGATGATTCATCTTAGCGATGCCCACCTTGGGCATGAACGATTTATTTAAGCTAAGGTTCTCGCCAATTCTGCTTATGCGTCTCTAGCGATGCAGGAGCGCAATGCCCGACCTAAACGACGCTCCAGCGCGCATCTGTCACCGCGAGCTTCTTCGGAATCAGCTTGAGCTCGGTGAAGGTATCGGCGATTTGCTGCTGGTACGCAAGGGTCTCCGGCGTGATCGGCTGCACGCCATAGGCAGTCCGTTTCAATGCACGTTCAAGCGTTGGCTGATCCAGTCCGATCAGCGGCGACAGAAGCTTCGCGGCATCCGGCACGTTGTCGCGTCCCCACTGATCGACGTGGTCCAGTTCCTCCAGCAACGCATGAACAAGCTGCGGCTGGGCGGTCGCGAACTTACGTGTTGCAAGGTAGTACTGTGTGTTGCGCACCAGCCCGGTGCCGTCCGCAATCACGCGTGCGTTCGCCTGACGTTCGACGGCCGCGAGATACGGGTCCCAGATGACCCATGCGTCGACGCTGCCTTGCACGAACGCGGCGCGTGCATCCGCGGGAGCCAGATAGACCGGCTGGATGTCTGCATACGAAAGCCCGACTTTCTTCAGCGCGACGACCAGCAAATAGTGGACATTCGAACCCTTGTTTAACGCCACTTTCTTGCCACGCAGATGTTCTACTTTACGGATAGGAGAATCGTGCGGCACGACAATCGCCTCGCCTTGCGGCGCAGGCGGTTCGTTGCCGACATACACAAAGTCCACGCCCGCGGCCTGAGCGAAGATCGGCGGCGTTTCCCCTACCGTACCGGCATCGACTGCACCTGCGTTGAGCCCTTCCAGAAGTTGCGGTCCGGCTGGGAATTCGAGCCATTGCACGGTGACGCCTTGTGCTGCGAGCCGTTTGTCGAGCGTACCGCGCGCCTTCAGAACCACAAAGTTTCCATACTTCTGGTAACCAATGCGGAACGTTTTTCCCGACTCCTCCGCGCGTGCTGCGCGGCCCGCCAGTAGTGCTCCGGTGCCGGTCAGGATGCGGGTGGCTCCGGCGCTTAAGGCGGCCATTTTCAGCAATGCACGGCGGCGCGATGGAACCGCCAATTGCGGTGACGTTTCGTCTTTTGTTCGGTGATGGTCAGACATACTTTGCTCCTTAATATTCAAAGTCGGCCAGGACGTGGGTCTGTTACAAAACCATCACGATTCGGCATCCTTACTTTTTGTAGAGACTGCGCATCGAGCCGCTGGCCGCGAGACTGCCAAGCAGACGCCCTGCGCCCGGCGAAGTCCCAGACGAGCGCGCTGGCGGTATCAACAGGCTTGGGCAGCAGCTTCGCTTGATAGAACGTGTCGGCAATCGCCTGTTGCTCGCTGAAATTCTTCGCCACAACCGCGCGTACAGCGTAGGTGCGCCATGCGTTGGCGCGCTCGACCGTCGCCTGATCGAGACCCCACGCCGGGGCCAGGATCTTCGCCGCTTCCTGCGGATGCGCCTTGGTCCAGACGCCCGCTTCCACCAGTTGCTTGAACACGATATCGACGATCTGGGGGTGCGCTTGTGCAAAGGGCGTGGACGCGAGGTAATACCGCTGATACGACGCGAGGCCATCGCCGCGAATCAGAATGCGCGCGCCCGGATCTTGCTCGACAGAAGCCACGTAGGGGTCCCACACGAACCACGCGTCGACGTCGTTGCGTTCGAACGCTGCGCGCGCGTCGGCGGGTGCGAGGTAGCTGATCTTTACATCGGCGGGCGAGAGTTTGGCGCGAGCCAGCGCGGCGAGCAGCAAGTAGTGACTGCCGGCTGCCTTGGTCACCGCAATGCGCTTGCCCTTCAGGTCGGCGAGCGTGTGGACGGGCGCGTCGCGATGCACGATCACGGCTTGCGCCGAGGGCGACGACGTTTCCTGCGCGACGTAGACGAAGTTGGCGTTAGCCGCTTGCGCGAAGACGGGGACGGTGTCCGCCACGTCTGCGCTAAAGTCCACCGCGCCCGCATTCAGCGCTTCGGTGAGCGGCAGTCCGCTCGCAAACTCGCCCCATTCAATGCGCACATTAAGCGGCGCCACGGCGCGTTCCAGCGTGCCGCGCGCCTTCAGGATCGCGATCAGCGTGGATGATTTTTGAAAGCCGATTCGTAGCTTGACGGGGTCGCCCGAGGGCGTTTGCGCAGTGACGCTCACCGCGCTCAGTGCAGTCACGCTCAGCACCAGGCACGCGGCCAGACGGGTGAAGATTTTCATGGGGGCATCGCAGGCGTATTAGGCAGCCGACCATGCTAACAACGCGCGCGTTCAGCCTAAACGATCAATCGTGATATCGATTGCAGCGGAAATGCTGAACCGGCCGCGAGTCTCTTAGCGAGCGTCCGGGGCAGCGCGGCGCGGGCTTGAAATACCGGCGAGAATCCCGCATCTCATGATCCATTTATCCGGAGCACGATCATGGGAAGCCGTCCCCAATTCATCGATGATCTCTCACGCGGCCCCGCCGGCGCCGCGCTCTCCAGCCCGCTCGGCGACGAGGCACTGCTGGACGTTTACTCCCAGACTGTGATCAGCGCGCTCGAACGCGTGCAGCAAGCGGTCGCCTTCATTTCTGTCGAACGACGTTTGCCCGGCGACAAGAGCGGCCGTGGCGCTCATGGAGGTTCGGGCTCAGGATTCATCTTCACGCCCGATGGTTATCTGCTGACGAATAGCCACGTCGTGCATGGCGCCACGCAGATCCGCGTGACGCTCGCGGACGGTGCGAAGTTCGACGCCGATCTCGTCGGCGACGATCCGGACAGCGACCTCGCGGTGCTGCGCATTGGCTCAGCCGACGCGTTGCCGCACGTCGAGCTGGGTGAATCCGGCAAGTTGCGAGTCGGGCAGATCGCGATCGCCGTGGGGAATCCTCTCGGCCTCGCGCAGACGGTCACGACCGGTGTGGTCTCGGCGCTTGGACGGTCCCTGCGGTCGAACTCCGGACGCATGATCTACGACGTGATCCAGACCGATGCCGCGCTGAATCCCGGCAACTCGGGCGGCCCGCTGATCAACTCGGCGGGTCAGGTGATTGGTGTAAATACGGCGATCATTGCTGGCGCACAGGCGATCTCGTTCGCGACTGCAATCGATACTGCCAAGTGGGTCATCATGCAGCTCTTCGCACACGGGCGCGTGCGGCGTGCCTATATTGGCGTGGCTGGCACAACGATGCCGATCTCACGTCGCGTGCAGCGCTATTTCGAGCTTCCAGCGGCGAGCGGCGTGCACGTGATGGAGGTCGTAAAAGGAAGTCCGGCCGCGCTCGGCGGATTGCGTACTGACGACCGGATCGTGGCCATCGACACGCTCGCGGTAGATAGCGTGGATAGCTTGCAGCGCTCGCTGGATGCATCGCGTATCGACCGGGCGGTGAAGGTCACCGTGTTGCGCGGCACGCAAAAGCTGGAGCTGGATGTGACGCCGGTCGAACAAGCTGGATGAAACGACCGGCGTGATGTGACAGGCAGGCCGCTTCGTTGCGGCCCCTCGCCATGCTCGACAACCGGCACACTATTGCGTAGACACCGAAGCGCCCGAAGGCGCCCTGGCGCCGCCCATCGCGGTCAACTGCGAATAGACGTCGTGCGACAGATCGAGCAGCACCTTGCGGTCGATCGCGCCAGACACGGCGTAACCGAAATCGCCGTCGATCCAGTAAAACACGTTCACCGATCCATCCTGATACAGCTTGAACGCGGTCGTGTCCGAGCTGATCTTGCGATGCGATATGCACAGCGTAATACGCTCGCCCTTCGCGTCGTGATACATGAACTGCGCAACGGGGCCGTCGTCGCCGGGCAGCAAGCGGCCGCCCATCAACTCAAAGCCCGAGCGGGTCAGGATCGGCGGTCGGACGTCTGTACCCAGCCGGTTCGAGATCCACTGCACCAGTTCCTGCTCGCGATCCGCTCCCACTTCCACGGGCCGCATCACTTCCGGCGCGTACATCACATGCGCGATAGCTGACTGCCGTGCGAACGACTCGCCCACGTTATAGCTTGCACGTTGCACCGATCCCCCACCGCTTCCAGGCATGAAGGAGCCGCGGCCCATGGTCCCTGTCATGCCCGCCACGCCGATCCCGACGCCCAGCACAAGCGCCGCCGCCATGCCCGCGAACTGCGGCCAGTTGGCGGCAGCACGCCAGCGCTTCGGTTCCGGCGGCAGCAGACGCTGTGGCACGGGTTCGCTTAGCACGCGGTCATAGCGGTCATGGAACATGCTGTTCAGCGAGAAATAGTCGCTGACCTTGGCGGCCAGTGCTTCGTCGCGTTCAAGCAGGCGATCGATCTCCTCGCGGCGATGTTCCGCCAGCGATCCGTCGACATACGCGTGAATTTCGTCTTCACTGATGGGTGTTTGTTGGTCGCTCATCGCACCACCTGTAATTTAGCGCCCGGTTGCGCGCCGGCCATCAACGCGCGCAGTCTTTCACGTCCGCGCGAAAGGCGCGACATGACGGTCCCGATCGGGATTTCCAGCGCCTGCGCCACATCCGCATAGCTCATTTCTTCTAATCCCACCAGCAGCACGACCTGTCGCTGGTCCAGCGGCAAGCGCTGCAACGCGAAGTCCAGATCGCGCATTTCGAGCGACTGTGTTTGCGTGCCCGGCACGGCAAATTCTCGCTCGGAAATGTTCTCGTCATCGACGGAAACATGCACTGCCTTCACGCCCGCCCGGCGCGCCTGATTCGCGAACACGTTGTGCATGATCGTGAACAGCCACGCGCGCAGATCGGTGCCAGACTGAAACTTCTCGGTGTGCCGGAGCGCACGTTCAAGCGTGTCCTGAACCAGATCGTCCGCGAGATCGCGATTGTTGATCAGCGCTCGCGCATAGCGGCGCAGTCGCGGCACATGCTCCATTAACTCGTCACGGACGCCCATCGGCTTTCCTTCATTTTGTAAGCTTACGCAAACGTTCGATAAAACGCCGCTCTGATGATGGGCTAACACTGGGTCGTGGCGAATATTCCCGCTGTCAGCCTATTTTTTGCCGAGTGCGTGATTGGCCGTCGGCAGCTTGCTTGCAATTGCTTGATGCCTAACTGCCCGTCATCAAGTCGGCGGCCAGCATCAAGCCGCGGGTCTTTGCACGGCCCGCCAGCACGTAACGCTTGTCGCCCGCCGTCCATGCAAGCAAGCGGCTTGCGCCCACGCGACGCGCTTTCCATTGCGGTTGCGGATGCGCAAACAGACCCGGCGCCACAAGCAGCACAGCTGCCTCGCCACCTCGATTGCGGTAGACGAACTCTGTCGCCGAAGCGAAGGGCCCCACGGACATTTCCCGCCGGGCAATCGGATGGAAACCAACGCCGGACAGATCCGGGGCGCTTGCCAAACCCTTCACCGAGCTTTCATACTCGATCGCACCGGATGCCATTTCCTGGCCGGCCACGGCTTGTTCAAGCGCCATCACGGAGGCATTGTCGAGCGCTGAATCGGAAATGTCGAATGCAAAGATAGCCGCGGCGGCGAGTGCCAGCGTCGCGACCGCAGCGGTAAGCAGCGCGCGAAGGCCGCGTCTCGACAAACGCCGCGCAGGGGCGGCCGCTTGGAGCGCTTCTTCGTCATCAGCTTCGTGAAAAGCGTTCTGCATCTGCCAGTTCAGGCGACCGTAAAACGCTACGCGATCAGCCTCGTCAGGGCGGCTTTTTAAATACGTCTCTACGCTCGCCGCGCGCGTGGGATCGAGCATGCCGTCGGCGAATGCCTGGACGTCCGACTCCGAGAGCCGGGGTTCCGTTGGGGGTTTTGCGATGGGCATGATCTATCTGGCAATGTTTGACTGTTGGTACAAGGGCGAACACAAACCGCCGGGGTTTATTCCACACCGGGCGCAAAAAACCCCTACGCGCGTTAACACCCTCTCCCGCGTGTTATTCCGCCTCCTCCCAAATAAATTCTGATTCTTCTGAACATAAAAATAATCAAACTTGTTGGGAATATCCCGCACTCATTCCGGGTTCTCTCCATTGCAAGCTGCACACATTCACGCATACATTCAATCCAGCAGGAGCGAACCATGAAAACCCTCAGCGTCGTAGTACTGTTCCTCGCCACTATCGCCTCGGCACACGCTTTCGCTCAAACCAAAACCCGCGCCCAGGTCTTTCAGGAACTGATCCAGGCCCAGCAAGACGGTCGCGATTTTGTCACCGACACGTCCTACCCCGACGTCAACCCGATCTTCGCGCACCAACTCGAACAACAACAAGAAGCACGCCTGGCGCAAAACCAGACGACCAATGCCAACGCCGTAGCCAGTGCAACGGCTACCAACTCGTCCAGCGCAACGAACTAATACGTCGCGCCAAGTCAATCTTCGCAAGCCAGTTAAATAAATCGGTATCCTAACTTTATCCTTGAGGTCATCATGAAAAAATTACTTATCTCCGCTTTCGTTATCTCGTCGGCACTGGCCGCCCCTACCTTCGCTTTCGCACAAAGCAACGGCCCCGTCACCCGCGCCCAAGTCAGAGCCGAACTCACTCAACTGGAAAAAGCCGGTTACAACCCTGGCGGAGAAGACGTCAACTACCCGCAGGACATTCAGGCCGCCGAGCAACGCGTAGCTGAACAACAAGGCGTCGCGTCTTCATCGTATGGATCATCGGCCAACGGTGCGTCTGCATCCGGCATGCACACGCATACCGCACCGGATAACGCGACTCAATCGATCTACTTCGGCAATTGAGCCGCATGCACGGCAAGACGCCGGCGCGCGATGATGATGACTGGGCCCCTCGCCCCCTTCCGCGCGCTCGCCGTCTGCCGAAACCCGCTCCAGCCGATACACTTCATAGGCACGCGCGACCGTTTCCCCGTCGCGCCGTTCCTTCCGGAGACATCGACATGAAGCAGGCGCTCCATCATCTGAGCGTGCCCACACGCACCCGAGGACTGCACGAAATCACCCTCGACATCGATCGCTGGATCGATCTCCAAGGCATCCGGACCGGCCTGCTGACCGTGTTCCTGCGGCACACCTCGGCTTCCTTATTGATCCAGGAAAACGCCGACCCCGACGTCCGCAGCGATCTTGAACAGTTCTTCGAGACCATTGCTCCGGAAGCGCCCGGGCGTTATGTCCACGACGCGGAAGGCCCCGACGACATGCCCGCGCATTTGCGAACCGCGCTGACGCAAGTCCAGTTATCCATTCCCGTCGATGCCGGCCGGATGGTCTTGGGCACGTGGCAAGGCATTTATGTTTTCGAACACCGGCGTGCTCCGAGTAGACGTGAAGTCGTATTGCACCTTTTCGGCGAGTGATTTAATATACGCATCGCGTACATAAACCACTTCTGGAGCGCCCATCGTGCAAGCTCAACAGCAAACTCTCCTGCGCGATGCCATGCGCCGTCTGAACATGACTCGTGACGCTTTCGCGAGCCGGATTGGCGTATCGCGCCGCGCGCTGGACACATGGTTGCTCCCGGACGAATCGGCGGAATCGCGGGCCATGCCCGAGATCGCGAGCCGCTACGTAATGGAACTGATGGAGAGAATTCCGTCCGGCGACGAATATACACAACGCGTACACTCCCCCTCCATTCTTCACGAAGGCCGGCCGCATCTGCTGTCGGTCGATCAGTTCTCCCGTGACTCGGTGGAAGCGCTGTTCCAGGTCGCCGACACGATGCAACCCATCGCACGCCGCCAGAAGATCACGCGCGTGCTCGAAGGCGCGGTGCTTGCCAATCTGTTTTTTGAAGCCAGCACCCGTACCCGTGTCAGCTTCGGCGCGGCATTTTGCCGGCTGGGCGGCTCAGTGTGCGATACGACCGGCTTCACGTTTTCGTCGATGGCAAAAGGTGAGTCTATCTACGACACCAGCCGCGTGATCAGCGGTTACGCCGATGCACTCGTCGTGCGCCATCCGGAGAAAGGCTCGGTAGCGGAGTTTGTGCGCGCGACCAACGTGCCGGTGATCAATGCCGGCGACGGCCCCGGCGAACATCCCAGTCAGGCATTGCTCGACCTCTACACCATCCAGCGCGAATTCTCACGCGTGGGGAAGATTGTCGACGGTTCGCATATAGCAATGGTGGGCGACCTTAAATACGGCCGCACGGTCCATTCGCTGGCCAAGCTGCTCGCGTTGTACCGGGGGCTGAAGTTCACGCTGATCTCGCCTGCGTCGCTGGAGATGCCCGCCTCCATCCTCGACCAGATCAATCGCGGCGATCATGTGGTCGAGCAGACCAACGACTTGCAGTCGGGGTTGAAGGGCGCAGACGTGGTGTATGCAACGCGCATCCAGAAAGAGCGTTTTGCCGATGAATCCATCGAAGGTTACACGCCTGATTTCCAGATCAACCAAGCGCTTGTGGAGAGTGTGTGCGGACCCGATACGCTGATCATGCATCCTCTGCCGCGTGATGGGCGGCCCGGTGCCAATGACTTGAGCACCGACCTCAACCACGATCCAAGGCTCGCTATCTTTCGGCAGACAGACAATGGCATTCCGGTGCGCATGGCGATTTTTGCAGTGCTATTAGGCGTAGAACGCCAGGTCCAACATTCCATGCGCGACGCCGCGTGGAAGTCACCGGCTTACATCGGACCTGACGACGCGGTATTCCACGGCATCGATTAAGCGATCTATACAGCGCCGCCAGCAATATTAACGCGGCGTTTACACACAAAAAGATACGCTGCAAGTGATCCCGAATACAGGAGCTTGCAGCGTAATGAACCTTGTCCTTGAAAGAATTGTCGGCCCGGCTACATCGAAGAAATCATTCGATCAGGAAGCCCTCTCAACGCCCTGCGTGTCCCGCGTCCATCTTTCAGCTGTCCTGCACAGCAGGCAGGATGAGGCCGCCCGCGAGCGCATCAGGCGACTGTTCCACTCGCCGCTGGGCGTATATGTCAGCCAGGCATCGCGCGATCACGACGACCTCCGATTAGTCTTCGACGTGGCAATGGAAGACCTCGACTTCACGGTGCGCACGCTGCATCAGGTGCTGCCCGAGGCAGTGATCGAAGCCGTGCGTCCGCGGGTGTTTACGCATCGCCGCGAGCACTGATCCACGGCGTCAACGCCCGATCGCTCATGCTTGCGCCAACGAGAAATCAACGGCGGCGCGAGCGTGAAGCGCGGTGGTGTCGAGCAGCGGCACGGGGCTGTCGGCTTCGTTCACCAGCAGCATGATCTCGGTGCATCCCAGCACGATTGCTTCCGCGCCCCGCGCCGCCAGTCCGTGAAGGACATCGCGATACAGCTTGCGTGAATCGTCGTTGACGATCCCGAGACACAGCTCGCGATAGATGATGTCGTGAATCACCGCTTGCTCGGCGGGCTCGGGCAGAAGCGTCGAGATGCCATGCCGCTCCTGCAGCCGGTCGCGGAAAAAACTCTCACGCATCGAAAACGCCGTGCCGATAAAACCGACCTTGCGTATGCCGCGCTTTCGCGCCTCGATCCCCGTCGGATCGACGATATGAAGGAACGGCACGGACACCGCTGCGGCAATTTGCGGCGCGACGAGATGCATGGTGTTCGTGCAGAGCACGATGCAATGCGCGCCGCCCGCTTCAAGATGACGCGCGGCGTCGGCCAGCCGGATGCCCGCGATGTTCCATTGTCCGTCGCGTTGAAGCTGTTCGATCGGCGCGAAATTCACGCTATGCAGCAGGACTTGCGCGGAGTTCAGGCCGCCAAGCCGCGTACGCACGTCGCGGTTGATCAGCCGATAATATTCAGTGGTCGACTCCCAGCTCATCCCGCCGATCATGCCAATAGTTCGCATGCTGTTCATGGTGCCCGTCCTGCAAATCAGATTGATCGAAGCAACATAGTGCAGCGAACCGCGATGGCGGGCTAGGGCAAATTTTTGAGAAGGGGTCGCCCGATCTATTTCGAACGCGCAACCGCGCAGGTATGGTCCTGCAACTCCTCCGACGACGCGAAGTCGCCTGTATCTCGTTGCACGTGATCGTTGAGAAGAAAGAATGCTGGCTTGCCGTCAGGCGCCGCGGTTCCCGCGAGCAGCAAGGTCTGGTCTGCCATGATCTGGCCTTCTCTGGCCACGTCGGGGGCAAGGAGTTTGAACGGATCAATGGAGGCAAGATCGGCGTCATCGATACGCCGAATGCGGTATGCGTGCCCCCGCAGCAGCGTAGGGAACGGAGTCCATTTAGTGCCGATCTTCGGGCCTTGCTCACGCAGTGCGCGAACCACATCTGGAGCAAGACAATCAATATGGATATGCAACTGGTTTTGCGTGCGCCCGCTGGTCGAGTTGATCGCTAGCGAAAGTTCGTCGCGTGGAAGGTCCTGACCTAACTTCGATTCAACAAAACGTCGTGCTTCCCACGCTGCGCGCCAATAGTTCGGCGAGCCCGGCAGCAGCAGATCGGGGCTTTCAACACCGCCGATGCGAGCGGTTGGAATCAACAAATACTGGGCAATGCCGTTAATATCTTTCAGGACCGCAAAGCCGCCAGACGGATCGACATCGGCACATTTCTGCGGGACATCCGCGCCGCGCGCGGCGGGCTCGCAGGAGTTGTGGACGATCTGCCATAACGCGTCGGGGTTGCCTGCGTGAGCCAGGGAGACACCGAGCGCGGCAACGGTGAGCGAAGCTAAGCGAACGAGAAGCCGGACTTGGCGCATAGGGTAAGCAGTCGACACGAAAGCCTGCATCGTAACAAGACCTCATGACGAACGCGGACAACTTAAGACCCTACATCACGGGCAAATGAAGATGATGAGGATGTTCGACGGTGTCTGCAATCAGACTGAGCGCGTCTTCGCATTCATCAAGATTCTTCGGGCCGCCAAGGCATACGCGAATGGCTTCGGGCGGATTGCCATCGGTCGCGAAAGCCGCCGCTGACACCGCGCCAATCCCTTGCGAACGCAACTGCAATGCAAGTTCCGAAGCATTCCATCCGCACTCCGCCGGGATGGGCATCCACAAATGGAAACCGGCCGGATCGGCGTCGAACTTCCAGTGCGATAACACTCGCGCGGCCAGCTCCTGACGCGCCGCGGACTCCGTACGAATCGCGTCGAGCATGAGGTCTGCTGTACCGTCGCCGACCCACTGCGTCGCCATCAGCACGGTAAAGGGGCTAGCCATTACCGTCGTCGCGCGCAGCGCTCCGGCAAGATGCTGGGAGCGCCGGGCGGACGGCGCACGAATGTAAGCAACGCGCAGACCAGCGCCAAAACTCTTGGAGAACCCCGTGACGTAATAAGTCAGGTCGGGGGCCAATGCAGCCAGCGCATCGGGGGCCTGGACCGGTAACATGCCATACGCATCGTCTTCGATAATAGGCACGCTGTACCTTAGCGCGACATCGGCAAGCGCCTCACGCCGCTTCGACGACAGCGTCACCGTGCTCGGATTCTGGATCGTAGGATTGCAATAGAACGCGCTGGGCTTATCACTCTTGCATAGCGCTTCGAACGAGTGAGCAAGCGGGCCGTCGTCATCTCGTGCCAGCGCCTGCAAACGCACGCCAAGTTGCGCCGCAATCGCCTTGATGCCCGGATACGCCAGCGTATCGAGGCAAATGGTCCCGCCCGGCCGCGCAAGCTGCGATACGAGCGCCACCAACGCGCTGTGAATGCCGGGACAGACGAGGACCTTGTCTTCATCGCAATCGTCGAAACGACGCTTCAGCCATTTCGTTCCGGCAGCACGATCGTCAGCAGTGCCACCGAAATCCTGATACCTCAGCAGCCGATACGGATCCGTAGCCGAAAACAACCGCGCTGCTGAATCGCGCAAGCGTGCGGCGAGTTCGGCCGGCTCAGGCGGCATGTTCATGGTCATCTCGACACTACTGCCGCCGGACAGCGGCAGCGTTGCGGTCCGGCCGCGTACGAATGTGCCGCTGCCGGCCCGCGAGTCGAGCAACCCTCTTTTGCGCGCTTCCGTGTAGGCCCGCGCCACGGTCGTGTAGTTGAGCTGCAGTTCATCGGCCAGCTCACGCAGGCCCGGCAGTCTATCCCGCGGACGCAAGCGCCCGCTCGCCAGATCTTCCTCAATTAACTCGGGAATCAGCAAATAAGCCGGCTTGCGGCTTTCTGTCAGCTTCCTGATCCAGTGATGAGTAAGACTGGCCATGAAACACTCTCGATTAAATACGGTTAAAAAACGATAGCACGCCCGCGACCCGAAAAAATAAATTGATCGCATTAAGTGCCACAAGTGATCGTATGGAGAATCCAGTAAATCGAGGGTCAATGCACATATCCGGTGTTTATTGCACCAGACCGGCGCAACAGCACCAGGGCGATCACGCCACGCTGGTGCAGACCCACCGCCCTGTCGGGCCTGAGGCCAATCCCTGAAGGGCTCATCAGGATCGTTATCAAAAAAATTCACGGCTTCACGCGCAATGATCGTTTGAATGATCGGATATTGATTGCATTAACGCGCTCATTGAATGGCACATCCGTTGCATTAACAGATTCGTATGCCGCAGTTCGTCGTCGAGTTGAAAATCCGGCGCCACTGATTAACTTTTCCATTTACCGGAGATTAGAATGCCTGCCGTCAATATCCCGATGCACAAGAAAGGCGATTACCTTGTCGATTATGAAGAGAAGGTGTTTGAAGACGTCAAGGCCGCGCCGGGCGAAAAGGCGCTGGTGACATTCCACACGGTCGCGTTTGAAGGTTCCATCGGCTTCGTCAACTTGCTGCAAGCCACCCGGCTGCTGCGCAAAGGCTTCGAAACCTCGGTGCTGCTGTATGGGCCGGGCGTAACGCTCGGGCTGCAACGCGGCTTTCCGACTCTCGGCGACGAAGCGTTTCCGGGCCATCTGAACTTCAACAAGCAGATCCAGAAGTTCATGGAGGAAGGCGGCAAGGTCTATGCATGCCGCTTTGCGCTGCAAGCGTTGTATGGCCAGGGAGAAGCGTCGCTGATCGAAGGCATCAAGCCAATCAGCCCGCTCGACGTGCTCGACATCCAGTTGCTGCATCGGAAAGACGGCGCGCTGATCATCAACACCTGGACTGTCTGACGCAGGTCCGAAGCCTCTCATCACACGGAACGACCATGCCCGACAAGAGAATTGTCCGCGCCGCCGCGGTCCAGATAGCACCGGACCTCGCACGGCCCGGTGGCACCCTCGAGAAAGTCCTCGGAACGATCGACGATGCTGCACGCCAGGGCGTTCAACTCATCGTCTTCCCCGAGACGTTCCTGCCTTACTACCCGTACTTTTCTTTCGTGCGGGCGCCGGTGGCATCGGGTGCCGAACACATGCGTCTCTACGACGAAGCCGTAGTCGTTCCCGGTCCGGTGACGCACGCGGTGGCGGAGCGGGCGCTGCGGCACGGCATGGTCGTCGTGCTCGGCGTGAACGAGCGCGATCACGGCAGCTTATATAACGCACAACTGATCTTTAATACTGACGGCGAGCTGCTGCTCAAACGCCGCAAGATCACGCCGACGTTTCACGAACGGATGATCTGGGGCATGGGCGACGCGGCCGGCCTGAAGGTAGCGGAAACCAGCATCGGCCGAGTGGGTGCGCTCGCATGCTGGGAGCACTACAACCCGCTCGCGCGTTATGCGCTGATGACCCAGCACGAAGAGATTCATTGCAGCCAGTTTCCGGGCTCGCTGGTCGGTCCCATCTTTGGCGAACAGATTGAGGTGACCATCCGGCATCACGCACTGGAATCCGGCTGCTTCGTGATCAATTCCACGGGCTGGCTGACCGAACCGCAGATCGAGTCGATCACGAAAGATCCCGGCCTGCAGAAGGCGCTTCGCGGCGGCTGCAACACGGCGATCATCTCGCCCGAAGGCCAGCACCTGGCCCCGCCGCTGCGCGAGGGCGAAGGATTGGTGATTGCTGACCTGGATATGTCGCTGATCACTAAACGCAAACGCATGATGGATTCGGTTGGCCATTACGCGCGGCCCGAATTGCTGAGCCTCGCGATCAACGACCGGCCGGCAGTCACGTCGGCACCCATGAACAGCTTCTCACCTTCAACCGGGGGATTGCACCTTGAACGCGAACGAGACCTTGTCGGCCGTGAGCCGGCAATTGATGACTGAACTGCAATCGGCGGGCTTGCGTCTCGCCGATCCGGACGCGGGTCTCAGCGTGGCCAGCCGTCGCGGCGGCGCGGGTCCGTCCGATCACAAGGCGGTCACCATCGACGGCGTGACCATCATGGTGCCTGTGCATACGAACACCGCTTGGCACTCGCCGTTCGTGGCATCCGCACCCGACGCCCACGGCAGCAGCGCGTTGTTACGCGGCTCGATCCCCATCGCAAACATCAGCTTCCCGAAGGCGCCGCGTTTCTACGCCATGCAGACCTTCGACGGCGTGCCCTACTCGCACATCGCTACGCTGCATGGTTCGGACGTGCTTGCCACGACCGTGCTGCAAACCTGCATCCGGTACGAAAGCCGCAAGAAGACCTGCAAGTTCTGCGCTATCGGGCAATCGCTTGCGGCCGGCAGGACGATCGCCCGCAAGACGCCCGAGCAATTAGCGGAAGTCGCGCGCGCAGCCGTGTTGCTCGATGGCGTCAAGCATATGGTCCTGACCACCGGCACCCCGCCGACGAAGGATCGTGGTGCGCGGATCCTGTGCGAAAGCGCGTTCGCGATCAAGGCCGCAGTCGACCTGCCGATCCAGGCGCAATGCGAACCACCCGACGACGACAAGTGGTTCGAGCGCATGCGTGCAAGCGGCATCGATACGCTTGGCATGCATGTCGAAGTAGTCACGCCCGCGCTGCGTGAACAGCTCATGCCGGGTAAGGCGAGCGTACCCATCTCGCGCTACATGGAAGCCTTCAGGGCGGCCGTGGCGGTCTTTGGCCGGGGGCAGGTGAGCACCTACATCCTCGCGGGTCTCGGCGACACTGCCGAAGCCATTCTCTCTATCTCGCGCGAGCTGGTGGATCTCGGCGTGTATCCGTTCGTGGTCCCGTTCGTGCCGATCAGCGGCACGCCGCTCGAGGATCATCCCGCACCCTCGCCGGAGTTCATGAAGTCGGTCTTGCAGCCACTCGGCGCGATGGTGTCGGCGGGCGGCATGCGCTCCGCCGATATCAAGGCGGGCTGCGGCAAATGCGGCGCGTGTTCGTCGTTATCATCCTACGAGGTCTGATCATGCTCGCCGATACCGAAGATCTTGCAAGGCTCTACACCCCCGCTAGCTTCACGATCAAGTGGACCACGCTGCCGTGGGAAGCGAACGAAGCGTATAAGCTGCGGCGGGCGGTGTTCTGCATCGAGCAGGGGATTTTTATCGGCGATGACCGCGATGAAATCGATGAACGCGCGCAACTGCTCGTGGCGGTGAGTTGTGTTGGCGGAATGCCTGAGCAGGTGGTCGGCACGGTGCGCATTCACGAGGGTGAAGTTGGTGTATGGACCGGCTCGCGGCTCGCCGTGCATGCTGCGTTTCGGCGGCATGGCAAGATTGGCGCAACACTGATCAAGCTGGCGGTCAGCAGCGCGCACGCGCTTGGCTGCACGACTTTCCTCGCCCATGTGCAAAGCCAGAACGCGCCGTTGTTTCATGCGCTGCACTGGACCACGCTCTCTGAAGAACTCATGCATGGCCGGCCGCATCATCTGATGCAGGCGGACCTCGCGTTCTACCCGCCTTGTGCGACACCGCGAAGCGGTTTCACCACGCAGCATTCGCCCGCGCGGATCGCGTCATGACGGTGGCCGACCTCGTCGCCGCGTTAAGGGAAACGCGCGGCTTTCGCCACAAGACCGATATCGCGGGCGTGATGTCGACGCTTGCCCGGCATTTGCCGCGTGGCGCTTCCATCGACTCAAAAGCGGTCACCATAGGCGACGACTGCGCGGCCATTGCCGACGGGGACTCTCACCTGCTGTTCGCCATCGAAGGGCTGGTCAGCGACTTCGTGCGCGACATGCCCTGGTTCGCAGGCTACAGCAGCGTGATGGTTAACGTCAGCGATATCTACGCTATGGGCGGCCGCCCGATCGCTGTCGTCGACGCACTCTGGAGCGACGGTCTGGGCGCGGCTGAAGACGTGCTGGCGGGTATGGCGGCGGCATCGACCGCCTACGGCGTGCCGATAGTCGGCGGCCATAGCAATACACGCAGCGATCAGGCTCAACTTGCCGTTGCCATTCTCGGACGCGCGAACACACTGCTGTCCAGTTTCAATGCTCGCCCCGGCGACAGCCTGATGATGGCGGTCGATTTACGTGGCGCGTTTGAAGATCCGTATCCGTTCTGGAATGCATCGGTCGGCGCACCCTCCGCGCGCTTGCGTGCCGACCTTGAGTTGTTGCCGATGCTCGCCGAAAGCGGTCTCTGCGATGCCGCCAAGGACATCAGCATGGCCGGCACGCTCGGCACCGCGCTGATGCTGCTCGAATGCTCCGGCGTGGGCGCCAGCATCGATCTTTCGCGTCTGCCCGCACCGCCTGCACACGATCGTCTGCGCTGGTTAAGCGCGTTTCCCAGCTTCGGCTTCGTGATGTCCGTGCGTAAAGAACACACAGATCAGGTAGCGCAGTTGTTCGTTGAACGTGAGCTGGCGTGCGCGGTGATTGGTACGGTCGATGCCTCGCGCAAAGTGGTGCTGCACGAAGGTGGCCAATCGGCGGAGTTGTGGAACTTCGACGACGACGCGTTCATCGTCGGAAGCTAACGGAGCCTGACATGACCTCCACTGCGGCGCCTCGTTTAATGCGGATTGCCCTCACCACGCACTCGGTGAATCCGCGCGGTGGTGTGGTGCACGCGCTGGAACTCGCGAGCGCGCTTGTTGACGAAGGCCACGACGTGACGCTCTTCGCGCCGGCAGCGGCCGGAGAATCGCTCTTCCGGGAGCCGCCATGCCGCGTGATTCTCGCTACCATCGAAGGCCCGCAACACAACACAGTCGCACTCGTCGACGCGCGGCTGCGCGCGCTCAAAGCCTGCATCAAAGCCTGCGATCCACGAAGTTTCGACGTGCTGCACGCGCAAGACAGCATCAGCGGAAACGCGCTTGCCGAGTTGGCCGCTGAAGCTGAAATAGCAGGTTTTGTACGGACCGTTCATCACCTGGATCACTTCGACAACCCGCGCCTCGCCGCCTGGCAAACCCGTGCATGGCGGGATGCAGACCGTGTGCTGTGCGTGAGTGAAGTATGGACGCGCGAGATGCGCGAAAAGTACGGGATAACAGCAGCGACGGTGCCGAACGGCGTCGATCTTAAACGCTATTCGACCCAGCGGACGCATCACGATGAACGATTACGGCAGCGTCTTGGAATTGATGGCAGCGGACCGGTCGTACTGGCAGTCGGTGGCATTGAAGCGCGCAAGAACACGCTCCGCCTGCTCGATGCGTTCGCGGAACTGGTCAAACATCATCCGCACGCGTGTCTGGTGATCGCGGGCGGTGCAAGCCTGCTCGATCACGACGCTTACGCCCGAGCCTTCATGGATCGCGTGGCGGGGTTCAAGCTGTCGCAAGCGGTGAGCGTTACCGGTCCGCTTGATGACGCCGACATGCCTGCGCTTTTTCGTTGTGCCGATGTCCTCGCCATGGTCTCGCTGCGCGAAGGTTTCGGCCTGGTCGTCCTCGAAGCGCTTGCATGCGGCACGCCGGTCGTGGCGTCGAACATTGCGCCGTTCACCGAATACCTGGACAACTCGCTGTGCTGCTGGGCCACGCCCACCGATCCAGCGTCAATAGCTGACGCGCTCGAACGTGTGATCGATGGCCGGCATCCAACCGACTTCAATCATGCCGTGCCCGCGCTGCTCGATCGCATGAGCTGGCAGGCATCGGCAAGAAAGCACCTCGACATTTACAGCGCCTTGCTTGCAAGCCGCTCTCTTCCAACCCTTTAGGAACCCGTCATGCCGGTCATGCATTTTCTAATCCAGTGGCCCGATAACAGCGAAGAAAACTGCTATTCGCCATCGCAAGTGGTCAGCGATTTCTTCACGCCGGGTGAGGATTATCCGCTCCAGGACTTCGTCTTGCGCGCCCGTGAAGCGCTGAACATTGCCTCGGAACGCGTGCGCGAAAAGTACGGCTTTGCATGCTCGGCGGCAATGGACCAGCTCGCGCAGATTGAAGTCGAAGCCGAACGCTTTCTCGGTGAACCGGACGCGAAAGTCCGGGTCATCGCGCTCGTCTGAGCGCCACTCTTTCGAAAGGACGAATCATGTCGCAAACATCGGGCAACGCGACGCACGCCAGCGTCATTGTGGTGGGTGGCGGTCAGGCAGGATTGTCTGTCAGCTATTACCTGAAGCAAGCGGGTATCGATCATCTCGTGCTGGAAAAAAACACGGTGACGCATACGTGGCGCACGCAACGCTGGGATGCGTTTTGCCTGGTCACGCCGAACTGGCAATGTGCACTGCCCGGCTACCCCTACACCGGCGACGATCCGCATGGCTTCATGAAGAAGGACGAGATCATCGAGTATCTCGATGGCTTCATCAGGACGGTCGATGCGCCGGTGGTCGAGCACGTGGAGGTGCAGCGGGTCACACGTAATAGCGAAGGCGGCTTCGGTGTATCCACCGATCAGGGGCGGTTCACGGCGGACCAGGTCGTGGTAGCGTCAGGCGGTTATCACACGCCAATCGTGCCACGCATGGCAGAACGCCTGCCGCGTTCCATTAAACAAATCCAGTCGTCGGAATATCGCAACCCGCAGGCTTTGCCCGAAGGCGCGGTACTAGTGGTCGGATCGGGCCAATCGGGCGCGCAGATCGCGGAAGACCTGCATCTGGCCGGACGCAAGGTAATTCTCGCCGTAGGCGAAGCGCCGCGTTGCGCGCGCTTTTACAGAGGACGCGACGTGGTCGACTGGCTCGCTGACATGAAGTATTACGACATGCCGGTCGATCAGCATCCACTGCGTGAAGGCGTACGCGACAACACCAATCACTATGTGACCGGGCGTGATGGTGGCCGTGATATTGATTTTCGCAAGTTCGCGGCCGAGGGCATGGAACTGTACGGGCGGCTTCAGGATCTGCAGGACGGTGTACTTCATTTCGCCCCCAACCTGAGGGAGAATCTCGACAGCGCGGACAAGACCTTCAACGGCATCAACGCGGGAATCGATGCGTACATTGAAAAGAATGGAATCGAAGCCCCGCCAGGATCGCGCTATGAGCCCGTTTGGTCGCCTGCGGAAGAACGCACCACGCTCGATCTGCAAGCGAGCGGAATAGGCTCGATCGTGTGGTGCATCGGCTTCACGCCGGACTTTAGCTGGCTCGATGCGCCAATTTTCAACGGCTGCGGTTATCCTGCGCACACGCGTGGCCTGACCCCGCTGGACGGTCTCTATTTTGTCGGCTTGCCGTGGCTGCATACGTGGGGATCGGGCCGCTTTTCTGGCGTTGCCCGGGACGCCGCGCATGTTGTGGAGAGGATCCGCGCGTGCCGGGAAGCGAAAGCGCCGGCGCGCGATGAAGCGACCGTCTGAACAGACAAAGGCCCCGCATTCCAGGCTAAGAACACGGGGCCTTCATTGAAACAAACCTCAAGCCGCCTTCACGACCTTGTCACCCTCGCGATGGATCGGATGCGGCTCTTTCAAATGGTTGGCAATCCGCGTCGCATCGAAATAAGCGCCGTTCGGCGGACGCTTCAGATACTGCCCCGCGCCCTTGACCGCGCGCAGGTCGCCGTCCGCCCATGCAAGCGCGCCACGCGTCAGCGTATGAGTCGCCACGCCCTGCACGGTCATGCCTTCGAACACGTTGAAATCCACCTTCTGGTGATGGGTCTTGACCGAGATTGTCCTGGTCGCGGCCGGATCCCACACCACGATGTCGGCATCCGCCCCCACCTGGATCGCACCCTTGCGTGGGAACAGATTAAAAATCTGCGCGGCGTTGGTCGAGGTCACGCGTACGAACTCGTTTGGCGTCAAGCGTCCTTTGTTCACGCCGTGGTGCCAGAGGATCGACATGCGGTCTTCCACCCCGCCGCAACCGTTGGGGATGCGCGTGAAGTCCTCGCGGCCCATCGCTTTCTGCGATGCACAAAATACGCAGTGGTCAGTCGCCGTGGTGTGCAGTTGCCCCGATTGCAGACCACGCCACAACGCCTCGCGATGCTCGCTCGTACGAAACGGCGGGCTCATCACATGCGCTGCGGCACGAGTCCAGTCGGGATCGCTATACACGGATTCATCGATCACCAGATGCCCCGGCAGCACTTCCGCGAACACGCGTTGACCTTCACTGCGTGCACGCGTGATGACATCGACGGCATCTTTCGACGACACATGCACGATATAGACGGGCACGCCCAGCACCTGCGCGATCCTGATCGCGCGGTTCGCCGCCTCGCCCTCCACTTCAGGCGGCCGCGACAACGGATGTGCTTCAGGTCCCGTGAAGCCTTTCGCAAGTAATTGCTTCTGAAGCTGGAACACGAGTTCGCCGTTCTCGGCATGCACAGTGGGCAACGCGCCCAGTTCGAGTGAACGGGTGAAGCTGTTCACGAGGACTTCATCGTCGGCCATGATGGCGTTTTTATACGCCATGAAGTGCTTGAAACTCGACACGCCATAGTCATGCACCAGCGTGCCCATGTCGCGATGCACAGACTCGTCCCACCACGTCACCGCCACGTGAAAACCGTAGTCGGCCGACGCCTTCTCCGCCCAGCCGCGCCACAAGTGAAACGCTTCCATCAGCGGTTGCTTCGGACTTGGAATCACGAAATCGATAATGCTCGTCGTGCCGCCCGACAACCCTGCCGCCGTCCCCGTATAGAAGTCGTCGCTCGCCGTGGTGCCCATGAACGGCAGCTCCATGTGCGTGTGTGGATCGATACCACCGGGCATCACATACTGGCCCGATGCATCGACCGTTTCGGTACCCGCCGGTACGTCGAGATCGAGGCCGATCTGCAGGATCGTGCCGCCGTCCTTCGGGTCTGCGCACAACACGTCCGCTCGATAAGTACGGTCCGCGTCAATCACCGTGCCGCCGCGAATCAGGATCGTCATCTTGCTGTCTCCATGTCGACCAGAGTTGGCGCTTTAGCGGCTTACTCTGGTCCCACTCAATGTGGTTGCTATAAATACTACGCGCTGGCAATCCGCGCCGTCGGGCGCTTGCCCATCTTCATCCATGCGCCATAAACAATCGATGCGAGCGCAAGGCCCACGAACCATGCATAGGTGTAAAGCGTGTTGAAGAATGCGGGTACGTTGGGAAACGCTCCTGGAAATGCCGTGTGCAGGAAGCCGGGCAAGTTGGGCAATACACCCACGAGCAACGCGACCACCGCTGCCATGTTCCAGCCACCCGTGTAGCTGTATTCGCCATTCTCGTTGAAGAGTTCGCGCGTGTTCAGGCGCGTGCCGCGGATCAGGAAGTAGTCGACCATGAGAATACCCGCCACCGGTCCGAGCAGCGCCGAGTAACCCACGAGCCACGTGAAAATGTAGCCCTGGGTAGTAGCTAAAATCTTCCACGGCATCATCACAATAGCAATGAACGCGGTAATCATTCCGCCCACGCGATACGAAATCCCCTTCGGCCAGAGACTCGAAAAGTCATAAGCCGGACCCACGAGGTTAGCGGCCAGATTACAGCTCATGGTGTCGAGCGTCAGGATGACCAGCGCCACGCCCACGCCAATGCCCGTCATGCGGCTGGTCAGGTCGATAGGATCCCAGATCGCCTTGCCATAGATCACCACGGTAGCTGAGGTCACCACCACCGAGATGACGGACAGCAGCGCCATGGGTGCCGGCAGACCGATCGATTGCCCGATGATCTGATCCTTCTGCGAGCGCGCAAAACGCGTGAAGTCCGGAATGTTCAACGCAAGCGTGGCCCAGAACCCGACCATGGCCGTGAGACCCGGCCAGAAGGTGGCCCAGAACATTCCCTCCTTCTTGCCGCCAGCGACGAACTGCGACGGCTGCGCGAGCATGGAGCCAAGACCGCCCGCCTTCGAGGTCGCCCACCACACCAGCGCGAGGCACATCACCACCTTGATCGGCGCGGACCAGCTTTCGAGGAAACGAATGGAGTCCGTACCGCGCAAGATGAAATAAACCTGGATCAGCCAGAAGAACAGGAAACACGCCAGTTGCCCGAGCGTGATGTCCAGGAAAGGCAGCGGCGTACCGGGCGTCGAGTTACCGGTGAGGATATTCAGGAGCGTATGGATCGCACTGCCGCCGAGCCATGTCTGGATTCCGTACCATCCGCATGCAACGATCGCTCGCAACAACGCCGGCAACCTCGCGCCTTTCGTACCGAACGATGAGCGCACCAGCACGGCGTACGGAATGCCATGCTTCGCACCTGCATGACCGACCAGCAGCATGGGCACGAGCACGATCATGTTGCCGAGCAACACGGTCAGCACCGCCTGCCACGGCGACATGCCTTCCTCCGTGAGCCCGGCCGCGAGCATGTACGACGCAATATTCATCACCATGCCGACCCACAGCGCGGCAAAGTGATACCACTTCCACGTCCGCTGCGCGGCCGTGGTTGGCGCCAGGTCGTCGTTATATAGACTACCGCTGGCGCCGGCCGCGAACTGCGGGTCGACGGAATGCGCTGTCTTCTTCATCAGGTTGATCTCCTCAAGATCGTTGCGGTCCGCGCCCGCGGATCAGGCTGCGATTCCAGTCCGGGCGTCGGCCGTCGGGGGACGTCAGTGACATGCGCTACTTTTTATACGGGTTCTCAACTCTATGCGGCCTTCACGCTTTCTTCAACGTCGGCGTCCACGCGTGCCGGATTGTTCGGATGGGTCGTCCAGTTCGCATATTCGCCGGCATCCACGCGTTCCATCGTGATGCATTGCTCGACCGGGCACACATGCATGCATAAATTGCACCCGACGCATTCCGAATCGATGACTTCGAAATGCCGCTTGCCGTCCTTCTCGCGCATGATCGCCTGATGCGCCGTATCTTCGCAAGCGATGTGACACAGGCCGCACTCAATGCACTTGTCCTGGTCGATGCGCGCCTTGATGTCGTACTTCAGATTCAAATACTTCCAGTCAGTCACATTCTGCACCGCCCGTCCGCGGATATCGTCGAGCGTGGCATAGCCTTTTTCGTCCATCCAGTTCGAAAGACCGTCCGCGAGATCGGAGACTATGCGAAAGCCATAGTGCATGACGGCTGTACAAACCTGCACGTTGCCTGCGCCCAGAACCATGAACTCGGCCGCATCGCGCCATGACGAAATACCGCCAATGCCGGAGATCGGCAGATCAGGCGTTTCCACGTCCCGCGCAATCTCCGCCACCATGTTCAGCGCGATCGGTTTTACCGCCGGGCCGCAGTATCCACCATGCGTACCCTTGCCGTCGACTGTCGGCATCGGTGCCATGAGGTCCAGGTCTACCGCGACTATCGAATTGATGGTGTTGATCAGGGACACCGCGTCCGCGCCGCCTTTGTAAGCCGCGCGTGCGCTGGTGCGGATATCGCTGATATTCGGTGTCAGCTTGACGATGCACGGCAGCTTCGTGCCTTCCTTCACCCAGCGCGTGACCATCTCCACGTATTCGGGCACCTGACCGACCGCCGCGCCCATGCCGCGCTCGCTCATGCCGTGCGGGCAACCGAAATTCAGTTCTACGCCATCGGCGCCGGTGTCCTCCACCAACGGCAAGATCCACTTCCAGTCGCGCTCGTTGCACGGCACCATCAGCGAGACGATCATCGCGCGATCGGGCCAGTCGCGCTTGACCTGGGAGATCTCCTTCAGGTTGATGTCGAGCGGCCGGTCGGTGATCAGTTCAATATTGTTCAGCCCTGCGATGCGCTGGCCGTTCCACTGAACCGCGCCATAACGCGAACTCACGTTCACCACATGCGGGTCGAGCCCGAGGGTTTTCCATACAACGCCGCCCCAACCCGCTTCGAAGGCGCGATTGACGTTGTAGGCTTTATCGGTGGGCGGTGCTGATGCGAGCCAAAAAGGATTCGGCGAGTTGATGCCGGCAAACGTATTGCGAAGATCGGCCATGACTTGGCTCCCGTATTATCGTAGGGGTGTTTTTTATGCGGCCTTGATGGCCGTTGCCGCAAAGAACGCATGGATGGACTCGGCGGCAATCTTGCCGTCCTGTACCGCCTGCACGGTCAGGTCAAGGCCACCTGTGGCCGCGCAATCGCCGCCGGCCCAGACGTTATCGAGCGAAGTGCGGCCGTTCGAATCCACCGCGATACGGCTGCCGTCGAGCGTGAGCATGTCAGTTTCCAGGCCGTCGGGCGCGAGCGTCTGACCGATCGCCTTCAGCACCATGTCGGCTTCAATGACGAAGCGCTCGCCTTGCGGGTTTTCGAATTCGACGCCCGTAACCTGGCCATCTGCATCGGTCAAACGCACGGGCTTCGCATGCGTGACGATCGTCACGCCGTTGACCTGCGCGAACTCGCGTTCGGCCCACGTTGCGCCCATGTTCTCTACACCCCGCCGGTACACCATCGTGACCGTTTCGGCACCCAGCTTGCGGCTTTGCACCGCTGCATCGATGGCCGTGTTGCCGCCGCCGATCACCACCACGCGACGCCCCACGGGCACGCTCGCAAGAGCATCCGCCTGACGCACCTGCTCGATGAAATCAACCGCGTTGTACACGCCCTGCAGCGTCTCACCCTCTAATTCAAGCGCGCGCACACCGCCCAGGCCAATGGCGAGAAACACGGCGTCATGCTGCTTTCGCAAGTCGCTCAGCGTCACGTCACGACCGAGCATCACGTCGTTCTTCACTTCGATACCACCTACCGAATACAACCACTCCACTTCGCGTTGAGCGAAATCGTCGACCACCTTGTATGCCGCGATGCCGTATTCGTTCAGGCCGCCGGGCTTGGGCCGGGCGTCGAAGAGCGTGACCCGGTGGCCATCGATTGCAAGGCGATGCGCACACGCCAGTCCCGCTGGACCCGCGCCAATCACGGCCACATGACGTCCCGTATCCGCCGCACGCTTGAAGAGCGGCTCGCCGCGTGCCATTGCCCAGTCGGTAGCGTGACGCTGCAATGCACCTATCTGAACTGGTTTGTCATCCTGATGATTTCTTACGCAGGCCCCTTCGCAAAGAATTTCAGTTGGACATACGCGTGCGCATGCGCCGCCTAGAGGATTGGCCGACAAGATATCCATTGCCGCGCCCTTCATGTTGCCGTTACCTATCTTGCGGATGAAGCTGGGAATATCTATTTTTGTGGGGCACGCGTTGATGCACGGTGCGTCGTAGCAGTAGTGGCAACGGCTCGACGCTGCAGCCGCCGCAGTGGGATCGAGTAACGGCGCCACATCTGAAAACTGACACGACAGTTGCTCTTGCGACAGCCGGTTCGATGCAATGTCGCCAATGTGCTTCATGGTCATACACGTTCCTTCTTCAAAGTGAGGAAGCGAATGGTCTTTCGACTAAAGCCAATCCAGGCTTAACGGCCCGCGCGTTCGAGCATGGCGTGAAGCAGCACGTTTGCGCCTGCCTCGATCCATTCCTCGGAGGCATCTTCGATCTCGTTATGACTGATCCCATCGACACAAGGCACGAAGACCATTGACGTGGGCGCGACCCTCGAGAGGTAACACGCGTCGTGTCCTGCGCCCGAGACGATGTCCCGATGCGCATAACCAAAGCGTTCGGCGGCTGCGCGCACGGACTTCACGCATGCGGCGTCGAAGGCGATAGGTGCGTAATAGAAGATCTGTTCAAGCTGCGTTTCGAGCCCTCCGGCGCTCGCGATCTTCTCCACGCCCGCACGCAATGCGGCGTCCATTTTTGCGAGCACGGCGTCGTCGGGATGCCGGAAATCGACGGTAAAAAACACGCGACCTGGGATCACGTTGCGCGAATTCGGATGCACCTGCATCATGCCGACCGTCGCGCACGCCAGCGGCGCATTATCGAGCCCGATGCGGTTCACCAACTCGACCACACGCGATGCTCCGAGCAACGCATCGCGACGACGCGGCATGGGCGTAGGACCCGCATGCGCGTCCTGACCGGTCAGCGTGATCTCGTACCAGCGCTGCCCTTGCGCGTCGGTGACCACGCCGATTGTCATGTTTTCCGCTTCGAGAATCGGCCCTTGTTCAATGTGCAGTTCGAACGCTGCGTGCAGCTTGCGACCGCCGCACGGCTCATCACCCGCATAACCAATACGCTTGAGTTCCTCGCCAATTGTCTTGCCATCCACGTCCTTGCGGGACAACCCGTAGTCGAGCGTGAACTCGCCGGCAAACACGCCAGACGCGACCATGGCAGGCGCGAAACGCGAGCCTTCCTCGTTGGTCCAGATCACGACTTCCACCGGGTGTTCGGTCTCGATGCCACGATCATTCAGCGAGCGAATCACTTCGATGCCGCCCAGGATGCCGTAGATGCCATCGAAGCGGCCGCCGGTGGGCTGCGAGTCTGCATGCGAGCCGGTCACAACCGGCGCGGCGTCTGCATTGCGCCCGGCACGGCGCATGAACACGTTGCCCATCTGGTCCACCTTGACCGTGCAACCCGCTTCCTTCGCCCAACTGACGATCAGGTCGCGTCCTTCGCGATCGAGATCAGTGAGCGCAAGCCGGCATACGCCACCCTTTTGCGTCGCGCCAATTTTCGCCATCGTCATGAGACTGTCCCAAAGACGTTCGCCGTTGACTCTGATCGACGTATCCAGCGCTGAATCGGTCACCGCGTCCATTTCGCGTTCTCCTTGCTTGTTGCTCGATTTAGGGTTTTGACTGATACGAATCTGGTGCATCGGCGTCGGCTTTTGGGGCGCTGGCGCACGGTAGCGGTGCAACATTTATCCGCTCACTTCATCCGCTTCGTAGCGGCGAATCCGTCTCGATCCGTCGCCTTCCAAATCCTGTCCAACTGGACAGGTTGTAGCCGATTAATATTTGCAAATCAACGTCTTTCGAGGTTTTCGATTAGAGTAAAAGCATAGCGAGAAGCGTGCCATTGCAATGCAGCAAAGTCTTGAAAAAGCGAAACGACAGGCTATGCAGCGGTGGCGTCAAAGCGCATAGAATGAGGCGCGATCAAGATGGAAAAGGCGCACAGCGCCACGCAAGGAAAACAATGAGAGATGACGAAGCGACAGCCGAGGCGACGAAAAACGATGTTGCGCCCGTTCCATTGCGGCGGCGCAAGGCACATATTCGTGAGACCAATGAAGCGCATCTCTTAGCGTGCGCCGAGGCTGTGTTCGCCGAGCGCGGACTCGAAGGCGCGAGTACCGCGATGATCGCGGAACGTGCAGGCTTGCCGAAAGCTAACCTGCATTATTACTTTCCGACCAAGCTGGCGCTTTATCGACGCGTGCTTGAGGATTTGTTCGAAGACTGGCATCGTGCGGCGGACACCTTCGAGTCCAGCGATGACCCGGTCGAAGCAATTGGCGGCTACGTGCGTACGAAAATGGAATTGTCGAGGCGGCGTCCGCTCGGCTCGAAGGTGTGGGCAAGCGAGATCATTCACGGCGCGGTCCACATGCAGGACATCTTGAACGAGCGCGTCAAGCCGTGGCTTGAAACGCGAGTGATCGTGATCGATGGATGGATTGCCCGAGGTTTGCTCGCTCCCACCGACGCGCAGACGCTGATGTTCATGATCTGGGCCACGACGCAGCACTACGCAGATTTTGATGCCCAGATCCGGGCGCTGAAAGGCAAACGCGCGCTTTCACAGAAGGGCTTTGATGCGTCCACGGAGGAAGTGGTCAAGCTCGTGATTCGTGCATGTGGAGCGAAGTCACCGGAGTGACGCAGCGCTCACGTTAATCAGTCTGATCTTGTCAAGCCGACGCATCACGCGGCTAAAGCAACCTCTGATCTGAACGAAAAAAAACTCGCCGGCCGCGTTCATGCGGAGGGCGAGTTTTTCATTTGGCGCTGCGCCCGAAAGAACAAACCACTATTCAATCGAGTCTTGCGCCGGACCTGATCGAGCCAGGCCCACTTCACATTTGCTCAGCGTCGGCTTAGTGACCGAAGAACACCGAACCGGGAGCGTTTTGCGCCGGTACAGCCAAGCTACGCACGCCCGCTGCCGAGGTGCCGCTGGTCGAAGGACCATATGCCGTTGCTGCCTGACCGTCTTGCGCATTCACACGAGCTTGAGCTGCCTGGATGTTCGCCGGGTAGTCGATCTGGTCGCCAGCCGGGTTGTACCCTGCCTTTTCCAGTTGAACCAGTTGCGCCTTCACTTCAGCACGCGTCAGCGGACCGTTGTTGTCAGTGCTTTGCGCAAACGCGAACGTCGGAGCTGCCAATGCCGACACGATAACAACTGCGGGAATAAGTGACTTGAACATGGTGAAACCTCCAGTATTTTGTATGTGGTCTCGAAACAATCTCAGAGGGATGTAAGCGGTTTCTGAATTTGTTTCGGATGTAAGAAGTCTATGCTTCGGAACCTTGAGGGAAAACCCTTATTTAGGCGAAACATCATTGTTGAAAGCGCAATAATCGCGCCGAAATGGCCGGCAAGGCGGAATTGAGGAAGGTATTTCGGAATTTATTGCTGAATAAAGCGCGAGCGCGCCTTTGAATTCGGGGAATCGCTGGCGCTACAGTGCGCTGTATTGCGGTTTCCACAAGAATTCAACCGAACCTGGGGAGGGTCCGGTGCGAGTGTCAGGCTGAAAAGGGCCTGAAAGGGTCTAGAAATGACCCGTGAATTGATATCGATCGCCGGGATGCCAGAGGTTCGCCACCGACGCCACCGCGTCCCGCGACCACGTCCGCCTATGCAGCATGAGACACGGCTCGCCGGGTTTCATCGATAGTGCGAGGCCCGTGCTCTCATCGGGAAGCGCCGCTTCAATCCGATATTCAACCCGCTGCAAAGGCGCCGCGACCATCAGGTACTGATTCGGCGTGATCTTGGTGAAATCCTGGCGCGCATATTCCGGTGCGAGCGCGGGGTTGACCCAGCGCTCTTCCAACTGGATCGGCAAGTCGTTTTCGAAGTGCAGCACCCGCGAATGAAACACCGGGCTGCCCTCGGTGAGCTGCATTTCCAGCGCGAGACGTTCGTCCAGTACGGACGCACCCAAATGCATCACTTCTGCCCGATGCACATGACCGCGTCCGGTGATTTCGTCGGAGATACTGCGAATTTCCACGAGCGTCGACGCATATTTCGGCTGCGCCACGAACGTGCCCGCGCCCTGCACACGTGTCAGGATCTGCTCGGCGGTCAGTTCGCGCAGCGCGCGATTGACCGTCATGCGCGCGACTTTGAACTCGCGCGCCAGTTCGTTTTCGGAAGGCACCTGATCGCCTTCCTTCCACTCCCCCGCATGAATGCGCGTGAGAATGTGATCCTTGATTTCCTGATACGCGGGCGTGCTCATGCTGGGCGTGTGGCGTCCGGTTAAACGTGCGATTGAACTTCCGAAACAAACGACAGCGGGCAATGTTTCGCAATATCGCCGCTGACCACCTGCTTCGCGATCGCCTCGATATCCGGTGCGAAATAGTGATCGAGATCGTAATGCGCGACTTCCGAGCGCAGCGTCTTCATCACTTCGGCGAGGCGCGGGCTGGTTTGATGCGGCGCGCGCAGATCGACGCCTTGCGCCGCCGCCAGCAATTCGATGGCGAGAATATGCGCTACATTTTCCGCAATATAACCGAGCTTGCGGGCAGCGAACGTTGCCATGGAGACGTGGTCTTCCTGATTCGCCGATGTGGGCAATGAGTCAACCGATGCCGGATGCGCATAGGTCTTGTTCTCCGATGCCAACGCCGCTGCAGTCACATGAGCGATCATGAAGCCCGAATTTACACCGCCATCGCGAACTAGAAACGGCGGCAAACCGGACAAGGTCGCATCGATCAGCAACGCGATCCGGCGCTCCGCCAACGCACCAATTTCCGCAGCGGCAATAGCGAGGTTATCGGCGGCGAACGCAACGGGTTCTGCGTGGAAATTGCCGCCTGATAGCACTTCGCCGGTGTCCGGGAAGATCAGTGGATTGTCTGACACGGCATTCGCTTCGATCAGCAAGACATCGGCTGCATGGCGCATCTGGTCGAGGCACGCACCCATGACTTGCGGCTGGCAACGCAGGCTGTACGGGTCCTGAACCTTGTCGCAATCCTGATGCGACAAGTTGATCCCGGAACCTTCCAGCAAGGTGCGATACGCCGCAGCCGCATCAATCTGGCCGGCGTGACCGCGCAGCGAATGAATGCGGGCATCGAAGGGAACGACGGAACCCATTGCCGCGTCCACCGACAGCGCGCCCGACACCAGTCCCGTGCGGTACAGGTCTTCTATAGCGAACATGTTGTACAACGCCAGCGCCGTGGAAGCCTGCGTGCCGTTAAGCAGCGCGAGTCCTTCCTTGGCCTGAAGCGTCATCGGTTCGAGGCCAGCAACACGCAAACCGTCCAGCGCACTCGCCCGTTCACCGCGGATGGTGACTTCGCCGATACCGAGCAACGCCGTCGACATATGCGCGAGCGGCGCCAGATCGCCGGATGCGCCCACCGAACCCTTGACCGGGATAACTGGCAGGACATCGGCGTTGAACAGCGTGATGAGCGCGTTGATCACCTCGCGGCGGATGCCCGAATGCCCACGTCCCAGACTCGACACCTTCAACGCGATCAGCAAACGCACGACCGGGCGCGACATGGGTTCGCCCACGCCCACCGCATGCGACAACACCAGATTGCGCTGCAACAGTTCAAGCTGATCGGCGGGAATGTGGGTGCTCGCCAGACGGCCGAAACCCGTGTTGATGCCGTAGGCCGGCTCGCCTTTGGCGGCAATGTCGGCAACGGTTTGCGCGGAAGCGTCGATGGCCGCGAAGCTGGCCGGATCGAGGGTTAACGCGTCGGAGCCGCGGGCGATCTGGCGCAGGTGCGCCAGCGTGAGGTGGCCGGGGGTCAATTTGATCATCGCAAGTCCTGTCTATACAAGTTGCGGCCCAGTCTAAACAAACAAATCGCCTAAAACAAGGCATGAAAACACCTAATTGGCGTTTTCAGGGACCGGCCGGACTATTTTTCGTTCAGTTGTCTATACAGCGCTGAATCGTTTCTCCATCCGGAAGTTCGTGAGCCGTTGGCCGCGCAGCGCCACATCCTGCGAGCGGACAACCTGAAAGCCGTGCTTCTCGAAGAACGGCCGGGCGGTGATGCTCGCGTCAGTATTGAGGACCGCGAGCCCTCGCACACGCGCCGCATTTTCCACCGTATCAAGCAGCGCGCTCGCCACGCCCCTGCGCTGGCTGGCCGGATCGACGAACAACATGTCGATGTGCCCGTTGCTCTCAAGATCGGTGAAACCCGCGATTACATCGTCGATCAGCGCGACCCAGGTAGGCCGGTCAAGCCGGCGACGCGACCAGACTTCGCGATCCGCTTGCGCCCACGCCGCGATCTGCCCCGCATCGTAGTCGCGCGACGCCACCTCGCGCACCGAGCGCAGAAACACACTTATGACCGCGTCCAGATCGGCGGCTTCATAACGCCGGATGACGGGTTGCATCGACGAGTGCACGGGTGCTTCAGCGCGTAAGCGAAACCGTCGCAATGCCCAGGATGGTCATCACAACCGAGGCCGTCACGTGGATCGCGATTTCGCCCGCAGCCCAACCGTAGCGCCCTTGCTGCAGATGCGCGACAACTTCAGCCGAGAACGTCGAGAAGGTGGACAGGCCGCCCATCAAGCCGGTAATGACGAACAGCCGCCATTCCATCGATACCCCGGGGAAGCGCGCGAACCACGCCACCGCCACGCCGATCACATAACCTGCAATAACGTTCGCAGCCAGCGTCCCGAGCGGGAGATTGGGGAACAACGCGTTCAGGCGCAGGCCGAGGACCCATCGAAACAGGGAACCGAGCGCGCCGCCAATACCTACAGCCAGAATCGACAGATACATGAGCGAAGGCAGATGATCAGAGAGAAACGAGCGTCAGGCGCTCGACGAGCTGGTCACGGCTCGCCGCGACGACCGTCTCGCCGGACTTTGAAAGCCGCGCAATCCACGTGCCGTCGCGCCGCTGCTCCCACCCGCCGCATTCATGGCCGTCCAGCAGCAGGGAGCCGCGGATGACCAGTTGGGGATCGGAGGGATCGAGAACGGTGTCGTCGTTATGTTCCAGCTTGACGGTTCGCATAGGCGTTGCGCTCGCGCGCGGGAGGATTCACGAAGGCCTCATCATAATGGAGCGCACGAAGAACCCAGTAGAGAAAGCAACAATGGGCGAAAGCACATCACCGCCTTTCATGCACAATACGGGTCGCTCCGTTTGTAGTGGTCAAGTTCGCCATTTATGTTCCACACTGCCCGCATGAATCTGAATCTGGACGACCTGATAGACAGTGTTGCAGACACCGTGCAGCAGCATTACCCCACGCACCACTGGGCCCAATTCGCGCTCGGCATGCTCATGCTCGTTCTGGCCGCGCTGTTCGCGCAGTGGGTGGTCGCGCGCATCGTGCTGTATTTCGCGCACCGCCTGCTCGTGCTGACCGAACGCGAAGCCTGGGACAAGGCGCTCGCCCGGCATCGCGCGTATCACCAGCTTTGGTACGCCGTGCCGTTCGCGGCGGTGGCGATCGGTATTGGCGAGGTGCCGCATATTGGTCATCTTGCGGACGTGATCGAGCGGCTCGCGCACGCTGGCGCATGGGTCTGCGTCTTCTTCGCAATGGGCGGCGCGCTCAGCGCATGGCAAGACGTGTACGCGGCCAGCATGCAGGCGCAGACACGCTCAATCAAGGGCTACATCCAGATCGGCAAGCTCGCGCTCGCGTTGATCTGCGGCGTGCTCGTGCTGTCTATCGTGATCGACCGCTCGCCGCTCTGGATGTTGTCCGGGCTCGGCGCGCTGTCGGCTGTCCTGCTGCTTGTGTTCAAGGACACGTTGTTGTCGTTGGTGGCGAGCACGCAGCTCACATCGAATGACATGCTGCGCATAGGCGACTGGATCGAGATGCCGCAATCCAACGCCGATGGTTTCGTCAAAGACATCGCGCTGCACACCGTGAAGGTGCAGAACTGGGACAACACGGTGACCACTGTGCCCACCTACAAGCTGTTCTCAGAGAGTTATAGAAACTATCGGCAGATGTTCGAATCGGGCGGGCGGCGCATCAAGCGCACGCTGCGAATAGATGCCACGTGTGTGCGTTTTCTCACCGATGAAGAAACCGCGCGCCTCAAGCAATTCCGCTTGCTGCACGACTATCTGGAAGAAAAGCAGCTCGAAGTCGCACAGGCAAACAAGAATCTCGGCGAGCTCGCCAGCGAGCCGGCCAACCGGCGGCGGCTGACGAACATTGGCACCTTCCGCGCATATGGGCTCGCGTATCTGCAACGACATCCGGAGATCAGGCAGGACATGTCGATGATGGTGCGAATGATGGAACCGCAATCGGAAGGTATTCCCATTGAAGTCTATTGTTTCACCGCCGTCACCGCATGGGCGCAATACGAACGCATCCAGGGCGATGTGTTCGACCACCTGCTGTCCATCCTGCCGGAGATGGGCCTGCGGCTTTATCAGGCGCCGTCGGGCACGGACATGACCGGACTGGTGAGCGGGTTGATGACTGGAGGGGGTGCAGGGAACGCAAGCGCTATTGGCGGTGCGGACAGCGGCCGTTTGCGCGGCGAGTTGCCCACGCTCTAGCTGGAGAAGCAGGCAAGAATCTGCGACTTTTATGTATTCACGCGAACCGTCCTGATGCCTAAAGTGTGAACCTCGGTGCGAACCTTGCCGGCATTCCTTCCGCATCACCCGAAGGTGCGCGCCGGTCATCGCACTCATCGCTTCTACAGGAAAACTCCCGTGACCGATCGCGTTCATGCCATGCGTGTTTTCATCCGCGTCGTCGATACCAACAGCTTCTCGCGCGCTGCCGAATCTCTGGGCATGCCGCGTGCAAGCGTCTCCACGACTATTCAACAACTCGAGGCGCTGCTCGGCGTGCAACTGCTCGCACGCACCACGCGGCGTCTCAATCTCACAGCCGAAGGGGCCGAGTGTTACGAGCGCTGCGTGCGCATTCTTGCGGATATCGACGATCTGGAAGCAGGCTTTCACGGCCGCGACGAGCGGCTGCGCGGCCGTCTGCGCATCGAGTTGCCCGATACAGTCGCCACCGCGCTGGTCGTACCCGCGTTGCCTGATTTCCACGCGCGTTATCCGCATATCGAATTGTCGATCGGCATCTGCAATCGCGCCGTCGATCTGGTCGGAGAAGGGGTGGACTGCAGCGTGCAACTTGGCGAATTGCCCGATTCCGGGCTGATCGCAAGGCGGCTCGGCAGCTTTGAGCACGTGACGTGCGCCACGCCCGCGTATCTGGAAGCGCACGGCACGCCGAAAACACTCGACGAACTCGCGCAGCACATTGCGGTGAACTGCGTGTCGCCTCGTACGGGCCGGCCGTGTGATTTCGACTTCGAAGTGGATGGCGAAGCGGTGACCGTGAAAATGGCGGGGTTTGTACAAGTCACCGACGAACACGCCTATCTCGCGTGCGGCCTGCAAGGGCTCGGGCTGATTCAGCCGCCGCGCATTGCCGCATTGCCGTACCTGCGTTCCGGGCAATTGCGCGAGGTGCTGCCGCAATGGAAGTCGATGCCGATGAATGTGTCAGTGGCATTCGTCAAGAGCCGGCAAGCGGCGCCGAGGGTCAGCGCATTCGTGGACTGGCTCGCGGAATTGTTCGAGCGCTCGCAGGAAATGGACGATACGCTCACGCGCCTGTTCCGCACGGCCCGCCGCCCCGTTTCCGCGCCCGCAAAGGCTGCGGCGCCAGCGCACTCAGCCCGCGACGAAGACGCGCACGAGGAAACCGCCAGCGAGTCATGAGCCTGAGTCATGAGCCTGAGTCACGACCCTGCGTGACGCAGGCTTGGGCGCTCAAGCCGGCCTGACCGGCTGAGTGGCGCCCTCGCCCGCCACCGTATTCCACTTGCGCACTTCCCAGCGCGTGACCAAGCCCTCGGTCACATACGGATCGGCCCGCGCAAACGCCTCCGGCACTGCGGGCGAATCGGCCTCGAACAGCAGCATCGCCCGATCGATGGGCGCCTCCAGCGCCCCGCCCAGCAACAATTCCCCACGTTCCGACGATGCCCACGCCGCCGTCAGGTGGCGGTCACGAAACGCCGCCCGGCGTTCGAGATAGTCGGCGCTCAATTCGTACATCAATAGAAAGTGCATTAGCTTGTCTCCCATTGCAGGCGACGCTGTGCGCGTCGCAACCGAACGATCGTGCCATATGTAACAGGCGCATGCATGACACGCTTGTAAGACTTGGTAGGCGCGCCAAAACTGTATGCCCGAGGCCGTGTGTGCGATCATGGCGGCACTTTCGACTTTTACCTTGGCACAGGTTCGCGAATTACCCGCGTCGATCAACATTCCGGCTGTGTCGGACGCTCTCCGAACATGCCTGTTCCGCGGCTTTTTCGCCTATTGGTTCCCCGGCTGAAGGGTTAATCACTCTCGCCGCGCTTGGGTTTCGCCGTTACTCCTCTTCGACATCCGAGCTCTCATGCCGATCGTCGAAGCTTAAATTCACCCGGCGCCCGTCACACGCATTTCGCCGCCCGTTTCAAGGGGCAAGTTTGAACAACATCGGTTTCGCGCTCGTCGTAGCGCTGCTCCGCGCGCTCGCTCGCCTCCCTTACGGCTTGGTCGCGCGACTCGGCAGCGGCCTCGGTGCGCTGCTTTATTGCATTCCAAGCCGTCGAAAACACATTGTGCAGGTCAATCTGCAATTGTGCTTTCCGGGAAAAACCGCTGCCGAATACGAATTACTCGGACGTTCGCATTTTCGTCACGTTGTGCGCAGTTACGTAGAGCGCGGCGTGCAGTGGTTCGGTTCGGCTCGCGCTATCGAAAAACTTGTGCAGCTCGAAAGCCGCATTGATCTCGACGACGAAAACTCACCGCCCACCATTTTCATGGGCTTCCACTTTGTCGCCATTGAAGTGGGCTGCATGCTGTACTCCATGAAGCTGCCCATCACCGCGCTTTATACGCCGATGTCCAGCCAGCGGCTCAACACGCTCGCAGTAGAACAGCGAGGCCGCTTCGGCGCCGACATGGTCATGCGCGCCGACAGCGCCCGTCGCATTCTGAAGCTGCTGCGCAAGGGCGGTTCGGTGATGCTGGCCGCCGACATGGATCACGGCATTGAAAACTCGGTATTCGTGCCGTTCTTCGGCGTGCCCGCCTGCACGCTGACCTCCGTGTCGCGGCTGGCGCGCCTTGGGGGCGCGCGCGTGGTGCCGTTCGTTACCGAAGTGCTGCCCGATTACAAGGGCTACAAGATGACGATCTTCGAGCCGCTCGCTGACTTCCCCTCGGAAAGCGACGAAACCGATGCCCGCCGGATGAACGAGTTCCTGGAATCGCAAATAGTGCGTTTTCCGGAACAATACTACTGGGTGCATCGCCGCTTCAAACACCGGCCGGAAGGTGTAGCTGGCGTCTATTGAATCTGTCCTGCACGCCGCCCAGGCGTGTCAATGTATGTCACGTGCGCAGGGTTCAGTCAGGCTTGCGGAAATCATTGTCCACCCAGGCCTGGGCGCTGGTCTTGCTGAGCTTGAATCCTGCGGTCACCCGCACGTGGGCAAGCACCGTACCGAACGAATCGAGCGCCTTCAGGTCTGCGTAGGGATCGTCCTCGTCCGGCACGATATCCAGCGACACCGTCACATCCTCGCCGTCCGCGCGAACTGTAAAATCCTTGTGAAGCATTGCGTGCAGCTGTTGCTCGTGACGGCGCAATACTTCGGACGCCGTCTTGATCAGCGTGCGGAATGCGTTCGGATCGAGCGGCTTCGGGTTCTTCTTGTCGCGGCCCATGGTCCAGGGACCGGTAAGCGCGGGTTCGGCTTCGCCGTCCTTGATCATCTCGACCGCCCAGCCGTCGTCATCCTCGTTCTTGATCACCCTCGCGGTCCAGCCGTCGTCACGCCAGAGGCGAGGTTCGTGGAGCGTGGTGTCTTCGGCGGTATGGAGATCAGGGTCTGAATCGGTCATGGGGAATAAGAAACTCGAGTTGCATAAAACGGTGAGGGAGCACGCGGGTGTTGCACAGTGCTTAAGCGACGAATTTTAACCTGCAAGAAGCAGCGGCATCGTCGAAAATGCCCACGCGCTGGCCGATCGGTCTACTCGACGGGCACATTGCGCGCCGCCTGCCATTTTTGTTGCAGAAGTGTCGCGCGTAAAGGTGCGCCGGCGTGCGCCCGGAATGTCGGGCGTTTTGCCAACACTACGAAGGAATTTTCATGCTTTCACTTATCGGCACCATTATCGTTGGCGGCATTATTGGTTTGATCGCCCGGGCGATCAAACCGGGCGACAACAGCATCGGCTGGATCATGACAATCCTGCTGGGCATTGCCGGCTCGCTCGTGGCAGGCTACGCCGGCCGCGCGCTCGGCTGGTATCACGAAGGACAGGCTGCGGGGTGGATCGCCTCCGTGGTCGGCGCCATCGTCCTGCTGTTCGTCTGGGGACTGGTCGTGCGCCGCCGCGCCTGAAACACGTGAGACCCGATTTGCGCGTATGAGCTTTCAGGTCAATTGAAAAGGGCTGTTCCAACTTTCGTTGGAACAGCCCTTTTCATTTTCGCGGCCTGGTTTCGAGGCGGGTTGGCAACGTGGCTGGGCCGAGCTTAAAAAAACCGCTGAATTGAATTGTTTTCCGGTTTTTTATCGGGTTATGGTTTACCAGCATTTTTGCCAACCCATCATCCTGGTCTCCCGCACCATGAGCGCACTCGAAGCCCTTCACGCGATTGTCACCAACGAAGATTCGCCCCAGATCATCCGCGATCACATTGTGGATTCACTGCAGTTTGCATTGCGTAATCAGCCCGGTTTTTTCACGACGAAGGAAGTGCAATGGCTCGCGCAATGGGATGACACGCGCATTCCGATTGCAGCGACAAAGATCCTGAACGGAATGAAAACGACCTAAATGTTTTGCTCACGCCGGAGGACGGTTTGGGTTCTAGCGGCTTGGGGCTAGCGGTCGGGGTCTATGCCTTGTCGACATTGACCCCGCCCCTCTCACCGGCAAACCCCAAAACCCCGTTCACCGGCGCGAGCGAAACGCTAAACGATCAAAGGTTCGACATGCCAAATATGCTTGGCATACTCGCCGATCGTCCGGTCTGAAGAAAAAATCCCCATCCCCGCGACGTTTTCAATCGCACTGCGCGTCCACGCTTCCTTATCGAGAAACTTCGCGTCGACGTCGGCCTGAGCTTTGTCGAAACTCTCAAAGTCCGCCAACACCATGTAATGGTCGCCCCAATCCACCAGCGTATGAAAGATGTCATAGAACCGATGCGGCTGGTCCGGCGAAAAGTGCCCAAGCCGAATCTGGTCAAGCGCCAGCTTCAGTTCAGGATTCTCCTCGTAGATATGCCGCGGCCTGTATCCAGTCGCCCGCAGCGCATCAATCTCTTCAGTCGAGTGCCCAAAGATAAACATGTTCTCGCGGCCAACAGCATCGCAAATCTCTATGTTCGCGCCATCCAGCGTGCCAATGGTCAATGCCCCGTTCAACGCGAGCTTCATGTTGCCCGTGCCTGACGCTTCAGTGCCGGCCATCGAAATCTGCTGCGATAAATCCGCTGCCGGAATGATCAGTTCGGCCACGCTCACCCCATAGTTCGGAATGAAGCCGACCTTCAGCCGGTCGCCAATCAATGGGTCGTTGTTCACCTTCTCCGACACGTCGTTGATCAACTTGATGATCGTCTTCGCCATCTTGTACGCCGACGCCGCCTTGCCGGCAAACATCACCACGCGCGGTGTCCACGCCTTCTCCGGCTCCTCGCGAATCCGGTTGTAACGCACGATCACATGCAGAATGTTAAGCAACTGGCGCTTGTATTCGTGAATGCGCTTGACCTGCAAATCGAACAGCGCATTCGGGTCGATGATCGCACCCGTCTCCAGCTTCGCACGTGCGGCGAGCCGTACCTTGCTCGCGAACTTCGCGTTGTAGAAGGCTTTGGTGAATTCAGGATCATCGCGCCATTCGCGCAGCCGGGCCAGCTCGAACAAGTCGGTCCGCCAACGCGGTCCAAGCCGTTCATCGATCAATGACGACAGCTTCGGACTCGCCTGCGACAGCCACCGGCGCGGCGTAATGCCGTTCGTCACGTTCGTGAAACGCTCGGGGTACATGCGCGCGAAATCGGCAAAGATGTTTTGCGTCATCAACTGCGAATGCAGCTTCGACACACCGTTCACCGTATGGCTTGCAACAATCGCCAGATGCGCCATGCGCACACGCCGCTGACCGTATTCGTCGACGAGCGAAATGCGACGAATCAGATCGACGTCGCGCCCGAATTTCTCACCCACTTGCTTGAGAAAATCCGCGTTGATGTCGAAGATGATCTCAAGATGGCGCGGCAACAACCGCGAGAGCATCTCCACGTCCCAGGTTTCCAGTGCCTCGGGCATCAGGGTGTGGTTCGTGTACGAGAACATCTGCTGCACGAGCTTCCAGGCCTTGTCCCATGGCAAGTGATGCGTATCGACCAGCAAACGCATCAGCTCGGGAATGGCCAGCACCGGATGGGTGTCGTTCAGGTGCACCGCCACCTTCTCCGCCAGCCGCCCAAAATGCGTGTGCGTACGCTGATAGCGGCGGATCAGATCCTGCATCGTCGCGGAAACAAAGAAGTATTCCTGGCGCAAACGCAGTTCGCGGCCGGCTTGGGTGGAGTCGTCCGGATACAGCAGGCGCGACACGTGTTCAGAAGTGTTCTTCGCTTCAACCGAGCGGCGGTAATCACCCTGGTTGAACGCGGACAGGTCGAATTCATCGGTCGCCCGCGCTGACCAGAGCCGCAACGTGTTGGTCGCGGTCGTGGCAAAACCGGGGATCACGGTGTCGTACGCCATGGCGTTCACGTGTTCCGTGTCAATCCATTCGGTCCGGTCACCGTGACGTACCGTACTGCCGCCAAAATGGATCACATAGTTCACTTCCGGGCGCGGAAACTCCCACGGATTGCCCGCGCGCAGCCAGTAATCGGGTGTTTCGACCTGATTGCCGTCCACGATGGTCTGCCGGAACATGCCGTATTCGTAGCGGATACCATAGCCGAAGCCAGGAATGCCGACAGTCGCCATGGAGTCGAGAAAACACGCGGCAAGGCGGCCAAGGCCACCGTTACCAAGCGCCGCATCCGGCTCCAGGTTCTCGAGGGTATTCAAGTCCACGCCAAGGCCGGCGAGCGCGTCCCGGACTTCGTCGTGAATGCCAAGCGCAAGCAACGCGTTGGTAAAAGTCCTGCCGATCAAGAACTCCATCGACAGGTAATAGACGCGCTTTACGTCTTGCTCGTACTGCTGGCGCGTGGTTTTCATCCAGCGCGCCACCAGCCGGTCGCGGACCGCTAGTTCCGCGGCATGGAGCCAGTCACGCGGCTGCGCGGTGACGGCATCCTTGCCGACTCCGTACATGAGGCGGTTGGAAATGGAGCGCCTGAGCGCATCGACGGTGCTGTTCAGCTGTTCGAATTCCAGATCGACGGATGTCATCGAACTCTCCAGAAATGCATCGCTGGACAACGCGCTAGGTGCAAGCCGCGTTCTGTCAAGCGGGACGGGGCCGGGTGAACAGGCAGGTTACGCTATTTTTATTTTTTTGGTAATGGCCCCGGCCGCCGTGGAATCGGCACGACACCCGCCGGCAGTCCGTCCTTTTGTCGCATTTCCGTCATCGGGAAGAGCTCGATCAAACTCCCGGCAAGGTCATTTATTAGTTCGCTTTCCTTATCATATTCCTGTTCAAACGGAGGTTGATGACGCCGCGCCATGGCCCTCCGCAAGCCTTTCGATTAGCTGAATATAGTGGTCGAGTGGGGGCGTAGCCTGCTCCGGACGCTTGGCGAGATCATCCCATCGGCGCAATGAAAGCGCGTCCTGCGCGAAGGGTTTGCGCATGAAATCATCCGCTTCTTCCTTGCTGAAAATGCCCCCCTGCAGTTTCAGGCTACGGACCGAATCCGCGGATAGTGTCGAGAAGTAACTTTCATCAATTGCACACAAGCAGCGCTTCGCGTCTACGTGCAGGCGGATCGGCTCGAGCACGGCATTGCCGAACAGCGGCCGCAGGAACGGCAGCGCGAAATACTGATGCAGGTCGTCAATACCCCGCTCGCTCGGCGTCTCGCCCTGGAGATTGAGCAAGTGCCCCAGGTCGTGCAAAAACGCGGCGCCAACGAGTGTTTCGTCAGCACCCGCTTCCTCGGCCAGTGCCGCCGTCTGCAACGCGTGCTGGAGCTGCGTGACCGGTTCTCCGCTATACGCAATGGCGCCGTAGGTATCGAAGAGATGCCGGATGTCAGTCAGTGTAAGCGCCATGATTCATGCCCAAGGCAGTGAAAAGGTCTTGAGGTTCGTGAAGCTTTTCATCGCTTCCTGAACGCCTTCCTTGTAACCCAGGCCGGAGTCCTTGATGCCGCCGAATGGCGTCAACTCAATCCGGTAACCCGGCACTTCCCACACGTTCACCGTGCCCACGCGCAGTTCGTTCACGAAGCGCGTGATCAGGTCCGCCCTGTCGGTACATACGCCCGACGACAACCCGAACGCCGTGCCGTTGCTGATACGAATGGCGTCGTCGATGGTATCGAATTCGATGATCGGAGACACCGGCCCGAAGGTTTCCTCGCGCACCAGTGTCATGGACGGATCAACGCGATCAAGCACCGTGGGCGAATACAGCGCGCCATTGCGCTTATTACCGCAGAGTAGCCGCGCACCCTTCAATACCGCTTCGTTCACGCGCGTTTCGAACAATTCGGCCGCCGCCGCGTCGATTACCGTGCCCATCTGGTTGGCGGGATCGAAGGGATCGCCATAACTCCATGCGAGCGTTTTTTCCACCACGAGTTCCGTGAACCGTGCGGCCACACCCTTCTGCACGAGCATTCGCTTGACCGCCGTGCAGCGTTGTCCGGAATTTTTGTACGAGCCTTGCACGGCCAGCGTTGCGGCGCGTTCCAGATCGGCGTCATCCAGCACGATTAGCGGGTCATTGCCGCCGAGTTCCAGCACCACGCGCCGATACCCCGCCCTCGCCGCAATCTCCTTGCCGATAGCCACGCCACCGGTAAAAGTGACGAGGTCGGCATGCGGGTTCGTCACGAGTTCTTCCGCGATCTCACGCGGGTCGCCCGTCAAAACCTGCAGCATGGGAGCGGGCAAGCCGGCTTCGTACAACACGTCGGCTAAGTAGTATGCCGACAACGGGACCTTCTCCGAAGGCTTCAGGATCACGCGATTGTTCGTTGCAATAGCCGGTGCAAGCTTATGCGCGACCTGATTCATCGGATGATTGAACGGTGTGATCGCGACAATCACGCCGGCCAGCGGCTCGCGTTGCGAGAACACGCGACGAGCTTTGCCGTGCGGGGTGAGATCGCAGGAAAAACTCTGGCCGTCGTCGCGCAACGCTTCCATGGCGGCGAATTTCAGCACGTCGGCTACGCGGCCAATTTCATAACGCGAATCCTGTTTCGACAAACCCGATTCAAGCGAAATAAGGTCCGACGCTTCTTCCGTGCGCTCACGCAGCAGCGCAGCCGCACGTTCGAGAATCTGCGAGCGTTCGTAGCGCGTGAGCGTCGACCGGTAGTTCACCGCGTACTCGAATGCGTCGCGCACGTCGTCGACGCTCGCCATCGGCACGGTGCCAACGCGGGTGCTCGTGTAAGGATCGAAAACATCGATGTTGCGTGCACGCGCCGCACGCTCACCCTTCAGGCGCAGCTTTTCGACTCGCAGCGCATGTTGCTCAACCGCATGAACGGCGCTCATGATGCAAGCTCCAGGTGGTTCAACGCGATGTTGAATACATCGAAGTTACGCAAGCGTTTTCTCTCTTGCTTCGACTCGAAACCATCGGTTGGACGATTGAACAACAACGGCACTTCCTGCTCGGACACGCCGCCATGCGAGCGCAACGGCACGGTCAATCCCGACAGGTCATGCTCCGCGCGCCGGGTACCGAGCACCGTATTGCGTCCGCTCACGACCACGAGATCTCCCACGCGATCGTTCGGCAACTCGAAGCGTTCACACGCAGTGGCGTTGTCGAGAACGATATCCACGCCCGGCAGTTCGGCAATGCGCGCTGCCAGCGCTTTTGCATCGACGGAAGATGGCAGATAGATGGTCGCGAACGAACCAAGCGCGCCGTGGTGGACCACGTAGGGATCGGTAATCGGCAGGATCACGCGCGCCGCGTGATCTCTATTCGGCGCATCCAGCGTTTCATCCAGCCAGTCTTGCAGATACACGACGTTCGGCTCGCCCGTTGCGGCGTCGTGCTTCGCGTTCATGCCATGGTCGGCGGTCAGGCCGATCACCGCGCCGAGTTCGTTCAGGCGCGCGAGGTAGCCGTCCATCATTGCGTAGAACGCGTTCGCGCCGTCCGTGCCGGGCGCGCATTTATGCTGCACGTAGTCCGTGGTCGACAAGTACATGAGGTCCAGCTTGCGGGTCTCGGCGAGCCGTACGCCGGCCGCGAACACAAACTCTGAAAGGCCTGCGCTATACACATCCGGCACGGGCTTGCCGACAAGCTCCAGCACGTTCTCGATGCCGTTCTCCGCGAGCGTCACCGCGTCCGCTTTCTCCGCCGAGAAACAGATGCCGTCGAGTTGCCAGCCGAGCAGGCGACGCAACTTGTCCTTGGCCGTGATCACCGCAACCTTCTCGCCGCGTTGCGCCGCAGCCGCGAGGATCGTGCCCGCGCGAAGGTAGGCCGGGTCGTTCATCATCACTTCGGCACCCTTGCCGCCGTTCGCTTGCGGGTCGAAGAAATAATTGCCGCAAATGCCATGTACCGAAGGCGACACGCCCGTCACGATCGACAGGTTGTTCGGGTTGGTGAACGACGGGATCACGCAGTCAGCGCGAAAGGCGGACCCGCCACGCAGCATCGTGCCGATAAACGGTGCGACACCCGCCGCAACGGCAGCTTCCAGGTAATCGTATTCGCAGCCGTCGACGCAGACGACCACGGTCAGCGCGCGCGCCGGACCATAGGCGCGGCCATTAACTTCCATAAGCATTTCGGTGGACGTGGACATGAGGTTCCCTTCCGTTATGAACCAGCGTTTTTTCTAACCGTTGCGGCCAGATGCGTGATTCCATATTTTGATGCACAACGCCAATATTTGCCACATTTATCGACGTGAAGAGGTCCCGAAAAGTGGAGTTTTCGGTAGAAGCAGACCGGATCAGGCCATTCGCCGCCGTGGCACTTTTGCCGCGATCAGCAGCAACGCAGCGAGTGAAACGGCCAGCAAGATCAGCGAAAGCGCCGATGCCGGCAAGTAATAACCGCGATTCACCTGCCCGACCACGACGATTGGCACGGTCGCAAAACCTGGCGGATAGACGGTCAGCGTCGCGCCCAGTTCGCCGAGCGATAAGGCAAATCCCAGCGCGAGGCTCGCGCGGATGGCGGGCACGAGTTGCGGCAAGACCACACGCGATAGAACCATTGAAGGCGGAGCGCCGAGACTGGCTGCCGCTTCACGCAGGATCGTGAGTTCGGGGCGCAACGCAGCGGCTGCGCACCTATAACAAAAGGGCAGCACAAGTGCGAGTTGCACCAGCACTACGATTGCCGCCGACCCCGAGATATCCAGCGGTTTCTTGTGATATGCAATCAACACGGACAGACCGAGCACGACGCTCGGCACGCCATTAGGCATCATCGCGATGGTATCCACCCACGCGCCCACGCCACGGCGGTCACGCCCTTCCAGCGCGAGCGCAAGCCACAGGCCAAGCACGGTACCCAGCACCGCTACGCCGAAGCCAACTTCAAGGCTCGTGGTCAACGCATCAAAGTCGCTTCCGCCCAGGCGTTGGAACCAGCGCATGCTGAAACCATCGGGGAAGATGGTTCCCGACCAGTGCGACGCCACGCTCGAAAGCCCCACCACGATCACCGGCAACACGAACAGCCAGAAGCACAGCAGCGCGGCAAATGCAGTGAACATCCATGCGCCGATCCGCTTCAGCGAATGCGGCTTCGAAGTCGTTGCGGGCAGCGTGAACTCAGTTGCCATTACGGCCTCCCGTGCGTCGATTGACTCGTCGGTACAGCGCGTACAGCGAGAGCGACATTGCCAGCATCACGACAGCGCCGGCGGCTGCCGTCGGCAAGTCGAGATCGACCGTGGCCGAGCTGTAAATCGCCATTGGCAAGGTGATCAAATGCGCGCTGCCGAGCACCAGCAAAATGCCGAATTCATTGAGCGTCAGCAGGAAACACAGAATGGTACCCGCCGCAATGCCGGGCCACGCGAGCGGCAGGATAACCTTGAACGCGACCATCCAGCCGTTCGCACCAAGACTCTTCGCGGCTTCGATCAGGCGCATGTCGAGCGTGGCGAATGACGCGAGCGTGGGCCGCACGACGAACGGTGCGTAGAACACGACCTCCGCGAGGATCACGCCGCCAATACCGAACAAGAAGTTGAGCGGCGGGTCCGGCAGGTTGAAAAGCCGCTGCAAGCCAATGCTTACCGAACCCTGCGAGCCATACAAAAAGATCAGCGTGAACGCAACCAGGAACGACGGGAATGCGACGAACAATTCGAGGAACCGGGTGACAAGCTTAGCGCCGGGGAATGGCTTGAAAAACAGCATGGCGGCGAGCAACACGCCGAGCACTGAAGCGAGTGTCGCGCTCGCGAACAAGATGCCGAGCGTTGTGCCGACCACCCCTCTAGTCTCGGGATTGCTGAAGAACGCGGTGTAGGCATGAAAGCTCAGGCCATGCGCACCGCTCACGCTGAGAATCAGGAGTTGCAGCAGCGGATAGATGACCAGCGGACCCAGCACAACAACCAAAATGAACCACAAATGCCACTGCGCCAGCCGTTCGCGACGCCGCTTGGCGGCGGTATGCGCGACGTCGTCGACTACGTGCTCACTCACTGATAAGGACGACATCGTCAACCTCATGGCGTAGGGAAACGCGCGCGCCCTTCACGGGCATCGGACCGTGGGCACGCTGCATGGTGACGAGCACGGGTTGATCGGGCAGCGCATCGAGCATGACCGATACCGACAAGGCCGCGCCGTACCACTCCACCGAAGCGATGGTGCCATGCAGTTGGGCATCGCCCAGCGGCACGATCGAGAGACACTCGGGACGCACGCACGCGACATGCTCGCGATCGTCGTGACGGACATCGCCGATGGGGAACATGATGGACGGCGGCAACAGGTTGGCCGCGCCTAGATAGCGCGCGACGAATGCGTCCTTCGGGTTGTCGTAGAGTTCGCGTGGCGTGCCGAGTTGCGCAATGCGGCCATCGCGCATCAGCAACGTGCGGTCGGAAAGCACCAGCGCGTCGTCCTGATCGTGCGTGACGCACACGATCGTCAAGTTCGGCAAACGCTCATGCAACGCCTTGAGTTCGGTACGAACTGACGCGCGCAGATTGGCATCGAGTGCGGACAGCGGCTCGTCCAGCAGCAGCACGTCGGGTTCGATCACGAGCGCCCGCGCCAATGCCACGCGCTGCTGCATGCCGCCCGACAACTGCGCGGGCATCGTGTGCCCAGCGTCGCCGAGCTGCACTAGCTTGAGCGCATCGGCTACGCGCCGTGCAATCTCCCCTGCTTTCAGACGCCGCGCCCGCAGACCGAACGCGACGTTGTCGTACACCGACAAATGCGGAAACAGCGCATAACTTTGAAACAGCAAGCCGAGGTTGCGCTTGAACGGCGGCACATGCGTAAGGTCACGCCCAGCCACCGTCAACGTCCCCGCCAGCCCGTCCGCCTCAATGAAGCCCGCGATAAACCGCAGCAGCGTGGTCTTGCCGCAGCCGCTGCGGCCCAGCACGGTGAGCAGTTCCCCGCGCTCGATGGTCAACGACAGATCATCGAGCACGGTGCGTGTGCCAAAGCGCACGCTCAAGCGGTCTATACGCACGCCGCCGTGCGCGTGCTCATCTGAATCCACGGCGGCGGCTTCACGAGCGGCCGGAGCCAGCGTCAAAGTGTTCACGGTTCGCATCCTTGAAAGCTTGGAGAAAACAGGACGAGCCCGAAGGTCAAAGAAAGCAAGGGCTTAAGACTTCGGCTTGACGACTTCGAGCTGCTTGTCGGAGTTGCCGATCACGTCGTTTTTCCAGCGTGCGGTCCATGCAGCCTTCTTCTCCATCACCTGGTTCCAGTCCACCGGAATCAGCTTCACGCCCGCGATCGCCTGCTTCACTGTCTCGCCATTCTTGCCTGCCAGCGGCACGTCGGTACGTCCCGGAATGCCATAGATATCCGGCACCTTCGACTGCACTTCCTTCGACATCAGGTAGTCCACCAGCTTCTTGCCTTCAGCCTGGTTCGGGCCGCCCTTGATCAGGCCGATTGCATAGGGCAACTGGAACGTGGTCGGTGCTTCGCCCGGTTTGGCCGAGAGGAAGATCGGCTTGAGCGACAGGCCGCCGTTGGTTGAGTCGTCCAGGTCCATCTGCAGGTCGCCGTTGGCGAACGCAATCTCGTTACGGGAGAGCAGGACGTCGAGGTAACCCGTGCCCTTGGTGTGGAATTTTGCGCTCTTTTCCAGATCCTTCAGGTAATCGAATGCCTTGTCTTCACCCATCAATGCGCTCGTCAGGATGATCACGGCCATGCCGTCACCAGCGGTAGCCGGATTCGAATAGGCAATCTTGCCGCTGAAGTCGGGATGCAGCAGATCAGCGAACGTCTTCGGCGCGGTCTTCGTGATTTCGGGGTTGATCGCGAACGAGAAATAGTTGTTCACGAAGGTCGCCCAGCTGCCGTCAGGCGCTTTCGCGATGGCCGGCACATTCTTGTAGTTGACGCTCTGGTACGGCTGCAGCAAGCCGCCTTGCGACGCCTGCTGAATGAACGGCGGCAGCGTGACGAGCACGTCCGCTTTCGGCGAATCCTTCTCCACCGTGGCGCGATTCACAACTTCCCCGCTACCCGCGATCACGATATTAACCTTCACGCCTTCCTTCTTTTCGAAGGCCGGCAATACGTCCTTGTAAAGATTTTCCAGGCCGTCGGCGCTGTAAAGCACGACTGCATCGGCAGCAAAAGCCGGTACGGTTACAGCGCTCGCGAAAGCGGCCACGGCCAGCGCCGGCAGCACGCGCTGTGCGACCAAGCGGGAAGCGGAAAAGCGATTTTTTGTCATGGTGCTTGTTTCTCCGGGAAGGCGGATACAACCAGGTGGCGTGAGGATAAACACACGTTTTTCCAGGCATCGGCTGGATTCTTTTGGATCCGGTGCGTCCGATGATTCATTGGCGCGGCGTCCCGAATTTCAGTCCGCCTGCTGCCCGAACGAAGGATCACAGAACTTCATGACAGCGCCATGACGATGCCACATTTTTCCAACAAAAAACACATTTCGCCAAAATTACGCTTAGACTATTTCATGCCTGCCGAGCGATGCTGAATCGTCGATTAAGCCGTCGACCCAACCATCGAATCGGCACTTGAAAGCTATGAATGGAGGAAAACGTGATCAACGGAAGTGACCCGATTTTGCTGACCCCTGGCCCACTGACTACATCGCCTGCCACTCGTCAGGCGATGCTTCGCGACTGGGGTTCCTGGGACGCGGCTTTCAACCGGATGACAAGCGATATCTGCCGCGATCTCCTGACGATCGTGTCTGGTCAAAAAGATTTTGTGTGCGTCCCCATGCAAGGCAGCGGCACGTTTTCCGTGGAAGCCGCGCTCGGCTCGCTCGTACCCCGCGAAGCGGTCGTGCTCGTGCCGAACAACGGCGCGTACTGCACACGCTTACTGAAAATACTCGAGCGGTTGGGGGTGGCATCGGTCGAGCTGAAGTTTCGCGATGACGAGCCGGCAAGCGTCGCGCGGATCGAGGAAATGTTTCGTCGTGAGCCGCGTATTACGCATGTGGCGCAGGTCCATCTGGAAACGAGCGCGGGCTTGCTGAACCCGCTCGACGACATCGCGGCGCTATGCAAACAACATGGCAAGAGCCTGATCGTCGATGCAATGAGTTCGTTCGGCGCGTTGCCTATCGATGTATCGAAGGGTGGCATTGATGCGGTGATCTCTGCCAGCGGCAAGTGTCTGGAAGGCGTACCGGGGATGGGTTTCGTGATCGTGCGACGCACGCTGCTGGAAGCGTCGGCGGGTAACTCGCGCTCGCTCGCGCTGGATCTCCACGATCAATACGCGTACATGATGAAGACCACGCAATGGCGCTTTACACCGCCTACCCACGTGGTGGCCGCCTTGCGCGCGGCGCTTGATCAGTTCATCGCGGAAGGGGGACAGCCGGCGCGTGGCGCGCGGTATCGCAGCAATTGCGCGGCATTGATCGAGGGAATGGCGGCGCTCGGTTTCAAGCCGTTCCTGGATGCTGCGGTGCAGGCCCCGGTGATCGTCACGTTCCATGCGCCGAGCGATCCGGCCTACGATTTCAAGCGCTTTTATGAAGCCGTCCGCGAGGCGGGTTACGTCCTCTATCCGGGCAAGCTGACGGAAGTGGAGACGTTCCGCGTGGGGTGCATCGGCGCAATTGATGCGAACGAAATGTTCAACGCGGTAGCGGCCATCGGGCGGGCGCTGGGCACGCTGCATGTGCGCTTGGCGGACTTGACCGACTTGACGGCGGAGTGAGGTCGGCCGTGCAGCCCGGGCACTCAGGCGATCAACAGCTCCGGTCCGCGTGCGGCAATTGCGCGGCGCATGGCTTTGTCGGGCGCGACTTCCGTGATCAGGTAACGCGCCTTCTCGAAGTCGCGGATACGCACGGGCGTGACGTTACCGAACTTCGAGTTGTCCGCAACGATAGCCGCCGCGCTCGCCGCCAGGATCATGCGGCTGCGCACTTCCGCGGCGAGACGCGAGTAGTCGGTCAGGAAGCCTTCGGGCGTAATTGCGCCCGCGCCAACGAACGCGAAGTCCACGTGATATTGCGAGAGTTGCTGCACCGTATCAAGGCCGAATACCGCGTCCTCGTGGTCCGAGAGCTCGCCGCCGAACAGCGTGACCTTGTTGTCGTTGCGGCGGCCGAGCAGCAGCGCGATACGCCAGTCGTTGGTGTAGACCATCAACCGGTGCCGGTCCCCCAGCGCGCGCGCGACGGCTTGGGTCGTGCTGCCCGAGTCGATGATCACCGACGCGCCGTCGGGTACGAGTTGCGCGGCACGCTCGCCGATCGCGCGCTTGGCGGCTGCGTTCGCGGCTTCCCGCACGTCGAGGTCCGGCTCCCGGCGATCGTTCGACAACGCGCCGCCGTGGGTGGTCGCGATCAGGCCGCGTTCGGCGAGGGCGTTGAGGTCGCGCCGGATCGTCTCGCGCGACACGTCGAGTGCGCGCACGAGTTCGGCGACCGACAACGCGCCGTTCTTCGACAACTCCGACAGGATGTATTGATGACGTTGTTCGGCGAGCATCGAGTGCGGCCGGGCATGCCGGCAATGAATGAACGAGCGGATGGACAAACAGGATAAACACGGAACCGCGCGTATTGTAGTACGCGAAAGGCCGCCACACGGATGACCATGACAACCCTACGCATGCCCCACACTCCCCATCACACCGACGTTGCTATTATCGGCGCCGGCATTCTCGGACTCGCGCATGCCTATGCGTTCGCTAAACGCGGCTTGCGCGTCACCGTATTCGAGCGCAGCGGCACGCCGGTCGGCGCGTCCATCAGAAATTTTGGCATGGTGCTGGTGACCGGCCAGCCGCCGGGCGCAATGCATGCGCTTGCGCAGGCATCGCGGAAAATATGGCTCGACTGGGCATCCGGCGCGGCGCTGCATGTCAGGCGTTCCGGCTCGCTGATGTTCGCCCGCAGCGCGGCCGAGGCGCAAGTGATGGAGGCGTTCGCGGCAACGCGCGCCGAGGCGGCGGGCTACGACGCCACGTTGCTTTCGCGCGCCGCGCTCGACGATCTCTACGACGGCCGCTTCCGGAAACATCGCGCCGCACTGCATGGGCGTGCCGATTTGCAGGTGTTTTCGCGCGAGGCGGTGCCTGCGCTCATCGACTATTTGCGGCGTGTGTTCAACGTGGATTTTCGCTTCGGGACGCTCGTGCAGGATGTGGATAGCGGGCGGGTCGAGACGACTGCGGGCCCATGGCGAGCGGAGCATGTGGTGGTTTGCGCGGGACACGATTACCTGTCGCTGCTCGCGCCGCAACTCGCTGTGCTGGAACCGCAGGTGTGCCGGTTGCAGATGCTGCGCGTCCGGCCAACGGCGCCTTTAGCCCTCGATCATGCCGTACTGACGGGGCTAAGCTGCCTGCATTACGGTGCGTTCTCGGACCTTCCCGAAGCCGCCGCATTGCGAGCGGAAGTGGCCACGCGGGAACCCGCGTTGCTCGAGCATGGTATTCATCTGCTGGCGAGCCCGACGCCTGTGGGCGATCTGATCGTAGGCGACTCGCACGATTATGGCGATGATCCGTCACCGTTCAATGCGCAGGCTATCGATGAAATCCTGCTCGGCCTGGCCGAGGACACGATCGGCGGTACGTTGCGGGTCGTCGAGCGGTGGCAGGGCGTGTATGGCGCGCGGACCGGGAAGTCGGACGCACCGTTTTCTGTTCTGCGGGCCGCGCCGAATGTGACCGGTGTGTACATGCATAGCGGCGTAGGCATGAGCGTCGGGCCGGCGCTGGGCGAGCGCGTAGTCAGTCATCTGATTGACGGGGCAGCGCTGCCCACGGCGTGACAACTTGTCGCGGCCGCAACACCTTGGCAGCGCGACCGGGTGTCCTGCGGCTGCGACACCAGGCTTCATTTAGCCAGGGGCAAGAGTCTGTTTCCTCGCTGCAGGGCAATGAATGCGCCCCGGCCGGATAAACTCGACGCCTGTTCTTTTCTGCGACCGCGCGGAGTATTGATCGATGAGTTACAAGAAAGGCATTGTGCTGGAGATCCAGTTTCCGCCCGAGCGTCTGAACGACGGCGCGGGAGACCCTTACTGGATCGACCTGACGCTCGACGAAGCACGCCGCCTCCACGATCAGCTTGCGAGGCGTTTCGCGAGCGAGGCGCAGGCGAATCAGCCGCTTGATACGTTCACCATGTAATGACTGGGCTGGCGGCCGCGCTGCCCTTCAGGCCAACCCCTCAGCCTCCCGAGCCCCGTAGCTCATCTTGTCGGCCGACGTGCGCGCCGGCACGCAGCACGTGTCCTCCACACCGTCTCTTTCACGTTGCGCACCGCAGCACGTGCCTCACCCCCCGTTGCAGGTGGGGCTCGACAGATTGCGAAAACGGTTCGGCCAGTCGCCCGACATGGCCGCCTGTGCCGCTGCCAGCGGCATGTCGCCCGTACACACGCAGCGCTTCAGAAACACCGCCAGCCGTTCCTTGCGGCGCTGCCCCGCACGCCCGTCCCAGCGGCGGATATCAAGGTTCGCCGCCGCGGTCGGCGAACCGCCCAGCAGGATCGGCATACGGTGATCGAGCGCGTAGTCCGAAGCGCTCTGCGCGTCAACATGGCGTTGAGTCAGCAGTTGCTCCTTCTGGCGCTGCAAGGTGTCGAAGGGAGGCAGGACGTCGTCGGCATAACCGGGGCGGCAGATCGTGTCCACGATGGTCGCCTGGGTCACGCGCGGGTCAAGCAGCTCGGGTTTTTGCGCGTGAGCCGGCACGCTGCCAGCCGAAAGCGCAAGCAGGAACCATACGGTGGCAACACGCCGGCGACTGTGGCGGCGGTGACGGTGATGCGAAAGAAACCTTCTATTCATTCGGCGATCGGGCCGCGCCAGAAACGCAACGGCCCTATGTCGGAGCGAGAGGAGGGGCTAATTAAAACACATGCGCGTTCCAGGAACGGAATCGAACATTAATCACGACCGTGGAATGATCCGCGTCGAGCAACCCCAATCGATAGTAAAGCGCCCTGGGAAGGCTTAGACCGGGTGCTGCTCGAGCGCCGCCTGGAGCGCTATTGCTTCGTCGTGGAAACGCGCATAGGCCGCGTGGATCGCCGCGGTGTCGTAGCCTTGTCCTGACTTACTGGCGCATGCGTGCTGCAGACTCAGGCAGGCATCGGAGAAAGACGTGGCGCCGATCACGAACGCCGCCCCCTTCATCCGATGCGCCAGTTCGAGCAGACGGTGAAAGTCCGCCGATGCGAACGCCCGGCGCGCCTCCTCGAGATCATGCCGGTTCGCCGACTTCAATGCATCGACCAGGGCGGCGGCCTGGTCCCCGAAACCGTTGAGTTGGTCCGCGTTGAAACGCGGGACCGTGGAGGGGGAAACGGTCGTACCTGGTTCCGGAGCGGCGTGATCGACTGCTTGAGCAGCCTCGGACGCTGTATCCGAGGGGCCGTCGAACGCGCCGGTCAGTTGCCCGGGATAGGAAACGGACATGCCGAGTGCAGCTGAAACGGCACCACCTACGGCCCGGTTCGCCGGGAAGGTTTGAGTGGGGCCATAGGTATCGGCAAACGCATGACCTTGCGCAGAAGACCTTGCAGAACCAATCGATGCGGTCGACACATGCATGGGTGCAGCAGCGCCCAATACACGCTCGAAGAAGGATCTGGAATGCGATGGTCGTGTCGGATGTCGTCGGGCTCGAGTGGCAACATGCAACGCGTCGCTCTGCAGGGCGCCCTTCGCGGCGGCCTTCATCCCCCGCTCATCGCGCATGGCACTTTCCAGCGCGCGTTGCAGGGCATCGAGCCCAAGCGGTTTGACAAGACACAACGTCATGCCTGCGTCGAGCGCTTGAGTCAACGCCTCGGGCTGCGCGTTCGCCGTCACGCCTATGATGGGCGTCGGCTTTGGACCAGCGTTCGCACGCGTCAGCGCCAGTTCGCGCGCACGAATGGCACGCGCAAGATCCTCGCCGCTCATCGTGGGCATGGAACAATCAGTCAGGATCAGGTCAAACGGAGCGCCCTCTTGCCGCTGCCGCTCCCAACGGGCGAAAGCATCGTCGCCATCGTTCGCCGTTTCAATCACGCAGCCGAGCGTATTCAACTGGCTCGCAAGCAGGATGCGATTGGCCGGATGATCGTCGACAACGAGTACATGCAGACCGAGCAAGCCGTGCGTGTCGAGCCCGGGCGTGTGCGCGGGCGCAAGCGTTTTTAGCGGTGGGCGGGCTACAGGCAAGCATACCCGCGCGGTAAAGCGGCTTCCCTGCCCGGGCTTGCTGGACAACCGGATCGTGCCACCCATCATGGTCATCAAGCGGCGGCAGATGGTGAGGCCAAGACCGGTGCCGCCGAAGCGGCCGGGGCGCTCCTGTCGCGCCTGCGCGAACGGAGCGAACAACAACGCTTGCTGATCCGCTGCAATGCCGATGCCAGTATCAGAAACTGCCAGCAACAGTTCGCGGCGTGCGATGCGAGCATCGTCATCGAGAAGTCCATGCGCGTGGCCCTTCCTCACCGCCCCGATCGCATACTCGAGCGTCACGTGTCCCGCATCCGTAAACTTGATCGCATTCGACAACAGATTGCCCAGCACTTGCCTCAGCCGCAGCGCGTCAGCCATTACCCACACGCGCTCATGCTCCTGACGACCACGCACGCGCACAACCAGCGCGACGCCTTTGCTGCGCGCCGCCGGCTCATAGATCGCCACCACGCTTTTCACCCATTCGCCAAATTCCAGCGGTGCGGCGGTCAACACGAGCCGCCCGGCTTCGATCTTCGCCATGTCGAGGATATCGTCGATCATTCCAAGCAGATCATGTGCTGCCTGATGCGCCGTGCCCAGCGCCCGCTCAGTCGATGCGCGGTCGCCCGGACTGCGCAATTCGAGTTCCAGAAGTCCGAGCACGGCGTTCATCGGCGTTCGGATTTCGTGGCTCATGGTGGCGAGGAACGTGGACTTCGCGCGGTTCGCGGTTTCGGCTTCTTCCTTTGCCAAGCGCATCGCATGTTCGGCCGCCCGCCGGCGTGCAATCTGCGCTTTCAACGACACCGCCCAGCCGATCAACAACGCCAGCAGGGCCGCACCCAGCAGCGCGCCGAAAATCACTTGCGGACGCCGCCGCTCCCACTGGCTCTCAGGGTGTTCGATGAGCATCCAGCGGCGGCGAATGGCATCGAGCTCGGTGGGCTGCATGTGTTCGATCGCGCGGTTCATGATCGCCAGCAGCATGGGCTGATTACGCGCGATGAGAAAACCGTGCTGTACGGGCTGAGCGGAGAACGCGCCCGTGATGACAAGCTTGTTGCGATACGGATTGCCCACTGCATAGTTGGCGAAGGTCATGTCGATGATGGTCGCGTCGGCCTGGCCATTCACCACGGCATCGAACTGGCCATTGATCGGCGATGTCTCGACGATACGCACCGATGGCATGCGCTCACGCAACATGCTCATGAGCGCATGATTGCGCCAGAGCGCAACGCGCTTGCCGGCAAGCGCCTGCGCGTCGCGCAGCGGCTCAGCTCCAGCCCGCGTCAGGATCACAAGCACGCCTTCGCCATAAGGTTTGCTTGGCGCGAACTCTGGCGGGATCTGCCCCGCGCTCAGCCCGTAGGCGATCAGGCTCGCGCGGCCGTCGCCCAGGTCATTGGTGACCCGCTCTGTCGAACCGCGCAGGTGGCCTTCGAAGCTGAGGCCCGTGAGGGCGCCAATAGCCGCAAGCATATCGATTGCCAGACCCGCGGGCTTACCGCTTGAATCGCGGAATGTCATGGGCGCGGCGTCCGCATACATGGAGTAGTCGATCACCGGATGCGCGCTTATCCAGGCACGTTGTGCATCGCTTAGCGTAAGCGGCCGGGTGAACGTCACCGCAGCGGCAGCGGCCCATCGCGCACGCACTTCGAGCAGAAAGCGGGGCGGCAGCGCGGCGAGCGCCGCATCCACGCGTTGACGCTGGATGTCTCCTGCTGCGTCGCCAGCGAAGGCGAAGCTGTAACCGGCTTCATCGAATGCCGCGAATCCCGAGATGGTGAGGTTCACCAGGTCCAGGTGATCGATTGTGTAGCCCGCGGTGGCCAGGTCGCCCACAAACGCGTCCGCATCGCCCAGCGAGACAGCCAGCAGCGCACTCAGCGTGTCGCGATAGCCCACCGCGCGCAGCGCGGGATAAGCATCGTTCAGCCGTCGTGCCGATGTTTGCTGCTCGACATAAGCAATACGTCCTGTGCGGCGGCCCGCAACGCGCCGTTCAACGAAGACTTGCTTGGTCGCAACATAAGGGCGGCTGTAACGCAGCGCCGGTCCCGCGTCATTGCCGGTCGCACTGGTCGCCGCATCAATCCGATGGTGACGCAACGCGTCCAACATGGCAGAACGGTCAGGAAAGGTCCGCCATTCGAGCTGCCTCTGCAACGCGGTAGCCACACGTTGCGCGAAATCGGCAGAGACGCCGCGAACTCCCGAACTGGATTCGTCCGGATCATTCATTTCCATCGGCGGCAATGCGCCCGGCACCGCGCCTACGATAAACGGCTTGGGCGTTGTTGCATTGACTGCAATGGAAAGCGCCAGCAGACAGGCGAACACTATTGCCTTGCGCAACGCCCTGATGCTTTGTGTTGCGACGCGTGTCCTTAGCAAACTCATTGGGTGATTGCCTGCGCACCGCGCCAGACACGCGCTCTTGAAAGGAGCGCCAGTGTCGCAAATACGCGCGGCCACGCCAATTGGGGAAATTGAAACGGTCAGTCAGCCTAAATGACACAGTCACATTGACCATGCAGGAACGATGCTGCGCCCGGCTATGCAAGGCTAAACAAAAGATAACGCCGGGGTCGCTTGCATGGCTGACAAAAACGTTAGCCTGATCATTAACCGAACAGTTAACCAGCCACCGTTCGCACCGATCCAGTGCATTCATTGTTGCGAGACACACAATACTATTTCGACAGATTCACAGCTAATGCAACAACACTTAACTACCTACACTTCAGTGATGAGATTGTTCGGCATGACCTCATTGGTCCTGGAACAAACTCGACACACAAGACCCCGAGGAGATTCCATCATGTTCAAGTCACTGGTTCCCGCAATCGTGCTTGCTTCCGCGCTTGGTGCACCGGCATTCGCTTATGCGCAAGACGCGGATACGGTAAGCCGCCCTGCAGTCAAGGCCGATCTGATCCAGATGGAACAATCCGGCTACAACGTTGAAGGTGATCACACCAGCTATCCGGCGCAGACCCAGGCAGCAGAGCAACGCGTGGAAGCGAACCACGGCGTAACTGCAACGTCTTACGGCTCACCGACGGACGGCTCATATGCGGCTGGCATGCGTGCCCCGATGGCGCAACCCGACGGAGTACATTCGGTGTACTTCGGGCATTGAGCCAGACATTAATGACCGGACTGCCATCTAGTAAAAATTAACACTTTAGTTAAATTGAAGTATTGAAAGGGGCCGCCATGTGCGGCTCTTTTCGTTTCAATTTGCAAGCAGCGCGATCCGCATTTTGCGAACAGACCGGCATGCAGCCGTGTCTATCTCGGCCCGCCCCATGGCCTAGCCCCCTCTTAGACCCCGTTAGCTTTCCGTTAGCCCCCGTTAGCTGATCTCTGACAGAAACTGATTTCACGGCTACCATTCAGCAAGGTTCTGTTGCCGTACCCAATCAGCTCGCTCATTGCGAATACATGACACATCGGTGTCACATCGCTCAAACGAGCCATCCGGGCCAGGCAATATGCAACCTGACTGATCAAATGCCGATGTTCGTTGTCGGCGTGATCATGTTCGTTCGTTTTCTCCAATGTGTTTCGTGTCACTCGCATCAAGCCGCATCAAGCCGTCCGTTTCGCGCAGTCGTTACCTAGTCGTCGCGTAGTCGTTTAAAGCTCCACCGTGACCATCAGCCATGAATGCTTAGCCGATGGTTTTCCGGCGGTTGGTGCAAGCGTGTCTGCGGTCTTCCAACCCGCAAACCGCGCATGCGCACGCCGCTTGCCTGCTCATTCACTCGCGCAAGAGGACACACATGAAGACGAAACTCATCGCAGCGCTACTTGCAGCAGCGCTGGCTCAAGTCGCCCTTCCTTCGCAGGCGCAAGTTGCCGGCTCGCAGACGATCGGCATCAGCGTAGAAGAGTCCACGGCCATCCTGGGCGGCTGGAGTATCAAGAAATCCATCCTCAACAAACCGGTCGTCAACGAGAACGGCGATCGGGTCGGCGTCATTCACGACATCATTGTGGCGCCGGACAAGTCGGTCTCTTTTGCGATCATCGCGGCCAGCCAGTTTGCCGGCGTCTCGCATCACGACGTCGCCATTCCTATCGAGCAACTCGATATAGTCGGCGGCAAGATCGTATTGGCGGGTGCGACGAAGGCGGCCATCAAGGCGCTGCCGGAGTTTGAATACACGAAGATGCCCGCGACGCCGAGACCCCGCGCGGAATTCGCCGAACATCATTGAAATTGATTTGAAATGATCTGTGGATTTGCTGCGGCTGGCGCTCGACGCCGCAGCAAATGACCCACGTTCTGCGAGAGGTCAGCCCGGCAGCTTCGCTGCCAGTACATCGATCTTCATGATCTGCGGCGGCGAGGCGAACAGATCGCCCGCCTTCGCCATCAACGCCTCGGCGACCTTGCCGGAAAGATGCGCGTCGCGACCGGCTTCGTCGGGGAAAGCATCAAAGATTCCATACGTGCTCGCGTTCAACTGCAGCGCGAACCATGCGGTCGTGGCAGGTTCCTGCTCGACCAGCGCGAGGCCGCCTGCCAGGAACGCCTCGATATCTTGCTCCTTGCCGGGTTTTGCTTCCAACCGGACCCACAATGCTGTCTTGACCATGTCATCCTCCGTGGAGTCGCGTCTTCCGTCTGGAAACGCGTTCATCGATCATAAAACGTGCGCCAACTGTGTGCCGGTGCTAAGCGGCAAAAGCGCGGCAGGCTTTGAAATGACAGATAACACCGTAAAAAAGAACCCGCGACCTCCGTCGCGGATTCCTCTCACATACCCTATAGGTCAGCGCCCGTCACGCCGGCACGCTTTCTGCCTTTTCAGCCCGCGCCCATACGCGATGTTTCGACATCGCTGCAATAAACGCCTTCATCACCTTCTTCGTGTCGCTGCCTACGCAGATGCCCTCGTCACCGCTCGGCAAATGCGCGGCGGCCAGCACGTCCTCACCGTCACCCACCGCGCCAATCGCCTTGAGATGCTTGAACGATTCAAGCACGAAATGACGGGCATCGCCGGATTCCGACAGGAGTTTCGCACTCGCCGCACCGCCTGCCACCACCACGCCGTCGAACATGATCGACGGCAAACCAAGAATGGTTGCATCGACTTCCACACCGTCGCCCAACGTGCCTAGCTGCGGTGCGACTACCTTCGCGTGCGCACCCTCCGCTTTCAGCGCTTCCTTGATCGCCTTGATGGTGGCGATATCCGCACCCTTCGCGGCAAGAATCGCAACCTTGCGCGTCTTCACCGACGGCTTGGTCTTCGCGACAATGCTCAACGCCGGCGACTCAGCCAGCGACGACTTGCCCAACTCCGCCGCGCTTGCGCTCGCTTTCGGCGCCGGCAGGCCGAGATTATCGGCAACACGCGCGCACAGTTCACTGTCGATATTCGCAAGAATCCCAAGCTGCCGTTCGCGGATAAACTTGCGCTCGACCTTGCCCAACTCAAATGAATACGCGCCCACGATGTGGTCCTTCTCCGGCTTCGTCATGCTGTTCCAGAACAGCGTAGCTTGCGAATAATGATCGGCGAAGGACTCGCTGCGCTGGCGGATCTTCACGGCATCCACACGTTCCGGATAGGTCTCGAAGCCGCCGCCAGTCGCCGCTGGTTCCGTTTCCTTTGGCCAGCCGCTATCGATGGAATTAGGTTCGTACGAAGCTTGCCCGCGATTCACCGTCATCCTGTGTTTCGCGTCGCGCTGGTTGTTGTGCATCGGCGCGATGGTGCGGTTAATCGGAATCTCATGAAAGTTCGGACCGCCAAGCCGGCTGATCTGCGTGTCCGTGTAGGAGAACAAACGGCCTTGCAGCAGCGGATCATTCGAGAAGTCGATGCCCGGCACAATGTGCCCGGGACAGAACGCCACCTGTTCCGTTTCAGCGAAAAAATTATCCGGATTGCGGTTCAGTGTGAGTTTGCCGAGCATCGTAATGGGCACGATTTCTTCTGGAATAATCTTGGTCGGATCGAGCAGATCGAAGTCGAACGAATGCTCGTCGTCCTCCTCCACAATCTGTACGCCCAGCTCCCATTCCGGATAGTCGCCCATGTCGATCGCTTCCCACAAATCGCGCCGATGAAAATCCGCGTCCTTGCCGGCCAGCTTCTGCGCTTCATCCCACAAGAGCGAGGCCGAACCAATGGTCGGACGCCAGTGGAATTTCACGAACCTGCCCTTACCCTCTGCATTCACCAGACGAAAGGTATGGATACCGAATCCTTCCATAGTGCGCAGGCTGCGCGGAATCGCGCGGTCCGACATGGTCCACAACACCATGTGCGCGGACTCAGGCACAAGCGAGACGAAGTCCCAGAATGTGTCGTGGGCTGAGCCGCCCTGTGGCATTTCGTTATGCGGCTCCGGTTTGACTGCATGAACGAAGTCCGGAAACTTGATTGCGTCCTGAATGAAGAAGACGGGCATGTTGTTGCCGACCAGGTCGAAGTTGCCTTCTTCGGTGTAGAACTTGACGGCGAAACCACGCACGTCGCGCACGGTGTCCGCTGAACCGCGCGATCCCTGCACCGTGGAAAATCGTACGTACACCGGTGTTTCCTTGTTCGGGTCCAGCAGGAACGCCGCTTTCGTCAGATCCGTATGCGCCTTGTATGGCTTGAACATGCCATGCGCGGCTGAGCCGCGTGCATGCACGATCCGCTCAGGAATCCGCTCGTGATCGAAGTGCGTGATTTTTTCACGCATGATGAAATCTTCGAGCAGCGAAGGGCCGCGAGGACCGGCTTTAAGGGTGTTCTGATTATCGGAAACCTTGACGCCCTGGTTGGTCGTCAGGGCTTGATTCGTCGCGTCCGAACGGAACGGCTCAAGACTGTCGAGCTTGGAGTTGCTGTTGTTTTGTGAGGGTGTGCGCGCAACTGCGCTGGTGTTTTTTGAGGGCGCTGGCGCGCCAGGATTCTTCTTCGAAGTCGGCATCGGGGGAACTCCAGTGTGCAGTAGAAGTGGCGCATTCAACATGCGCTCGTTCGTCCTTTCGCAACTTGTGTTCCCGCCGAAGCCGTGATTTAGGCCACTGACAAAACCCTCAGCGCTTGGCCGCTATTTCGGTTCAGCCTTGCGTTGCTGCAGTGCACGAATCCGGCCCATGGCTTCGTGATCGCTCGTCGCTGCCTGATACATCTTCGCGAGATCTGCCTTCAATTGCGTTCGCGAACCACCATCGAGATAGACCATGTGTCCCGACGGATAGAACTTCGCCGTTAGATTCTCGCGCACGGATTTATCGATGAGCGGCATTTGCTGCAGGTCAATCACGGTCTGGTAGAACGGCGTCACGAAGTCGTAGAAACCATTCGCCGACAACACCTTCAAGTCGATGTTGAGCGCCATCGCCGCAGCCAGATCACCAGCCGTGTAGAGAATGATGTTGCCCTTCGCGTCCACGCCCTTCTGCGCGCCCGTCGGGTCCGTGTGATGGAAGTCCCAGTTCGCGAAAGCCTGGTCGTTCAAGTCCGTGAACGACGACGTGGACGTGTACTTCAGTTGCTCGTTCAGGTACTCGTTCCACATGGCGGTGTACACACCGGTCACGGCCGTCATGGTGGGATCGTTGCCGCCGGAGTTCGGATCAATCTTGCCCGCGATACCCGTTGAAATAGCGGTCACGCGGCCATCGTAGGAACCTAGCGCCACGCCTTTGGACTTCAGGAGCGTGGTCAGAAAGAGCGAATTGCCGCGGCTGTCGTAAGAAGCTATGTCGAGGCTCCACGCGATCAGCGTGGCTTTGTCGATCCCTGTGTATTCCGAAAGCTTCTCCACCGTGTCGTCGTCGGTCTGCGGGAATTTGCGCAGCGCCGCGAGGTAATCCGTACGTGAGAACTGCGCAACTTCCTCGGAGAACGTAAGCAGGTCGGTCGGACGCGGATGCACGCCAAGCTTTTTATGAAACCAGGCATCGGCGGCGGCGGTAGGCAACGCGCCCACCGGATTGCCCGATTGCGTGTAGTCGAGAATGGACGACTGCAGCGTAATGCCGTTCAGGTCCACGCCGTCCTCGTGCAAGAGGTACGCGAGCACGCAACTGCGCGCCGTGCCGTACGACTCGCCGTATAGAAACTTCGGCGAATTCCAGCGGTTGTTTTTCGTCAGGAAGCGCTTGATGAATTGCTTGAGGGAATTCGCGTCCTGGTCGACGCCCCAGAAATTAATGTTCTTGTTTGGCGCAATGGCCGCTGAATAACCCGTGCCTACCGGGTTGATGAACACCAGATCGCTTTTGTCCAGCAAGCTGTCCGGGTTGTCCTCCATCTGGTACGGCGCAGGCGGCGTGAACCCGGGCATCGAGGTCTTGATGCGTTGCGGTGCGAAGGACCCGAGCAGCACGAATACCGACGACGATCCCGGCCCGCCGTTATAGAAAAACGTGACCGGGCGCGATTCTTCAGTCTGATTATCCTGAGTGAACGCAACGTAGAACAGCTTGGCTTCCGGCTTGGAACTGCTTGGATCGACGATCACAAGATGCCCGGCTGTTGCCGTGTAATCGATTGTCTTGCCGCCAATGACGGCCGAGTGATGCGTGATGGCGGCGTTTTCGTCGGTCTGGGTGGCGTCGATGGAATCGCCGGGACCGTTGCCGTAAGCGGTGGGATCGAAGTAAGGCTGATCCCCCGCTGTTGTGGATCCGGTTGAGGACCCCGCTGAAGACGGGGTTGAAGATGTGCTTGAAGCGTTTTTCGCCGCTGAACCGGAGTTCGTCATGATTGCTCCTTTGCCGGTGTTGTTGGAGTTCTTGCCTGGCCCATCGTCACAACTTATCTACCCTCAACTTATCTGATCTTGACCCGCAACCGCTACTTCAGCGCAGCCGCGACTTTCACGCCGTCCGGACTGCCCAGTCCCGTACACGCATCCCATCCTACCGTCGCCTCGAAACTGCCGTTGTTTCCCTGCGTGATGTCATGGCCCGCGGTCTTCGCAGCGTACAGCTTCGGGTTGAGGAAACCCACCGGCTTACCCGCCGCCGCGTTGATCCGGGCAATGAGCCCCGCCCATAGCGGCGCGACCGCGCTCGTGCCACCCACGACCGTCTGCGTCCCGTCGATAATCACATCGTAGCCCGTGACCGGCGACGCGTCGCCTGCGACATCGGGCACACCGCGCTTGGTCAGCGGCGAGCTGGCGCCGCTGACCTGCGTGACGGTCAAGCCGTTCTGCCAGACCGGCAGCGCAAACACGGCGCTCACGCCGCCACCACCCGCGCCGCCCTGTTCGCCGTCGTTCCACACAACTTCGCTCGTGATCCCGCTCGCCGATGCCCGCAGTTGTGTTCCACCGCACGCGAGCACGTACGGACTCGACGCCGGGAAATCGACATGATTTTTGCCGTCTGCGGCACCGTCGCTGGAACCGCTGTCGCCGGAGGCCACGCATACGGTCACACCCATTGCGGCGGCCGATTGCAGCACTTCGTCGAATGCATTTTGCGATTGCGATGTCCAGTTTGACTCCGGTCCACCCCAACTGATCGAGATGACCGATGGCTTGTTGGTGTCGTCGTGGATCGCGCGATTCACGGCGTCGATAAAACCCGCGTCGCTGTTGGCCGTGAAATACACCGCGATGCGCGCGCCCGGAACAATCGCGCCGACAATTTCTATATCCAGTGCCACCTCGCCGTCAGGCCCGTTCGGGTTGCCCGACGGCGCGTTGTTGGCCTGGTCTACGCCGACCGCGACCACGGTCGGCTGGGCCACGCCCAGTTGCGAGAAATAGGCGCTCAGGTCGCTTGCGCTATACCCCCCGCCCAGTTCGATAATGCCCACGCACTGGCCGCTGCCGTCGCCGGCGGGGAAGTCGTAGAGCCGCGCGAGATCGAGCGGCGTGTACGAGGTGCCGGACTCGCTGCGCGCTGCCTGGATTGGCGGCCGGAAGCGGAAATGCGGGCGCGCCTGCGGGCGGCTGTCGAGACCCAGCACGGCGGTCACCATGTCCTTCATGTCATCGGGCACGTTCACCGGTCCCGTGCGCCCGCGATACTCGCCAATCGCCTGATGTTCGAAGCGCTCCAGCTTGACGCCGAAGGCCGTGCTGAACTGGGCGATGGTGCCCGACAGCACCACGCTTCGCGCGCCTGCATCGGCGCGGACTACGCTCAGGCCATGCGCCTTCGCGAAGGCTTCTGTCTTGGCCACATCGGAAGCGGATGCCCCAAAGCGTGCAGCAAACTCGTCGCGAGAAACAGGTACGGCGTCGGCCGCACCCGTGTTGATCTTTTGCATCAACTGTTTGAATGCGTCCTCGTTTTGGCGCCGAAGCATCACTACTACTTCGATTTTTTCGTCCGGATTGCATGCGCCGACGCAACGTGCGCCTTCGGGTTGCGACTTGTCGCTGCCGGCTATTGGATGCTTGCTCATGGCTTGTGGCTCCTGGCTGGTACGGAAAAATTCGTGTCGCGCGGATTCAGGCTTCAAGATGACTCACAAGCGATTACCTCGATTCCAGGTGGTCTCTGCTTGCTTCAGCCTGATATCCGACACGGCGCGACGAGCGCAGTTCCGGCATAGGCAAACGATTGCCATCTGCTTATGCATCGGTGCCAGGAGGCTGTCAATTCGGCATCGCCCCCGGTTTGGCGCTTGATTCGGGGTAGATCACGGTGCCGTCGGGCTGCGCTGAGGCTTGCGGCGTAAGCGTCGCGGGCCTGACCTGATGCGGGCCCATGATGTGCAGCACGGTCTCGCCTCGCCCGAGCAGATAATCGGCCACAATCCGCCGATGACACCGCCACCACACGGCTTCCGAGCACATGATCGCGCAGCGCCGCGCGTGGCCGAGCGCTAGCAGTTCTTCCAGAGCTTGGCGGAAAGGTTCGCCCAGCGCGTAGTCAGCGTAATTGCGGAACGCCGGATGGGTCCAGTAGGTGTTTGGTGACGGTTGGTCCGTGTTGCGCTTGCCGCGCCGGCCACCCAGCGCCGCAATGTGCACGTATGCAATACCCTCTGCACCCAGCGAAGCCGGGAGGGTGTCCTGGTTGAATTGCGGATTGGTGCGCGATCTCGGAATGCTGCGGACATCGACCAGCATTTCGATCTCGCTTTCTTTCAGCAAGCCGGTAAATTCCGCCAGCGGACGCGTTGAATGACCAATGGTGAAAAAAGGCGCGTTCATCTGGCGATCCATGGGTCCGGCAAGCCGGTACGCTCGTCAGGACCGGTTCAGGGCTGGTTCAGGACCGGTCTTCGGGATATTCCCGCCGTCCATCGCCGGACAGCCACGGCTCGCGGCGGATGCACCAGAGTTCATAGGATGGCTCGAGAAAACCGGTTTCATCGAAGGCGCCAATCGGCAAGTCGATCTCGTCATTGTTGACATACGCCATGTACGCCACCGACCCGCATACCGGGCAGAAGTGGCGGCGGGCATCCGCGGAGCTTTGCCAGGCTCGGGTCACGCCCGACATGGTGACCTGCTCCTCCGCATACACCGCGTACGCGCCAAATGCCGAACCATGCACGCGGCGGCATGTCATGCAATGGCAAAGACCGACGCGATTCGGCCCCGCCGTCGCCGTAAAGCGCCACGCACCGCACGCGCAGCCCCCTTCATGTCGAACTTCCTGACCCGTGTTCTGAATCATGTCGTTCATCGCCGCCTCCCTATAATCTGGTATCTGTATCTACTGGCATGCAGGAACTGTCACCAAGCAGCAGCGACCATGGCAACAATCTTAGTAGCAATCCGCGTGGTAGCAACCTGCGCGCCGCATTGGCTTTGCGACGTACAAAAAAGCGCGGTTTTGCTACGATGACACCCCCACGAGACGGAGATGGCACTCATGAAGCACCTATCCCTGCTGGCTCTGCTCCCCTCCGGCGCGACGGTTACCGCGGCGACCGGGCCGTACGCGACACCGGCCGCTCCCGATCTCGCTGCCTATGTGCTCTCGCACGAACGTCATGACGCTGCCGAGAACGCTCCGTCTGCGCGCAAGGATTACAAAAACGTGCACGTCGCGGATGTCATGACCGACGAGTACGTGTTCCCGCTTGGAGAAACCGGCAAGTCGATCGTGCTGTCCGGTTATCAGATTGCTGCGGGATTTCTCGCCGAGCGCGCCGCCGACGAATGGCTCGAACTCGCGCGCCAACAGCACGTAGCCAATGGTGGTTCAGACAGCGATGGCACGCGGCACATACCGGATCCCGCTGAAGCCGATCAATTGATGGACCGTGCGCTCGAATCCGCGGAACGCATTCTTGCGCCGTTTGAAGCAGCGCCAATCGCATCGCTGTTCGAAACGCACTATCGCGGTGCTCGCGAATTTCTGCGCCTGAGCTGGGAAGGTTTGCCGGAAGACCTGGTGCCCAAGTCGCGACGGCCGGCCGTGGTGTTGAAAGCGGCTGCGGATCTGGCGCCGGCATCGGCCAGGCAGGACTACGACCCCTACGGTCTGGAAGGCACGAGCGATTACGACGTCGACAAGCCGTTGGCCTATCGTGAAAAAATCGGCCCGTTCCTGCTGACCATGACCTACCGGCATGAATATCCGCAGGTCGACGACGAACGGCTCGGCACCGCGTTCGCGGTATTTCACGAGGCGGGCACGGATATCGTCGCGGCGGCGGTCGAGTTGAAACTCGTGAAAGTGCCGCCCATCCAGAGCAGCGCGGACCTCGTTTATGTCCTCGATACCTACTCCGGCGAGATGCTGTCGCTGGCGCTCGCCGCCACCGAAGCGCTTGGGGCCGAGCGTCTGTGCAGCGTGTTCAATACACACCGGGTGGTATATATCAGCACGTGGGAAGTGAGGAAACCGTGGCGCGGCGAGGGCTTGGGGGTCGCGTTGCTGCGTGAGGCGTTGGAACGCCTGCCAGCGGATTCCGATGGCCGTCCCGATGCGTTATGCGTCGCGCCCGAGCCGTATCAGACCGAAATGCGGTATCTCAGCCAGTTGCCGCCCGCATTGCGCGCCGAAGTCGACGCGCCGGCGCAAAGGCTCACCCGGCATCTGACGGAATGGCTGGATCGTGCAAACCTGCCGAACGTGAAGACACATTTTTTCATCCCGATGGCCAAGCATGAAGGCATTGGATCGGCGGGTGAAAACGCGCGGCTGATCGACCGGATCATGGAAAGTGAAGCCTGATCGGGTGCTTGTTGTTATCGATATGCAGGCGAAATTGATGCCGCATATCGATAACGGCGCGGCTGTGTTGAGGCGTTGTTTAACGCTGGTGAAAGCGGCCGATTTGCTCGATATCCCGGTACTTGTCACCGAGCAGAACCCGCGCGGGCTTGGTGCGAGCATCGATGGCTTGATTGACGAGCGGCATCGCCTAATCGAGAAAGACACGTTCGACGCAACGCTATGCCCGGACTTTGTGGCAGCGCTGCCGTCGAAGGAAACGGTGCTGTTCGTGGCCGGTTGCGAAGCGCATGTTTGCGTGTTGCTCACCGTGACCGGCTTGCTGAAGCTGGGCTATGCGGTGGAACTGATCGCCGATGCGGTCGGTTCCCGCTCGCCGGAGAATAAGGCAATCGCGCTCGCTAGAGCGCAGCGCGAGGGCGCGCTTCCCACCACCACGGAAACCGCGATCTTCGGCTGGTTGGGAACCTGCCGGCATCCGCGTTTCAGGGACGCATTGGCGCTGATTAAGTAGCCGCCGTAAAAATCACCTTCGAGCCATGCACCCCGATCATGGCTGGCATGAGCATATTTCGATTGTTGCGGGTTTTTGGCCTGCCTAGAGTGGGTTCACGCGTACGGTCACGTAGCGCTTCGGGATATCGAGTGACTAGCCCGAGTGAGCACCGCGCGTGAATACCACTCCCCGTTCTCCGACTTTTCTGCTCAAGGCCACCATCATGACGACTCGCCTTTCCCGCCTTGCCCGGCGCCTCTTCGTGGCTGCGGCTTTCGCCGTGCCCTTGGCGGCCACGACCACCTTCGCTCACGCGGACGCCCTTGATACCGTGCAGAAAAACGGCGTGCTGAGGGTCGGCGTGTTCATGGACTATCCACCGTTCGGCTCTATCGGCCCGGATATGAAACCGCAGGGTTATGACATTGAGATGGCCGATTATCTGGCCAGGACAATGAAGGTCAAGGTCGACCTCGTCCCGATCACCGGGGAAAATCGTATCGCTTATCTCGCCACCGGCAAGGCCGACGTGCTGCTGAGCGTGGGCCAGACGCCGGAGCGCGAGAAAGTGCTCGAGTTTTCGCGGCCGTATGCGCCGTACTATCTCGCGGTGTTCGGGCCAAAGTCGTTGGCGGTGAAAAACGAGAAGGACCTGGCAGGCAAGACGATATCGGTAGCGCGCGGCACGCTGGAAGATTTGAGCGTAACGAAGGTCGCGCCGCCGGACGCGACGATCAAGCGTTTCGACGATCCCAATGGCGCCATTTCGGCGTTTCTGTCAGGGCAAGTTCAGCTGATGGTGGTGGGCAACGACGTGGGCGCAACAATCATTGCGCGTAATCCGCCGATTGCGCCCGAGCAGAAATTCGAGCTCTTCAGTTCACCCGATCATGTTGCCGTGAACAAGGGCGAGACGCGCCTGCTGAAGGAAGTGGATGCGGCTGTGCTGAAAGCGAAGAACGACGGCACGCTGAACAAGCTCTCGACGAAGTGGCTCAAGGCGCCGTATCCGAGCGATTTGTAAGCAAGGAAGGCTGAAACGTTAGTGATGTGAAATGCAAACTGCCACCGCGAGGTGGCAGTTTGCATTTCTGGTTAGCGCGGCCACCATCGGCTTTAAGCCGCCCGTAGCTCGTCGAGCAAATCAGGGTGGTGATCCAGTTTTGCAATCGCGTGGTTGGTCAACTTCGCGCCATGACAAATGCGCCACTTCTACGCCACGTCCACGCCATCAACTCAGTGTCTAATTAGAAACAGGCATACGGACATCGAATCTGCGAACGCGCGCAGAGAACGCAAAAGTTTTCACCCGCCCCGATTTACCGATGAATGTAGCCCTTACCTGCAATCCCGAACGACAGACACCATAAGAGCGCGGCACTCATCGATGGCATCGGATTTGCTGACTCCACTCGTCTCCCTTCGCCTCATTGGCTTGCATCCCGCAAGCCCCAAGCGAATGGTGCCAGCGCCTCAGCTAGCCAGACATGCCGACTTTCCCGACGCGTCCAGCCAAACCCAGCGCTAACTTGATCGAGCGGAGCTTCATATCGCCATGCGCCACATCAACGTCCCCCATAACAGCAACCCCGACTCCGAGTCATCCGAAACAATAAAACCGTCGCGTCGCAGGTTCCTGCAATCCGCGGCAGCAGCGGCAGCCGTCACCGCCGCGCCGCTCGCCCGCGCGCAGCAACCGGCGGCGTCATCGGCGCCGCCGCCAACGCCCACCACGCCGACAGCCGCCACGCCGCTGATGCCCGTAAAGCTGACCATCAACGGCCATGCTTACGAAATGCAACTTGAAGCGCGCACGACTTTGCTCGACGCATTGCGCGAATACGCGAGCCTTACCGGCACGAAGAAAGGCTGCGACCGGGGCCAGTGCGGCGCGTGCACGGTGATCGCAAACGGCCGCCGCATCAACTCATGCCTGACGCTCGCCGTGATGCACCAGGGCGATTCAATCATCACCGTGGAAGGACTGGCCAATGCGCAGACGCTCAGTCTCAGCCCGATACAAAAGGCTTTCATCGATCACGACGCCTTCCAGTGCGGGTTCTGTACGCCCGGCCAACTGTGTTCGGCAACCGCGCTGATAGAAGAATTTCGGGCCGGCGACGCCAGCGCAGCGACCGCCGATGTCCGCTTCCGTCCGCCCCAACTCTCCGACGATGAAATCCGCGAACGCATGAGCGGCAATATCTGTCGCTGTGGTGCGTATCCGAACATTGTCGCGGCCGTGAAAACCGTCGCGATCAATAAAGCTTAGGAGCGCCACATGGATGCCATTTCTTACGAACGCGCCACTGACGTGAGCGCGGCGATCAAGGCAGCGCAGCAGCCGGGTGTCGCGTTTATCGGCGGCGGAACGAATCTGCTCGACCTGATGAAAGGCGGGGTCGCGAGGCCGGTGAAGCTCGTCGACATCACGCATATAGCCGGCCTGAACGCGGTGAGCGAATTGCCCGACGGCGGCCTGCGGATCGGTGCGCTGGTTCGCAACAGCGACGCTGCGAATCACACGTGGATTCGCGAGCGTTATCCGCTGCTGTCGCAGGCGTTCCTCGCGGGTGCATCGGCGCAGTTGCGCAACATGGCCACCGTCGGCGGCAACCTGATGCAACGCACGCGCTGTTATTACTTCTACGACACCGGCTTTCCCCAATGCAACAAACGCACTCCCGGAAGCGGCTGTGCGGCGATAGAAGGCAACAGCCGCATCCACGCAATCCTGGGTGCGAGCGCGCAATGCATCGCGACTAATCCATCCGATATGAACGTGGCCCTCGCGGCACTCGATGCCGTGGTGCGCGTGAACGGCCCTCAAGGTGAACGGACGATTCCGTTCGCGGAGTTTCATCGCTTGCCAGGGGACCATCCTGAAGTCGATACCACGCTGCAACCCGGCGAACTGATCACGTCTGTGGATCTGCCGCCCCCGCTCTTCGCGCAGCACTCGCATTATCTGAAGGTGCGTGACCGTGCGAGCTACGCGTTCGCGCTTGTGTCGGTGGCTGCCGCGTTGCAGATGGACGGCAACACGGTGAGGACAGCGCGTATCGCGCTGGGCGGCGTCGCGCACAAACCGTGGCGTGCCACGGCGACTGAGCAAGCGCTCACTGGCCAGCCGTTATCACCCGACACGCTGCGTAGCGCGGCGGCGCTTGCCGTTCGCGACGCGCGGAGTTACCGCGACAATGGCTTCAAGATCGAACTGGCGCAGCGCGCGATTATCCGCGCGGTGTCGACTGCAGGAGGTGTGGCATGAGTGTTCTTGGACAACCGCTCGACCGCACCGACGGTCTTCTGAAAGTCACGGGCCAGGCGAAATATTCCGCCGATAACCCCGAAGCGAAGCTTGCACATGCGGTACTGGTGACAAGCACGATCGCCCATGGCAGGGTGGCTTCCATGGATACCGCGCGCATACAAGCCATGCCCGGTGTCTTGCTCGTGATGACTCACGAAACCGCGATGCGTCTGCCCAATGACGGCAAACCGAATGCCGAGCCGCCGGCTGTGCGCAGATTGTCGCTCCTGCAAACCGACGAAGTGCGCTACAGCAACGAGCCAGTGGCCGTAGTCGTTGCCGATACGCTTGAACGCGCAACCGATGGCGCCCGCAAACTCCAGGCATCGATTCGCTACGAAGCCGCAACGCCGAACACGGACTATCAACGCGCGAAAGGCACCGCCTACCAGCCGGAAAAAATGATGGGCCGGCCAATCAACACACAGCGCGGCGATGTGGCCGCCGGTCTGCGTCAAGGTCCTACTCGCCTTGACGTTGTCTACACCACGCCCAACGAGCACCACAATCCAATGGAGCCACATGCCACGCTCGCCCGCTGGGACGGCCCGAACCTCACCCTCTACGATGCAACGCAAGGCGTCTCCGGCGCACGCGGCGCGGTGGCGAAAACGCTCGGTATCAAGGAGGAGAACGTGCGCGTGATTTGCCCGTTCGTTGGCGGCGGTTTTGGATGCAAGGGCTCGGCGTGGTCGCATGTCGTGCTCGCCGCCATGGCAGCGAAACAAACCGGCCGGCCGGTTCGCCTCGTGCTCGAACGTCCGCAAATGTTCGGCATGGTCGGCAACCGGCCGTTCACGGATCAGCACATCCAGATCTCGGCACGCGACGACGGCACGCTCACCGGCATGCGCCACGACGTGATCTCGACCACGTCGACGTTCGAAGACTGGAACGAAAGCTCGGCAATCGTCACGCGCATGCTGTATGCCGTGCCGAACCAGGCGACTACGCACAAGCTGGTGAAACTCGATGTGGGTACACCGACGTTCATGCGCGCGCCCGGCGAAACGAGCGGCTCGTTTGCGCTCGAATCCGCGATGGACGAAATGGCGTACCAGTTGAACATGGACCCGCTCGCGTTCCGGCTGAAGAACTATGCCGAGATGGAACCGCAGGAAAAGAAACCGTGGTCGGAGAAGTCACTGCGCGAGTGTTATCAAATGGGTGCGGAGAAATTCAGCTGGTCGCGGCGCAATCCGAAGCCGCGTTCCATGCGTGATGGCAACGTGCTGATCGGTCTCGGCATGGCGACGGCAACGTATCCGGCGAACCGCAGCGAGGCATCCGCTATTGCACGCATCCTGCCGGACGGCACGGCAATGGTCGCATCGGGCACGCAGGATCTCGGCACCGGCACCTATACCGTGATGACACAAGTGGCCGCCGATGCATTGGGCTTTCCCATGGATAAGGTCGACTTCGCACTCGGCGATTCGTCGCTGCCGCACGCGCCTGTGTCTGGCGGTTCGCAGTCGGTGGCGAGCGTGTCGCCTGCGGTGCGTGAAGCGGCGTCGCAGGCACGCGCCAAGTTGATCGCCATGGCGATAGCGGATTCGGGGTCGCCGCTAAGCGGGGGTTCCATCGACGATGTCACCGTCAACAACGGCTGGGTCATCAGCCGCGCCGATCCGTCAAAACGCGATCCGGCGGCCGCGGTGATCGCGCGCAACGGCGGCAAGCCGATCGAAGCGATGGCGACCACCAAGCCCGGCGACGAGAAACAGCAGTTCGCGTTTCACTCGTTCGGCGCGGTATTCACGGAAGTTCACGTCGATGCCGACCTGGGCACGATCCGCGTGCCGCGCATTGTGGCCGTATATGACGTCGGCAGCCTGCTCAACGAAAAGACTGCGCATAGCCAGTTGATGGGCGGCCTCGTGTGGGGCATAGGCTCGGCGTTGACCGAGAAGAGCGAACTCGATGCACGTTATGGCCGCTACACCAATGCCAACCTCGCCGAATATCACGTGCCGGTGAACGCCGATATCGGTTTGCTCGACATCACCTTGCTGGGCAAACCCGATCCGCATATCAACCCGCTGGGCGCGCGGGGTATTGGTGAGATCGGCATTACGGGAGTGGCTGGATCAATCGGGAATGCCGTGTATCACGCGACCGGCGTGCGCGTGCGCGATTTGCCAATCACGCTCGACAAGGTAATGCCGAAAACAACGGTCTGACGTTTTGCCGGGAAAACCGCTCGGTTGTGCCACTGTGCATGCCGCGCGGTTTTTTTCGTGCTTGCGGCGCGCGTTGGCGCTTGTCAAAATCGACGCTTCTTACTATCAGGACGCCGGCCATGAGTTATTCATCGAGCGCGACTGGCATTCTGCTTGCAGCCGGGTACGGTTCCCGCTTCGATCCGAGCGGTCTTCATAACAAACTTCTCGCCACGCTCCCTGACGGCACGCCGGTCGTGTATCAGTCTGCGCGGCGGTTGCTGTCGGCGGTGTCACGCGTGGTGGCCGTGGTGCGGCCAGGATCGGAGAAGCTGGCGGAAGTGCTGAACGAAGCGGGCTGCGACGTGATGTTTTCCATCGATGCCGAACGCGGCATGGGCGCGACGCTTGCCGCTGCAGTTCGCGCGACGCAGGACGCGGAAGGCTGGCTGGTCACGCTTGGCGATATGCCGTGGATCGAGCCGGGGACGGTCGAGGCAGTGGCGCGATCACTGGACGCGGGGGCTTCGATTGTTGCGCCGTTTTATCGCGGGCAAAGGGGGCATCCGGCGGGGTTTGGCGCCATGCATCGGGAAGCGCTCAGCGCGCTCGACGGCGATGCCGGTGCGCGGGCGCTGTTTATGTCGGAGGCGGTGGAGCGCATCGACGTTGAAGACGCGAATATTCTGCGCGACGTGGATTTACCGGCGGACTTGCATCCCCATTGAAATGTCCTACTGCGGCTCTTCTGCTGCGCGCTCTTCTGCTGCGTCGTGCACGACGCCACCATCGCGCTTTCCGACCGCGATGACGACGACCGTCACGATCTCGTCCTGGACCTGATAGACAAGCCTGTACCCTCTGGTACGAAGCTTGATCTTGTAGCAGTCCTTCATTCCGTGCAGCCGCGAAGCTGGCACTTTCGGGTTCTCGAGCCTCAAGTCCAGCTTCTTCGCAAACTGACGTCGCGTCTCGGCGTCAAGCTTTCGCCATTCCTTCTCCGCGTTGAGTTTGAACCTCAGCTTGTAGGTCATTTGTGGATGTCGACCTCGACCAACGGTTCATTCTGCCTGGCTCGAACAATTTCGGCCAATTCAAAGTCTTCCAACCGGTCAAGCAGCGCTTCGTACTGCTCAGCCGGCAACAAGTACGCCACCGGCTTGTTTCGATTGAGGATGGCGACCGCGCCGCCGTCTGCGCTTTCGATGACCGCGGTCGGGTTGAGCTTTAGCTCTGAGATTCCCACTGATTGGGTAGCGTGAATAGCTTCCATGATCTTCTCCGACGAAATGATCTTCTAGAGAACCTGATAATAGCTCTTTTTATAGACCACTACAAAGCGTCGATCGTGCGCCCGATCATGCGTGGGCGTCTGCCTCGCGGGATTGGAAAAAGTCGTCAAAACAATCCTGATTTCTTCCGTGCCGAAACACATCCAGAGCACAACCAATCTCTCAAGCCGCCAACGCCCCCTCCTCGTCTGTCTTCGCCGAAAAACACCGTCGACTCACATCCACCAGCGTCGCGCCAAACCCCTTCAGTGCCCGGAAATCCGTGCGCGCGCTCGTGACCACCCTGGGCAAAGCGCTCCACGCAATCAATGCCCCATCCGCAATCAACGCCTCCACCAGCGCCACATCCTCGCTGTGCTCGAGCGGCGCGAACCCGCCCACGCGCATATAAGCCTGCGCCGATACCCCCATGTTCGCGCCATGAATATGCCGATGGCCGTCTGCATCGGTATAAGTGCGCGCGAAATGCTCCCGCACAGCCGCCAGATGCGGGGACCAGTCATGGACGGCGATCACGCCGCACACGGCATCGGCGCGACAATCGAGTTGCCGGACCAGCCAGTCGTCGGCGACAACGCTGTCTGCATCGGTGAACGCCAGCCAGCGCGCGCCAAGCGACAACGCATAACGTGCCCCTTCTGCCCGCGCCACGCCGACATTACGCGCACTCACGCTGAGCACGTCGACGCCAAGAGAAGCAGCGATAGCGGAGGTGTCGTCCGAGCAATGATCGACGACCACGATCACGCGCACGTCCTCCCCCAGTAATTCATGATGATTCGCCGCGCGTTTTGCCGCGCTTACGCACGCCCCGATGTGTGCCGCTTCGTTGTGAGCGGGAATGACAATGCCAAGCATGTTGCTCTCTCCATTCGTATTTTCAGCGTCCGGATTGCCCGGACACGGTTGCCGAAGGACACAGCAATGGCTATTCCCAGCGAATTGAACGGTCTCCCAGCGCCCAGGCGAAATGTGGGCAAACGAACATTGGGCAGGGCTGACGACTGCAGCACGGACAATACTTGGACGGTAAGAAGCCCGGAGAGGCTGGATTACACACCCACGCACGCTGGAAAACGGAACCGCGAATTGATTGATTTCACATGGTCAGCGAGAAAGCCGTTTCACTGAAAAACGGCATCCAATGGCTCATTTGGCCATCTGATCGCTAAATTGTCGGCAGCCCTTAACTGGAACCGGGCCAGCGTGGAGACATTGGACTTTGGACTTTTGCTCTGTGACTACTACCGCCAGGGCTCCCAAGTTTCGGGCTCAGCCGACGTGCTTCACGGCATTTCCATTGAACTGGTCTTCCGGCGACCCTGAGCCATCCTTACCTTGACGGGACTTCAGTAGCCCCTGTACGGATATGTCGATATTGTGTTCAACGAGGGTGAGGGCCGTACCGGCAAAGGACAACGCGATTGACGAGAGCGCGTCAGCGGGGACGTTGTCCAATTCCGATATCTGGTCGACGGGGATCGCCACACTCTTTCCGCGCGGGAAATGAATCATGATCACCGCCTGTTCCGGAAGATACTTCACGCCGTCCGCAATGCTAGGAAAAGCATCGGAACGAGCGCCGTGCAAGGCGCTCTGGATGGTCTCAAAAGCAGCTTTGAGCTTGAACATTGCGCCAGCCGGGCGACGCTCCAAAACGAAAAGCGTCTCGCTTCCCTCGTCGAGGTCGACAGGTTTCTCGTCAGGCGCGTTGATGATTTTCATAACTTGATCCCTACTTGCGTGCGGTCTGCCAAGTGCAACACGGTCATCTGCTCGGCGGGATGATACGTTCCCGCCTGAATGCTAACCAGCGTCCTTCCCGCCAGATTCGGCTTCACGACGTACTGTTTTGCTTCGTCCCACGCCTGGTTTTCCAAGCATGTGTCTTTTATGGCTTCCATCCAACTTTCCCTGGCGGCGGGCAAGCGACCTTTGACAATGGCGATGACGTCACTTTTCACTTGAGAAGGCACCCGGGCTGTGTCTGGAATGACATCCAGCAGACTCACCCCATTGTGCCAAAACGAAAATTCAAACCGTGCGGACCAGTCACCGCCATCCAGATGCACATGCGGCGGACAATGCTCGTCTCTTGTAAGCACAGCGATTCGCCTCCCCTTATATTGACCCACTTTCATCGGTTTTATTCTCCCTTGTTAGCGCGAAGGTTGCTTACAACTATCGGCGAAGCAGGCTTCCCGATGTGGTAAATACTACACACCGCCGCTGTGCCTCTGATAGCTGTCCAAACGGCTAACGAGTAAAACCGCCCGAAACATCTTGATACCCAACTGAAACAACACGTAACCTGAGTCAACTTTCCTGAAAGCTTGGCGTTAACCCGTGGACAGCGCCAATCCTGGCGACGATTTTCAAGGCAACCGACTCCATGGCCGCCCTTCCGCTTTCAGCACTTCAGCAACGTCGACAAAAACAAGGCCACGCGGCACTCGTTCCGAGATCCGCCGGGCAACTCAAGGCGGAACACGATCGCATCGTCGGCCGCGCGCAGTTTTTCCTCTACGCGACCATCTCGCTGGCTATCGCAGGTGTGATCGCTGTCGCCATGCTGCCGTTCTCATCCATTCCGAACGACTTCAGTTTCGGCGCCCAGGAAGTGGTCGGCGTAGCCGTGTTCGCGGCGTGCCTGTTCCTGCTGCACGAGCGCACGGAACTCACGCTGCGGCTGTACAACTACGAACCTGTCGAGCAGACCACTCAGGGCGAGCTGCGCGCGCTGCTGCATCGCGTACCGGAAGGCATCTCTTATCAAAATGCCCTCGCCGCCGACAACCGGACGTTCGTAACCGTGGAAGCGGAAGAAATTCGTCGTCGCGCCGATGCGTTCAAACCGCAAGCCGAAGGTCTGGAACCGGCAGAAAGCTGATTGTCGTGCCTTCCATTGCCTAAACCGCCGCATAAACCGCGGCGAAACGCACGACAAAACGACTGCGCGAAAGACATCGCAAAAGTCCCATTGCCCGGGTAAAAGTCCAGGTGTGAACCAATCTGAAAGCCGCCGCCCCGTATTCACGGGCCGGCGGCTTTCATTTTTATACGCGTGCGTCGAGCCTCTGGTTCGAGCCTGTTTCTTGCTGAATGAATTCCGCCCGCGAACGCATTCTCGCCGTTCGCCCATGTTCACCCGCGGAGCAACACAGTCATGAGCAAGCAACCTCGCATCGAGCAATACGACCACCCGGCAGGCGGCTGGGGCTCGGTCAAAGCCGTTTCATCGATACTTATGCAAGAGCACGTCGCCATGAACGGCACGCGGGTCTTGTTCAAGCAGAACAAACCGGATGGTTTTGCGTGCGTGAGTTGCTCGTGGGCCAAACCAGCCGATCCGCATTTATTCGAATTCTGCGAAAACGGCGCAAAAGCCACCGCCTGGGAAATCACGACCAAACGCGCGACGCCCGAGTTCTTCGACCACCACACTGTGGCCGCACTGGAAGCCTGGAGTGATTTCGAGCTCGAGTCGCAAGGCCGGCTGACCCACCCCATGCGCTACGACGCTGCGACCGATCGCTATCTGCCCATCCAGTGGCAACAAGCATTCGATGAAATCGGCGAAAAGCTACGCGGCTTTGATCCGAAACGCGTGGTGTTCTACGCGTCCGGCCGCGCGTCGCTGGAAACATCGTACATGTACGCGCTGCTTGCCCGTTTATACGGTTGCAACAACCTGCCGGACAGTTCGAACATGTGCCACGAAAGCACGTCGGTGGCGCTGCCCGACACCATCGGCGTGCCGGTCGGAACGGTGACGCTCGAGGACTTCGAACACACCGACTGCCTGTTTTTCTTCGGCCACAACACCGGCACGAACGCGCCTCGCATGCTGCATCCGCTGCAAGAAGCGAGAAAACGCAATGCGCAGATCATCACGTTCAATCCATTGCGCGAGCGCGGGCTGGTGAGCTTTGCGAATCCGCAGTCGCCAAAGGAAATGCTCTCGACCGAGCAAACCTGCATCAGCACGCAATACCATCAGGTGAAGATCGGCGGAGACATAGCGGCGATCACGGGCATTTGCAAGTCGTTGATAGAAGCCGACGACAAAGCCCAGGCAGCCGGCGAACCGCGCGTGCTGGACGCGGATTTCATCGCGGAACATACACACGGTTTCGATGCCTTCGCTGACGCCATGCGGGCCGCGAACTGGAACGAGATCGAGTCGATGTCGGCGCTGACACGCTCCGCGCTCGAAGCGGCCGCGACCGAATATGCGCGCGCGAAGGCCGTGATCATCTTGTACGGCATGGGCATCACACAGCATCGGGAGGGCGTGCTTGCCGTCCAGATGCTGACAAACCTGATGCTGCTCGGCGGCAATATCGGCAAGAAGGGAGCCGGAATCTGCCCGATTCGTGGCCACTCGAACGTGCAGGGGCAACGTACTGTGGGCATCACCGAAAAACCCGCGCTCGTCCCCATGGACAAGCTCAAAGAGTTGTATCAATTCGAGCCGCCCCAGGAAACCGGCTTGACCACCGTGGATACTTGCGAGGCCGTCCGGGACGGCAATCTCGATGCGTTTATCGGACTCGGCGGCAATTTCGCGCGCGCCATTCCCGATCACGGCGTGATGGATCCCGCGTGGAAGCAAATGCCGCTCACCGTGCAGATCGCGACCAAGCTTAACCGCAGCCATATCGTGCATGGGCGCGCGGCGTATTTACTGCCGTGTATTGGCCGGATCGAGGTCGACAGGCAAGCGAACGGCGAGCAGACGGTGACCGTGGAAGACAGCACGGCGTGCGTTCACGCATCGAAGGGAATGACTGAGCCGGCGAGTGAACACTTGCTCTCGGAGCCGGCTATTGTCGCGGGGCTGGCGAAGGCGATCCTGCCGCCCAATCCGAATGTCGACTGGGATGCGTGGGTCGGCGATTACGGGCTGGTTCGTGATGCCATCGAGCGCACCTACCCCGAGCAGTTCAAGGATTTCAACCGGCGCATGACGCAGCCTGGCGGTTTTCATCGACCGTTGGCGGCCGCGAAACGGGAATGGAAAACAAAAACCGGCAAGGCGAATTTCATCGTGCCGGATGGTTTCGGTGAAGACCCCGATATGGATTTCGAGGGCGAACGCACGCTGCGCCTGATGACCACACGAGGCGACAGCCAGTTCAATACGACCGTGTATTCACTCGATGACCGTTTCCGCGGCGTGTACAACACGCGTGACGTGCTGCTGATGAACAAGGACGATATGACCCGGCTCGGCTTCACTGAAAACGATACGGTCACGGCAATCACGGTCGCGAAGGACGACGTGCTGCGCGAACTGGGCGGTCTGCGCGTGCATGCGTTCGACATCCCCGCCGGCTGCGTAATGGGCTATTACCCGGAGTGCAATCGTCTGATTCCAGTGTCGCATCACGCGAAACGCAGCAAGGTGCCGGCGTCCAAGGCGGTCCCTGTCCGGCTACGGAAAATGGCGGCTTGAGGGTAGCCTGGAGCTAGCTTGAGGGACGTGCCAGGCATGAAAGCGGCACTCCTTTAATTGTCATCGGACCGCGGAACGCAAGCCGTCAGGCGTGAACCATTGCCCGCGTGGCACTTGCTGCGTTTAACCTACACCGCCGGAGCGTGAGAGCCTGCCTTCCGGCCCGCATGCGACTATGCTGGAGAACACGACATAACTGTCGACGATGGACCAGACGGAGGCCACCCATGAACCCTATGAACATCCTTCAGCCCACGAGATATGACATGCAGACGAACCCGATTCCCGACCCGCTCGCCGATCCGAATCGCGACCCGGAGGCAGACCCGCTGTCGCCGCCTTCGCCCGGCCATCGGCCAGAGGAGCCGCAGCATCCCGACGCGCCACCGGACGGGCATCCGGTCTGAATAGACTCGTCAGCAGCAAGTTACAGGGAGCTACGGCGCGGTTTCCGTTTCGCTCGCCAACGGCGACGACCGTGTAACCGCGCTGCCGTGGACAACGGGTTCCACGGTGGGATCGGAGAAAATCTTCGCGCCTCGTTGATAGTTGAAAATGAACAACACAACCGACGCAGTAGACGCCAGCAACACGCAAAACACGAACACTGCGCGATAACCCCACGCGGCGGCCACGAATCCCGACGCAACGCCCGCCAGCACAGAGCCGGTACGCATGGTGTTGAAAAACAGCGTGGTCGCCCGGGCCAGCGCGCCGGGCATCATCTCCTGAAAATACGACATGCCGAGACATGACGTCACCGCAACCACGACGGCGTTAAGGATCTGTAGCGGCACGAGCACCCATAGATTGGGCGCGAGCGCGATGCCCGCGAAATACACAATGTGCGACAGCGACGCGAACGCGATCATGTTCGCCTTGTTGATGCGCCGGGACGCGCCGCCGAGAAAAAGCATCATCGGAATCTCGGCGAACGCACCAAGGCCGACCATCTGCGCGACGTGCGCGGTCGTGCCGTGCAACTGATCGACAATCAGCACTGGCAGCATGATGGTGGCGATCGCCGAGCCCATGCCGATCAGCGTAAAACTCACCAGCGCGGCATACACGTGTGCGTTTTTCGCTTGCTGCGGGATCTCGCTGCTGGTTTTATCGGCGGCTTCGTAGTTGTCGTAGGCCTTGGGTTCGCGCATGCACAGCACGATGAAACCAGCCACCGCAAACGCCCCCGCCGCCGACAGAAACAGTCCGTTAAAGCCCGATACACCCAGCACGATTGCGCCCACCGCCGGGCCGAACACCCACGCGCAGGAAAGCGTGGTGCGCAAGGTCGCCATCGGCATTTCGGTATGTTCGATGCCTTCCGCGTGCAGCCTCGCTTTGCCGAACGTGAAAAGTTGCGGGAACACCGCCGCGCCGATGCTCAGGAAAACGCAGCCGAAGATCGTCAGCAACACATAGTTGCGCGTGACGCACAGCAATGCATAACCCAGCGCCGACCCTGCGATGGACAGCAGCACGATGCGTTTTTTATCGGTCCGGCGATCGGCGATACGTCCGAGATACGTACTCACGAGCACACTGCTCACCGCGGTCAGCGTCATGAAGATGCCCAGCCGAACCGGCGTCATGTGCGCCTCGGTCGCGCCGAACAGCGACGTGTACGGCACCGCGAACGAGGATGCGATACCTGACAGGAACATCGCGAGGGAAATGCCGGGATAACCGGGAAGACGGATTAGCGCGAAAAAAGTCTTGAATACGGCGTTCATTGAAATTCACGTTGGCGGCCAAGGTCCGTCGCGTGACGCTCGTGGCGAGCGAGAAAAACGACGTTCAGCGGGCACTTAAACACGCGATCACGTTTTTTTCAATGACGTTTTCTTTTGGTTGCAGACTAAGGAAACCTATTCCCGGATAAACGAAACCGATCCGCCGATTAGCGACGGAGCAGATCATTCGCGGGTGCATTCAATCGTGCAAGACATTGACGCTACTGTTTCTGTACACCAGGCGGAGATGGGGCGAACGTGAGAGTCTGATCTGCTACCTGCCGGTTGTTCTGGAGGAGTTACCCGCTGGATAGGGTGCAGGGCTCCCCGGGCAGTAGCTGAACGGTGAGAAAACCAGCGGAAACGAGGATTCAGCCGCGTTGGTCATAGACTTGTCACCACGCATAAAGTATAAATAAAGGACCTTACAAGGACTCTAATCTACTTTAATAGCCCACATGAGGACTGTTAATGATAAAATCTCTCGACGCTCCTCTTAAACTACTATAATGGCCCACATGGAGTCCACTAAACCTCTTAAAAGCCCTGCTGGAGGCCCTAAGATCGGGAAACCGCTCCCAATCCCGGTTCAACGGACACTCACGAAGCTCGGCGAAGACCTCAATCGTGCGAGACGCCGCAGAGGGCTGACGCAGCAAGCGCTCGCCACGCGCATCGGCGCGGGGCTCAATACCGTCAAGCGCATGGAGAACGGCGATCCGCACGTGCAGTTGCATTTCCTCGTGCGGGCGCTCCATTTTTTTGGTGAACTGCAGCGGCTCAATGACCTCCTCGACAGCGGCCAGGACGATATCGGCCTCGCATTGATGGATGAAAAGCTGCCGCAGCGGGTGCGAACCGCCAAAAAAACCACCAAAGCGTTCTAACGGCATGGCGATGAAAACCCAACCCACCAGGTCCGGCAAGCCCGGTATCAGTAAGGCCCTGGAGGTTCACCTCGGGGCCGCCGGCACGCTCGTGGGTCACCTGAACTATGTGAGTCAGGGGCGGCGCGAAATCTCGCAGTTCGCCTATGACGAAACCTGGCTGGCTAATCCGGACCGGTTTGAAGTCTCTCCCGACCTGCCCCTCGAACCTGGCTATCAGCCGCGTCGGGCGCCCAACCCCGTAGACTCGGTGTTTCACTTCGCACTGGCCGACACGGCCCCTGACGCATGGGGGCGTCGTGTCATCAACCGGATCCACGCCAAAGCGCGCAAGGACAATCCTCGCCTGCTACCACTCAACGAGCTCGACTATCTGTGCGCAGTCGACGATTTCAGCCGCATCGGCGCGCTTCGTCTTTGCAACGAAGGGATCTATTTGAGGACAGTTGACGAAGGCCGGCGCACGACGCCGCCCATGATCGAACTCGAACGGATGTACAAGGCCACGCGCGCGCTCGAAACGACCAGGGAAACCGCCGAGGACCTGCGCTACCTGCAAGGCAAAGGCACCTCGCTCGGCGGGATGCGGCCCAAATGCACCGTACTGGATGAAAACGGCAAGCTCGCCATCGGCAAGTTTCCAAGCGTCAATGACACCATCAATGTCACCCGGGCCGAAGTGCTGGCGCTCAAGCTCGCGCGCCAAGCCGGCATTACGACAGCCAACGCCCGGTGCGTCACCTTGAATGACACGCCGGTCGCCATCATTGAACGGTTTGACCGGGAGGACGGCGACCTGCGCATCCCTTATCTCTCGGCTGCGTCCATGCTTCAGGCCTCGCGGCAGAATGTTCACGCCTACACCGAGATCGTCGATGTCATGCAGCAAAAGTGCTCGCATCCGGACGACGACGCGCGAGAATTATGGCGCCGCCTGATTTTCAACCTGCTTATCACCAACACCGACGACCATCTGCAGAACCTCGGCTTTTTATACGACGGCAATGGCCTATGGCGCATTTCGCCAGCGTTCGATGTGAACCCGATGCCCGGCAAGGTGCGAGAGTCCAAGACATGGCTCACGGAAGATGCGGGTCCCATCGAATCAGTCCAGATGCTTCTGGATACGTGCGCCTATTTTTCACTATCCGACGCGCAGGCCAAGGTAATCCTTGGGGAAGTCCTGGACGCAGTAATGGGCTGGCGGCAGGTGGCCGTTACGCCGGACGTTGGACTTGGCGCGCAGGAACTGGATGACTTCGAGGATGCCTTTGAGCATGTCCAGACGGACCAGGCCCGCAAGCTGTTGGGCCGGGCCATGCTGCGGCCTGAGCTCGCCGAGGATGCCGGGTAGCAAGTCCGGCTAGCTTGTTCCGCTGCTAGCCCATTTCCGAGCGGTGCGTCCGTCCGACTGGCCGGATATTGCTAAGGTTTTTCTAAGCATTTCCGTCTACGCTTGTCATAACGGCTGTACACAGACGCCATCATGGACAATGAGAACGTCCAACCTTCTGCATGGCTATTTCTCCTGTTGACGGCTTGACGTGCAAGGGTGGCCGCGTCGTTATCTTCCGCGACTCGCGCAACGCTTTGCATGAAACGCGTGGTCCGGGAGTCCATCATGAAACAGCTTATGTCCGCGGTCATCGGCGCTTCGGTCCTGATCCTGCCCGCCGCATTGTTTGCCGCTCAAGCCGATGGTCCACGAGCGCTGGATCGTGTGGTTCAACAGAACGAGAAATATGAACGGGACCACCCGCAGCAATCGCCGGCCGCAAATGCCGAGCGCAAGGCTGCGGATCAACCGATCGGCGAGCCCACCTCCAACGGAAACGCTCGCTGATCCGGCATCGCGCGTTTTTGCGGGCGACCAGTCATGCAGAATCCCTCGCGTCGCTGACCCTGCGTATTAGATGGCGAAGCGCCTGAAGATTTCCCCTGCCTGACACGATCTTCCTGCCACTGTTCGATCCCTGCTCGATCGCCCACAATTGCTTACATATCTAACAAGCGTACGGTAAACGTGCAATCCGGCAGGTGCGTTGTATAGGGACGCATCCACCTTGGAGATTGCCGTGAGCGCCAATCCGAATTTGTCACAGTCACCACGTAGCCGCATCCACCCGTTGATTGCAGCAGCCGCCGTCGCGGTCATTGTGGTTAGCAGTGTTGGAGTCGCTGCTTTGACCGGCATTCTCCCCTCGTCGAAGGCCGTTCCCGCCGCAGTGACCGCGCCCGCACTCATCGACACACAGCCCAGCGATTCCTTGAACGGGCTCAAGCCCAATGTGCAGCCGCAAGCGTCAAGCGCGGAGCCGGCTCGCCCCGTTACGCGCCATCACTATGTCGCCGCGCGGCCGCAAAACTATGCATCGAACGAAATCAATCGCGGGCCTGCAGGCCCGGCATTCCCAGTCGCTCCCGCTGTGGACCCGTACGCCGGGCAGGTCGTTTCCGTTAACGCGGTCAGGACTGAGGAGCCCACCACGGGTCTCGGCGCCTTGGGCGGCGCTGTGCTGGGCGGTCTTGCCGGTACTCAGATTGGCAACGGCCACGGGCGCACGGCCGCGACCATCGTCGGCGCGCTTGGCGGGGGACTGGCGGGCAACACGGTGGAGCATGCGGTGCACAAAGCAACCACCTACGATGTGCAGGTCCGGATGCAAGACGGTAGTTATCGCAACTTCAGTTACCAGGCAGACCCGGGACTCCAGAGCGGACAACGCGTGCATGTTTCTGGCGACTCGCTGACTGCATCGTGAGTCACTGCGTTGGCCGGGATCGAGATGAGAACTTGGAACGTCGAACTTGGCACGCGCACTTGCGCCGGTAAACCTGAACACCGCAGCGAATGCGTTTCTTCCCGATGGTTGAAACGGCTTTTGCAAGCATCGCTGCGACGTTTAATACTCAGTAGACAACACTCCCGCAGACAATCTTTACGCGAACAGGCGTTTGATTCTTTGCCAAAACGCGAGCCGGTGCGGAGGCGGGACATCAATCGACAATTGTTCGTCAGGATGGTAGTGAACTTCTTGAACCTGCCGAACCTGTGAGACCAGCAGCCCGATGTACATGGTTCTCTCCAAACGTTGGACTTTTAAGTTCACGGAAAGTCGGCAGCTCGGGATTTAAACGCGCAGGCGCTTGGCGACGGGCTTACCCTCTTCCGCTAATGACGGGGATTGAGCATGAAGATGTTGTCGTTCCTGGCATAACCCTCCTTGTTTCTGCTTATCAGCCTTCTGCTTCTGCCTTCTGCTCATTAGCCGCCGCTGCCTGGCAGCCAACGCCTATATATCAACAGACCAATGAGGTAAGTATCCCGAACTATCGGTGCGTCCCTCATGCGTTTTTAAAAGCCCGTCAATGTTCTGTGAGACGTCCCATAGTCATAATAGGCCGATCCGACGCAGGGGGAAACACGCACCAGCATCCGTCGTCATGTCGGAAGAAAAGCAGCGCGCGAGATCCAAACGGCAATGCGGTTTCTACACACACATACCGCCTTCGACCTAAGCGCGTGCGGCTGAACTCGGTGACGCGAACCGGTGCCGAGAGGCCAGGAGCCAGCCATTTGTCGACCTGCGTGCGTAGCGAATATTCATGCGTGGATTTCATGTGCTGCTCCGGCAAATGACTCTTGCTCGACCTCGTTTCGCGCGGACTTGATGCTGTCCGTGGGCCGCCCTGTTTCTTCATCCGGGCTTTGATCTATCGTCCTGCTGAGCGCCGACGCCCTCAGTGCGCTACACCGCGCGAAATACTGCAAATCCGCAAGTTGAGCAACAAGTTGCCTAGCCGTCCTACGCTTCATGACACACCTCCCGCACCGCAACCTGAACTTGATAAAACACTTTAACTGTATGCCTGGATCGCCCGCTTGGGAGGGTTGTCGGCAAAATCGCAACACTTTGTTGCGAAGGGAAGAGCGCCGGATTGATTGCCACGGTTTTGCAGCAGTCGTTTAAATCAGCTACGGCTTCCCATGTTTGTTTATCGGCACGGGGGGATTCGGACTTGAGTGTTGGCGATCAATGCCGTTGGCGTTTTTTTTCGGATGGGTGAGGCAGCCGTGCACGCAACGGTCAGCCGGTATCGATGAAGTCGCGTGGCATTACGCCGTGACGGAAGCGGTGGCACCGCATCCAACGCGTGGATGGTCTGATACAAACCGCGGGCGCCGGCCTTGTTCTGGCTCATAACGCTTTGGCGTCGGCGCAACGTATCATCAAGCTGAACGATCCGCATATGACCCGGTTGTCGCGCTTTCCCGGCACCGATCAACCCGTGCACGCGTTCGGCGCGATCGAAAACCACTGGTGTCGCTGGCCATGGAAACAAGGAACCGGCCATGCCGGTATCCATGGACTCCCCGCCGGTGGCCGGTGACATCGAGGACATTGCGACCCATGCGCCGCCTGTGGTGGAACGGGTGCAACAGCAGATCGATAACAGCTTCACGCTGCTGGTCATCGAGCTGATTCATACGGTCCAGGGATTTGCGCCGCCAGCAGCAACCGGACTTCACGTAGTCGCCGGGCACCGCGCGTCTTTACACTGCGCTGCGCGCCATGGTTGCGTTCCTCGATCGCGACCGGCCGTTGACGCCCGGTTCCCGTGCGCCAGAAACCTTACTGCACAGTTACCCGGTTGATTTTTGATTAATTTTTGGAGCACTCAATGACGCCATGCGTTGAAGCATTTCCGGACCCAGCGACCTCAACCGTCACCTACGTTGTGTATGAAGCGGCGGGTTCACCGTGCGCGATCATCGACGCAGTGCTCGACTATGAACCGCGCTCCGGCCGCACCTCGACGCATTCGGCTGACCGCGTGATCCGCTTTGTGAACGAGCATGACTTGCGGGTGCAATGGCTGCTCGAGACGCACGCCCACGCCGATCACATCTCGGCTGCGGCATATCTCAGGAAACAACTGGGCGGCGCCATTGCAATCGGTGAACACATCCGGTCAGTACAGACGGTGTTCGAACGGCGCTTCAATCTTGAACCAACGATGTCGCCTATGTCGTCCGGCCCTGCGCCTTTCGATCACTTGTTCGCCGATGGCGATACGTTCCAGGTCGGAGCGCTGACCGGCCGTGTGATGCATGTTCCCGGTCACACGCCGGCCGATGTCGCCTATTTGTTCGACGACATGGCGTTCATGGGCGATACCTTGTTCATGCCCGACGTTGGCACGGCGCGCTGCGACTTTCCCGGCGGCGATGCCAACACGCTATACGAATCGATTGGGAAACTGCTTGACCTGCCGCCGCACACGCGTCTGTTTGCGTGCCACGACTATCCGCCTGATGGCCGTGAAACCCGCTGGGAAACCACGGTCGCCGAGCAGCGTGCAGCAAACATCCATGTCCGCGATGGCATCACTGCCGGCGAATTCGTCGCCATGCGCGCGGCCCGTGACGCGACCCTTGGTCCACCGGCGCTGATCATCCCGTCCATTCAGCTGAACATCCGCGCGGGTGTTTTTCCACCGGCCGAATCCAACGGCGTGAGTTATCTGAAGCTTCCGCTGAACACGTTTTAAAGCAGTCGGGCAGGGTGAGAAATGAACTTGGAAGCAGGGGTACCGCAATGAGCACGGATGCAGCATCTTCAGGCAACACAGAAACCTTCGACGTGGTTGTCATTGGCGGCGGCGCTGCGGGTATTGGCGTGACAGCAAGCTTGCTGCGCCGGCGGCCCGATCTTCGCATCGCGATCATCGAACCGAGTGAGCGGCATTTCTATCAGCCCGCGTGGACGCTGGTCGGCGGCGGTGCTTTCAACATAGACGACACCATGCGCCCTACGTCGTCCGTGATGCCCGAACAAGCGCTCTGGCTGCAAGCCAGTGCGCTCGCGATTGAGCCCGAGCATCGCCTTGTCCGGCTCGGCGACGGGCATAGCGTCGGTTATCGGCACTTGATCGTTTGTCCCGGCTTACGGCTTGCGTGGGAAAAAATTGAAGGCCTGGAAGAGACACTGGGCAAGAACGGCGTGACGTCAAATTATCGATTCGATCTTGCGCCGTACACGTGGAAGCTGGTCAATGAGCTCAAGCGTGGCAAGGCGCTCTTTACGCAGCCAGCCATGCCGATCAAATGCGCCGGTGCGCCGCAAAAAGCGCTCTATCTGTCTTGCGATCACTGGCTGAGGCAAGGCGTGCTCGATCATATCGACGTCGAGTTCAACCTTGCTGGCGATGTCCTTTTCGGAGTCGCCGCGTTCGTGCCGTCGTTGATGAAATATGTCGAGCGTTATCACGCTTCGCTTGCGTTCGGGTCGAATCTGGTGAGCGTGGACGGCGCTCGCCGGATCGCTTCGTTCAGCGTTAAGGACAATGCGGACAATGCCGGCAGCGTAGTTCGTATCGACAAACCATTCGACATGTTGCATGTCGTCCCGCCCCAGCTTCCGCCGGATTTGATCAGCAAGAGCGTGCTCGCCGACAAAGCCGGCTGGTGCGAAGTCGATCACGCCACGCTCGTGCACCCGCGTTATCCGGACATCTTCGCACTCGGCGATGCCTGTTCAGCGCCCAACGCAAAAACGGCCGCAGCCGTTCGCAAGCAGATTGTTGTGGTGGCGGAAAACCTGCTGGCCGCGCGTGAACAAAAGCCTCTCCCCGCACGCTACGACGGCTATGGCGCTTGCCCGCTGACGGTTGAGAAAGGCAAGGTCGTATTGGCGGAATTCGGCTATGGCGGCAAGCTGCTACCGACCTTCCCGCTCGACCCGACCGTGCCGCGCGCCCTCGCGTGGCATCTGAAGACAGCCGTCCTTCCGTGGATGTACTGGAACGGCATGTTGAAGGGCCGGGAATGGCTCCTCGGGCCAATGAAATCTCAAGCATGAGTGATGGAACACGTTTGATCACTCACTGAAGAACGTTGAGTGGAAATTCAGAATTATCCGAAGTCCTCATACATAGTTATGCGAAATAAAATTTCGCGATTTTAACATATCACGCCCCAATCGTCGAATGGACGAAATTTGACAGGTTACCCGCTGGCTTTTTGATCTTTGTTGTACTAAGTGTATGCCATCGAAATGAAACCATTCCCCTAACCTCCTAAACCTGGCGTTTATATGATTAAAAAAATTGCAACGATCATCCCGATCATGGCCACCGCCTCCCTGGCGCATGCACAGAGTTCGGTCACGTTATACGGGATCGTGGAAGATGGTGTCGATATAGTCAGCAACGTGCAGGGCAGCCATCTGGTCCAGATTGCATCCGGGGTGACCGCAGGCAGCCGCTGGGGCGTGCGCGGCACGGAGGATCTGGGCGGTGGCCTGTCCTCAATCTTCCGCCTCGAAAGCGGCTTCAACATCAACTCAGGACGCCTTGGCAGCGGTCTCGCGTTTTCCCGTAACGCTTATGTGGGCCTTCAGAGCGAACAGGCCGGTACGGTGACGCTCGGCCGTCAGTGGGACTCAGTTGTGGACTTCGTCGAGCCTTATACGCTGAACGGTAACATCGGCGGCTATTATTTCGCCCATCCGAACGACATGGACAACACCGACAACGGCTTCCCCATCTCGAACGCCATCAAATATCGCAGCCCCACCTTTGCCGGGTTCACCTTCGGCGGACTGTATTCGCTGGGCGGCATCGCCGGGCAGTTCTCAAACAACTCCACCTTCAGCGCGGGCGCAACCTATGCCGCCGGACCGGTCAGTGCAGGCGTGGGGTATCTGCGCATCAACGATCCGGGCGTCTCAACCCAGGGTTACCAGAACTATCCGGGCTTCACGAACGCGGTCTATGGCGACTTCCTGGCCGCTGCCCGTGCGCAGAAGGTACTGGGCGTAGGGGCTTCGTATCAGGTGCTGGCTTCGCTGCGTGTGCTGGCCGATTTCACGAATACGATTTTCCAGCAAGGCAGCGCGGGACACGATGCAACCTTCCAGAACTACGAGTTATCGACTCTTTACAATCCCACCCCGGCAGTGACGATCGGCGCGGGTTACACCTACACCACCGGCCGTGATCATGCGACCGGCGCACAGCCCAAATACAACCAGTTCAATTTGACGGCCGAATATGCGCTCTCGAAGCGGACATCGGTGTATATGCTCGGCGTGTTTCAGAAAGCTGCCGGCGACGCACAGGCCGCTCAGATCGCCGGCTTCAATCCTTCGAGCAATCAGAAGCAGGCCGTTGGACGGGTCGGTATTCGAAGCACTTTTTAATTCCATGCCTGACCTCTGATCGTTACGACGATACGTGTCCGCTTGCTCTACGAGCGCCGTGCAACCGGACACGCGGCATATGCATCGCGCAGTCTTATCATCTGACGAATAGGATGACGTGTTCGTTTCACTGCCTACGGGTTATCCCATCCCTACATTCCGCCCGCGCTTTGCCGTAAAGAAGTCAGGCATAGCGTTCGGCAGCGCCCGACGCCGCACAGTTAATCAGACGGTTCAATATAGGCGACGGCGGAAACATGAAGAAGATGACGTTGAATCAAAAGCTCGGATCGATGATCGCCGTGCTATGGATCGGATTGGTCGCAATCGGATTTATAGGAGCCTGGCAAAGCCGTTCATCGACAATGGACGATCGCCGTGATCAATTGAAAGCGCTGGTTGCCGAAGGCATGACTGCCACCGCTCATTTCCAGAGTCTCGCTGCGAACAAGACGATCTCCGAAGACGAAGCGAAAAAGCGAGCGCTTGAAGTGCTTGGCTCGATGCGCTACGGCACGGACGGCTACATCTCCGTCAACGACTCGCAGTCCACGATGATCATGCATCCGATCAAGCCGGCCATGAACGGACACAACTTCGCAAACTTCACCGATCCGGCGGGCAACAAGCTCTTTGTCAATATTGTCAACGCCGCGAGCTCAACGCCCGATGGTGGTTTCGTCAACTATATGTGGTCCAAGCCCGGCAGCGACACCCCCGTGCCGAAGATGAGTTTCGCGAAGCACTTTGTACCGTGGGACTGGTTCATCGTGACCGGCATGTACACGGACGACATCGATGCTGCGTTCTACGCGAGCGCGTTTCGCTGGTTCGCGATCACCGCCGTGCTCGGTGTGCTCGCTTCGCTGGTCATGCTGCTGGTGTTACGCAGCATCAAGCGTGAACTCGGCGGCGATCCGTCGATTGCTGTCGGCGCGGCGCAGCGCATTGCGCGCGGCGACCTGACCACGCATGTGCCACTTGCCGACGGCGATTCGCATAGCCTGATGTTCGCGTTGAGCGAGATGCAAAGCGGTCTGGTGGAAACCGTCACGCGGGTGCGAGCCGGGACGGAGAACATCAATGTGGGGGCATCGGAGATTGCAGCGGGGAATACCGATCTGTCGCAACGCACCGAGCAGCAGGCCGCTGCATTGGTACAGACGGCATCGAGCATGGACGAGATGACGGCGAACGTGAAGCAGAACGCCAACAGCGCGACGCAAGCCGCCAAGCTGGCCGGCGAAGCTGCCGATGTGGCCCAGCGCGGCAGCGGTGTGGTCGAGCAGGTCATTCACACCATGACGCGCATTACGGAAAGCTCGAAGCAGATTGGCGACATCATCGGCGTGATTGATGGCATCGCGTTCCAGACCAACATCCTGGCACTGAACGCGGCCGTGGAAGCAGCGCGTGCCGGTGAGCAAGGGCGCGGGTTTGCTGTGGTGGCAGCAGAAGTGCGCAGTCTGGCACAACGCTCGGCAACGGCCGCGAAGGAGATCAAGGCGCTGATCGGGACATCGACGGAAACGGTGAAGGAAGGCGCGTCGCTGGTGTCGAACGCCGGCGCGACGATGGGCGAAATCGTGAGTTCGGTACGCCGCGTGAACGAGATCCTCGATGAAATCAGCCACGCTTCGAACGAGCAAAGCGCAGGTATTGAACAGGTGAACCGCGCAGTGGGTGAAATGGATCAAGTGACGCAGCAGAACGCGGCGCTGGTGGAAGAAGCGGCAGCGGCGGCACATTCGTTGAAGGATCAGGTCGATGTGCTGCGTGAAGCGATCGGGAGCTTTTCGCTGCCGGCTTGAGCTTTACGATGAGACCATGAACGAAAGGGCCATTCGCATGGCCCTTTCGTCTTTCTCCGAGACACTATCTATTACACGTCATTCGCGCCCCCAGAGTCCGCAGTGCACGACTGCCGCTTCATCTTCAATAAGCGGCCCAAACACGCTCACCGCCCCCTTTTTAAAGATGTTGCCGATCAACTTTTCAGTGGATGATCGCGGAAAAACCGCATCATGACCGCGCTCGCGCACGGACCCGTTGCATCGGTGTACGAACCATTCGCGCTACCACCTGCCCAGGCGTGCGGAGCGCCATGGATGCGCCACAACTCGGCATCGACACCCTCCGCTGATTTCAGACGCTCCACTGTGCTCTTACGCTTGCCCCCTTCGCCATGAGAAGTCTCGTCGAAGACAACGGCCTGAGCGCCAAAACCGCGCAACAACTCAGCCGCATTTGATGGATGCACGGTTGCGTCGGCATCGCCGTGAAAAACGATCAGCGGCCGCTTCGGTGCCGCCGCGCGACTAGCGCCGGGTGATTTTCCACCTCGCATGGCCGCCAGCGCCGATTGCAAATCATGCGCTGAACCCACGGCCAGCCCTGAATGCACGCACGCCGCGGCGTACAAGTCCGGATACGCCTGAACCATGATGGCGGCCATTGCCCCACCCGCTGACAAACCGGCCACGAATACGCGCGCCGGGTCGACTGCGTGCTTCGACATCACTTCTCGCGTAATGCCAGCAATCAGCGCCGGCTCGCCGCTGTCACGCCGCTGATCGGTGGGCTTGAACCAGTTCCAGCACTTCGATGCGTTCGCGCCCTGCGGCTGCACTGGATACACCACGATGCATCCGTCCCGCTCCGCCTGCGCGTTCATTTGCGTGCCTGCAGCGAAGTCGTCGGCGTCCTGCGTGCAGCCATGCAGCATGACCACCAGCGGCAGCGGACGGCCGCCGTGATGCTTCGGCACGTAGAGCTTGTAGCTCCGATGACCGGCGGTGCTGGTGAATGTATGCGTCGTGAAGGTGCCCGGATATGGGACAGCGGGAGCATCCGTATTTGTTTGAGTGGCTGGCTGAGCATGCGCCCCAAGCGCACGCTGCAGCGCCGCGGTGGCTTCCCTCGGGCCGCGTGCGCGCAGCAGCTTCATTGCATCCTGCATTGAATGCAGGAATCCTTCGCTGATTTTCATTATCTTTCCCACTGTTTTTTGCTATTGCTCTTTTCGAGCATGACTAGGCAATCCGGCCAGCCAGCGCCGCTTTCACCGCAGGCGAGGCATGAAAAGCGCCCAGGACGACAATCGATGCGATCGTTTCGAGCGCCAATTCGGCGGACACGTCGGCAGCAATGCTCGCGAGTCCCAGCACCTGAATGTCGAACTGTTCACCCGCCGCGCGCGCCGCTTCAAGATCGCTCTTGGAAAAGTGCTGCATGCCCAGCACCAGCGCACGCCGCGTCACCGTTTCGTTCACGACCTGAGAGTGCGTCGCAAGCTGATTCCGGATAGCCGTGCGAATCAGGTCCGTGCGGTTGGAATAAAAACCCTCTTCCACCAGCAGGTCGATCTGCCCCAAGTCCACAGGACCCAGGTTGATCGTGATCTTCTCCGTCTCACCGCCCTTCGGCCTGAGTACTTCGATTTTTTGAATCATCTAAACCATCCAATTACCATCCAGTGAGATGGTTATAGGCTGGTTTTTGCATTACGTCAAGATTTTTTGACGTTTCGCTTCGCTCTGCAGAAGCCGGAAATCGGGACAAGGCGCATCAGGAACGGCCCATGCTGAAGTTGTCGTCGCAGTCCATTTTTCCTTCGCGGCGAAATTGCCGCTTGTACGCCAGAGCATTTCGCCGCTCTGAGACCCGGGCGCCCAGGGTTGGGTGCGACGCAGTTTTTGCATCGCGTTGCTGTCCGGAGCAATTCGCCACCTTCGTTTTGTTTTTTCATCGCGACAATTTCGCGTGCTTCTGCACGTCTGTCGCGTGCTCAAAAAAACGCTGAACGATAAACTATTGAAGGAGTACTACCTATGTTTATTCATAACAAACGCCTGCAATACACCGTCCGTGTCGCTGCGCCGAATCCAGGTCTCGCCAACCTGCTGCTTGAGCAGTTCGGCGGCCCACAGGGCGAGCTTGCCGCGGCCTGCCGCTACTTCACACAAGCCGTAGGGGAGGACGATCCGGGCCGCAAGGACATGCTGTTCGATATTGCCACGGAGGAACTGAGCCATCTGGAAATCATAGGTTCAATCGTTGCGATGCTGAACAAGGGCGCGAAGGGCCAACTGTCCGAAGCGGTCGAGAAGGAAGCGGAGCTGTACCGGTCGATGACTTCCGGCGGCAACGACTCGCATACCACCGCCCTTCTCTACGGCGGCGGTCCCGCGCTTACGAATTCGGCGGGCGTACCGTGGTCGGCGGCGTATATCGACACCATTGGCGAGCCGACTGCCGATCTCCGCTCGAATATCGCGGCTGAAGCGCGTGCCAAGATCGTGTACGAACGACTGATCAACGTCACCGATGACCCTGGCATTCAGGAAGCGCTCGGTTTCCTCATGACGCGTGAAATTGCGCATCAGAAGTCCTTCGAGAAGGCACTGCATTCCATCCAGCCGAATTTCCCGCAGGGCAAGTTGCCGGGTGTGCCGGAATTTACAAGCGTCTACTACAACATGTCGCAAGGCAGCGAGGCACCGGTGCGCGGACCGTGGAACGAAGGCGGCGACTGGAAGTTCGTGGAAGATCCGCAACCGGCCGTGGATGGCGGAGACGGGCTCGCGACCGTGGGCGTATCGGCGGAAGACGTGGATGTGTTGCAGGCCATGGCTGCGCGCACGGCATCAGACAAGAGTTCGGATCCGACCACCGGCGCCGATCTTGGAGCGGGGCAAGCGACGGCGGTTTGAGTGGGCGTTCGAAACAGGATGCAACCGCGCGGTCTGGATAAATCAGGCCGTGTGGTTCGCTTCGCCTCCCCTTAACCAAGGCTGGCATCGTTTAATCCAGGCGTCTCCTTGCCCGAAAAGCTACACATCGGGCAGGACCGCAAACCTCACGCCCCCTGAACCGGTCCTTGCTCCGGCACCACCCGGCGCACCATGAACCAATAAAACAGCGCGGAACATCCCGCAATCAGTCCGCCAGAAATCAACGCGATCGAATAAGAGCCGGTTTTATCGACGATAAACCCCGCCACGACGGGCGAGAACGCCCCACCGAAATACCCGCCGAAATTCTGAATCGCGCTGACGGAGGCGACCATCGACTTGGGCGCAACGTCCGATGCGAGCGCCCACGCCGCACCAATAATTGCCGCGAGAAACGCAAGGCCCAGCGTCATCAGCGTGATGGTGACCCCCAGTGAATCAACGAAAGGAATTGCCACCGCGGAACCCGCCGCGCCGATCGCGCAAATCACGATCCACATGCGCTTGGCATCAATGGGCGTCGCCATTCCTCGATCAACCATCTTCTTCGTCAGATACCCCACAATAATTTCCCCCACCGCGCCGCCGATCCACGGAATGCTCGCGTAAATACCGAGTTGTACGAACGATATGTGAAAGCGATCAAGCAAATACAGCGGCAGGAACACGAGAAACAGGTTCCACAACCAGATTGCGCAGAAGTAGCCGAGGATCATGCCCCACACGCTGCGGTGCGTGAACAATCCGCGCCATTCGTGAGTTGAATTGCTGATCGAGCGCTCGCGTCCTCCGCCGCCCGCTTCTATATAAGCAAACTCTTCCTTCGAAAGCCGCTTGCTCTGCTCGGGATTTCGATAGAGAAAGAGAAATACGATGGCGAACGCGATGCCGACAAACCCCGCCACATGAAAGAGCGAGCGCCATCCGAACGCGACCATCAACGCAACGAGGACAGCGGGCGCAAGCGCGGGTCCCCATTTTGACGATGAGTCCCAGATGCCCGTGGCAAACCCGCGCTCCTTCATCGGGAACCACGCGGCTGTGATCTTCGCCGAGGTCGGCCAGCACGGCGCTTCGCCAACTGCCAGCAACGCGCGCATCACGAGCAACGCGCTGACCGATCCGACCACGCCGGTCATGTAGGTCGCAACACTCCACCAGATCATGGCGATCGCGTAGGCCTTCTTCGCGCCGAAGCGGTCGATCACCCAGCCCGCCGGCAATTGCATCACCGCGTAGGTCCACGCGAACACCGTGCCGAGCAAGCCGATCTGCGTGCGTGACAACCCGAGTTCGCGAATCATTTCCGGCGCGGCGATGGAGAGACTGGCGCGGTCGATGTAGTTAATGATGCCGCCCGCCACCAGCCATATCAGCACGGTCCAGCGAAAATTCATACGGGCGCCGGTTGCAACTTCGGCGGTTGATACGAGCTTGTCGGCCACATCCGTCTCCTCGTCTACGCGAAAGGGCGTCCCTGAATGGACGCCCTTTTATGAGTTTTTAATAGTCACACTATATTTCGCATCGAATCGGTCAGGCAGCGGCGTAAACCCGGCTTAATCGTCAAATAGTCTTACTATTTTCAACTGATTGGAGACTAAAACACTGTCTAGGCGCGGCGCGTGCCGCCATCTTCAAGCACGCTGTCCGCATCAACCCGCGCGCTTTCGAGTTGCACCAGACTCGCCTGCCGCGCGCCCAGTGGATCCCGGCTTTGAATGGCCGTGAGAATCGCCTTGTGCCGCGGCAAGGACAGCGCGTGAGTATCGGGATGACGGCTGGTCAGGCGGATGGATTCGGACAATGCGAGCGACATCATATTGCCGATGTACGCCAGCATGTCGTTGTGCGTGGCCGCCATGATCGCGCGATGAAACTCCAGATCGGGTTCGAGCAATTCGGGCGCGGTTGCGGCCGCCTCCATGCGCATGTAGGCGGCCTCGATCCTGGCAAGATCCTCGCCGCTGCCGCTCGTCGCCGCGAGTGCCGCAGCGGCCGGTTCAATGATGCGCCGTACCGTGAGCAGCGACCGGAAGAACTCGCCTTCGGGCATGCTGCTGAGCGTCCAGTAAAGCACGTCGGGGTCCAGCATGTGCCAGTCGGCGCGCGGCCTGACGACACTGCCTACCCGCGGCTTCGACACCACCAGCCCCTTCGCCACGAGCACACGCGTTGCTTCCCTCAAGACCGGGCGGCTCACGCCGTAGGTCTCGCACAGCAGCGCCTCGGCGGGCAGCCGTTCGCCGGGAGCCACCTTGCCGCCGACGATGTCCATGCCGAGATCCTGCACGATGCGCCCGTGCATGCTTTTGCTTTGTTGAAGATGTCGATAGTCCATGTTCGGCGAAAGAGAAGCTTCGGTCCTGACCGACGTACACACAGCATAAGCACGGCGACGGAAAATCCAAAATAGTATGACTAAATTGAGGGTAAACGCGCTTGGGTGGTTGCCGAAACGAGGTTTGGTATAACTTCAATCAGCAAAATCTGTGTCGGAAGGTCGCTGATAACGCAACGAATCGTGAACACGCGTCATCTGGCCGATCACGACCAAGCTCATCCCGCGTCTATCTCTTTGCTTATTTTGCTCCACCCGGTCTCCTGCATTGACTGGCTCAAATGCGATAATCCCAGGCTGTCACCCTGTTTCCGGAGAACCATCCCATGAGCCGCCTCGACAACCCGTTTCACGACCAGGAGGCCGGCCGTGCCGACTCGACGCAAGATACAACCCGCATCGACGACGTCCGCATCGGTGCCGTCCGCCCGCTAATTTCTCCTGCGCTGTTGCAAGACGATCTGCCTGTGCCGCTCGCGGTGCAGACGCTGGTTGAAAAAAGCCGCGTTGAAATAGCCGACATTCTTCAAGGCCGCGACGACCGGCTGGTCGTTGTGGTCGGACCGTGCTCGATTCACGACCATGACCAGGCACTTGAATACGCCCATCTGCTGAAGGCCACCGCCGACGAACTGCGCGACGACCTCTTGATCGTGATGCGCGTGTACTTCGAAAAGCCGCGCACGACCGTGGGCTGGAAGGGTTATATCAACGACCCGCTGCTCGACGGCACGTTCCGGATCAACGAAGGCCTGCGCCGCGCACGTCAGCTGCTCCTCGAGATCAGCGGCATTGGCTTGCCAACGGGCACCGAGTTTCTCGACTTGCTGAGCCCGCAGTACATTGCGGACCTGATTGCCTGGGGCGCTATTGGCGCACGGACAACAGAGAGCCAGAGCCATCGGCAACTGGCGTCGGGACTGAGCTGCCCGATCGGTTTCAAGAACGGCACCGACGGCGGCGTGCAGATCGCAGCGGACGCAATCGTCGCAGCGCAAGCAAGCCACGCATTCATGGGCATGACCAAGATGGGCATGGCCGCCATCTTCGAAACCCGCGGCAACGCGGACGCACACGTGATCCTGCGCGGCGGCAAGAAGGGGCCGAACTACGACAGCGAAGGGGTCGCCGCCGCCTGTGCCGCACTCAAGGAAGTGGGACTTCGCGAACAGGTGATGATCGATTGCTCGCATGCGAATTCGGGCAAGTCGCATCTGCGCCAGATCGAGGTAGGTCAGGACATCGCACGGCAACTGAACGGCGGCGACCGGCGCATTATTGGCGTGATGATCGAAAGTCATCTGGAAGAGGGCCGGCAAGATCTGAAGCCCGGAGTACCGCTGCGCCGCGGCGTCTCCATTACCGATGCGTGCCTCGCCTGGACGCAAACCGAACCGGTATTGCAAACGCTCGCTGCTGCAGTACGTGAGCGCCGCAAGCACTGATACGGACTCGCCAAGGAGCTCACCGAGCTTCCTGGAACATTGCATTGCCGCAAACCCATCGCGTGCTCACGCGATGATCAACCCGCCGGTATTGCACCCTGACCGGTGCAAGACCGGATCGCTGCATCGCTTCCCATTAAATTTCATTCGGCATAGACTTAATCCGTCAGCGCCATTCACTCATTGCAGTGAGTCGTCGTGAGTCGTCTTGCATCAAGCGTTTTTCGTAGTGATCCGCAGGTTGATCCGGGCAAACCGTCCGGGTTAACTCGTGCCCACCGAAGTACGACGGAGGCGATACATCATGGCTGACACGAGTTACATGGCGCGTAAAACCGTTGCCGATATAGTCAAGAGTGCTGACGGCGGCGAGCGCCCGCTAGCGAAGACACTCGGCGCACTGAGCATCACGGCAATGGGCATTGGCGCCATTATTGGCGCGGGTATATTCGTGCTGACAGGCACGGCCGCTGCGCAGTTTGCGGGTCCGGCCATCATCCTGTCGTTCATACTGGGCGGTATTGCTTGCGCGTTTGTCGGCCTGTGTTATTCCGAACTCGCAGCCATGCTGCCCGTCTGCGGCAGCAGCTACACCTACACGTACGCCACACTAGGCGAGGTGTTCGCGTGGATCATCGGCTGGGACCTGATCCTCGAATACGCCATGCGCGCGTCCACCGTTGCGGTCGGTTGGTCGGGTTACATCGTCAGCCTGCTGCATAACGTGGGCGTCTCCATTCCGCCCCGGCTGGCAGCGGCTCCCGGCACCATGGTGAAGCTTGCCGACGGCACGTCCGTGGCGGGCATGGTCAACCTTCCGGCCGTCTTCATCATCGCGATCCTGACGCTCATGCTGGTGATGGGGACCAAGGAGTCGGCAAGGCTCAACAATGTCATGGTCGCGATCAAGCTGTTTGTCGTGGTGGCGTTTCTCGCGCTGGGCGTGTTCTTCGTGCATCCCGCGAACTGGCATCCGTTCATTCCGGCCAACACCGGCGAGTTCGGCAACTTCGGCATGAGCGGAATCCTGCGCGGCTCCGCTGTCGTGTTCTTTGCGTTCATCGGATTCGATGCGGTATCGACCTGTGCCCAGGAAGCTAAAAAACCGCAGAGCGACATGCCGATCGGCATTCTCGGCTCACTGATAATCTGCACGGTCCTGTACATCGCGGTGGCGGGGGTGCTCACCGGACTCGTGCCTTATGGCGAATTGAACGTGCCCGATCCTATTGCGAAGGGCGTGGACGTAATCGGCCTCACCTGGTTCTCCATCCTCATCAAGATCGGCGCGCTGACCGGCCTGACGACCGTGATCCTCGTGCTGTTGTACGGACAGAGCCGCATCTTCTTCACGATGTCGCAGGACGGCTTGCTGCCGGGATTGTTCGCGCGGGTTCATCCGCGTCTTAAGACGCCTCACCTCAGCCAGACCATGATTGGTGTGGTCGTCGCTATCGTTGCGGCATTCACACCAATCAGCGTGCTGGGCGAGATGGTGAGCATCGGCACGCTGTTCGCCTTTGTCCTGGTCTGCGGCGCGGTGATCTATCTGCGGCGCAGCGACTCCGGTGCAAACCGGCCGTTTCGTGTGCCTGGAGTGCCGGTGGTACCCATTCTCGGCATCCTGTTTTGCGTGCTCCTGATGACCGGCCTGCCACTCGTCACGTGGATGCGGCTCGTGATCTGGCTGGTGATCGGACTCGTGATCTACATCTCATATGGACGCAATAACTCGCTGCTGCGGCATCCGGAACGGCACGTGGGGTAACAGTGCAGCGTGCGTCGTGCAACGGCGGTTGAATCTCACGCTTCGCACGACGCTGACCAGACCCGCTGACCGGCGGACTTACAACGAACTCAGAGGTGATTCAGGCAGGGTGGATATTCGACGCCTGCTTGCCCTTGGGGCCCTGCCCAATATCGAAACTCACCTTCTGGTTCTCGAGCAATGACTTGAAACCTTCAGTCTTGATCTCCGAGAAATGCGCGAACAGCTCTTCGCTGCCGTCGTCCGGCGTGATGAAACCAAAACCCTTTGCATCGCTGAACCACTTTACTCGTCCGAACGGCATGGCCGTCTCCTGGCTGGAAAAAGGGGAACGGTATCACGCGCGGTGGTTTTCGTTCGCGCCGCTTTTTGCCCGCATCGGCTGAACTTCAAACGCGCCGGGCAGTTCCGGCGAAAAATCCTCCCTCAAGCGCCTCCCGACGCCCGTCCACTACATCCCCGCGTTTACCTTCACTTATAAAAATTCTTTTCATATGTGAAAATTCAACACAAAATCCATGCGGGAAACCGCATCGACGGGACCAACCACCGAAAAAGGAGCATTCATGGTCAAGCGTGTCGAAGGCAAAAACATCGTGGTGACGGCTGCCGGCAAAGGCATCGGACGGGCTTCCGCGCTCATGCTCGCCGCCGAGGGCGCCAATGTCTGGGCAACCGATATCGACGAAAGCGCCCTCGCCGAACTCGCCCGCGACGCGGGTGAAGGCTCTACCTTGCGTACCGCGCGCCTGAACGTGCTGGATTCCGCCGATGTCGACGCGTTCGCCGCCACGACCGGCCCGCTCGACGTACTGTTCAACTGCGCCGGTTACGTCCACGACGGCAACATCCTCAAGTGCACGGACAAAGACTGGGATTTCAGCTTCGACCTGAACGTCAAAGCCATGTACCGGACCATTCGCGCATTCCTCCCCGCCATGATCGACGCAGGAAAAGGGGCATCGATCATCAACATGGCCTCGGCGGCGTCGAGCGTGAAAGGCGTGCCGAACCGCTTCGCTTATGGCGCATCGAAAGCGGCCGTGATCGGTTTGACGAAGTCGGTAGCCGCCGATTTCGTGGGCCAGGCCATTCGTTGCAACGCGATTTGCCCTGGCACTATCGAATCGCCCTCGCTGCGTGGACGGATCGCGAGCCAGGCCGCGGCGTCGCATCTTGACGAAGAACAGGTCCGTGCCGCGTTCGTCGCGCGTCAGCCTATTGGACGGGTCGGGCGCGCGGAAGAAGTCGCGGCGCTGGTGACCTACCTCGCCTCCGATGAATCCGCGTTCACCACCGGCGCGATCCACATGATCGACGGCGGCTGGTCAAATTAATCCTGATTGATTCGTATAGCTTACGAACAATAAAACGTATAACAAGAGGAGACCCCATGTCAGGATCGATTCCGCTAGCGGCGAACCCGGAAGCCGCCGCTGCGCTTGAAGAAAATGCGTATCGCAAGGCAGTATGGCGGATCGTTCCGTTGCTGATCGTCTGCTTCATCTTCGCCTACTTCGATCGTGTCAACATCAGCTTTGCCAAGTTGCAAATGCAGGGCGACCTGGGCCTCTCCAACGCGGCATACGGCTTTGGCGCGAGCATCTTCTTCGTGGGTTATTTCATCTTCGAGATTCCCAGCAACCTGATCCTGAGCCGTGTGGGCGCGCGCGTCTGGATCGCGCGCATCATGATCTCGTGGGGCATCGCCTCGGCCGCGATGATGTTCGTTACATCGGAAACGTGGTTCTACGTGCTGCGCTTTGTCATTGGCGCGACCGAAGCGGGGTTTCTGCCGGGCATCATCCTGTACTTCACCTACTGGTTTCCTGCGAAGCGGCGAGCGCGTATCAATGCGCTTTTTATGACGTCGATCTCAATCTCAGGCGTCATCGGCGGCCCTTTGTCGGGCTTCATCATGACGCGCTTCGCCGGTCTTGGCGGAATGGCAGGCTGGCAGTGGCTGTTCCTGCTCGAGGGCTTGCCGACCGCCCTGCTCGGCTTGCTGGTGCTGGCCATTCTCGATGACCGCATCGCCAGCGCGAAGTGGCTCAGCGCTGAAGAGAAGGCTATGCTGCAAGCCAACCTGGACCGCGAGGACCACGGAACGTCGCACAAATTCATCGACGCCATGCGCCAGCCCGGCACGCTGCTGCTCTCGCTGATCTATCTTTTCATGCTGATGGGACTTTATGGACTGACGTTCTGGATGCCGCAATTGATCAAGAACACCGGCATCATCAGCCCGATGACCATCGGTCTGCTGACCGCGATTCCGTATGCGGCAGCGGGAATCGGCATGGTGGTGCTCGGCAGGAGTTCTGACCGGCACGGCGAGCGCCGCTGGCACCTCGGGCTGGCGGTCGCCGTGGGCGGCATTGGTTATATCCTGAGTGCGTATTTCGCTCATAACACCACGCTTGCGATGATCTCGCTCGTGATCGCCGCGGTGGGTGCGATCGGCTGCCTGCCGGTGTTCTGGACCTTGCCGCCTGCGTTCCTGAGCGGCACGGCAGCGGCCGGCGGGATTGCGCTGATCAACTCCATTGGCAATCTGGGCGGCATCATCAGCCCGTATCTGGTCGGCAAGGTAGTCGACATCACCGGCGTGCCGTCAGGCGGTCTGTACGCTATTGCGGCGGTCCTGATCCTCGCGGCCCTGCTGATCCTGTTCGGCTTGCCCGCCCGTATTGCTAACCGCGATCAAGCGCTTTGATGGCCTCGGGCCGCTTGATGTCGACGCGCTCTTTTTCGATCACTACATTGCCATGAATACAGTTCTAAAACCTTCCCGGAACGCGTCCGGCGAGAGTACCGACAGCCCCCGCTACACCGCGCCCGCCCTCGAAAAAGGACTCGATATTCTAGACGTCCTCGTGGACACCGCCGAGGGTTACACGCTCAACGAACTGTCTGTGAAGCTCGGGCGCACCGTGAGTGAAATCTTTCGCATGGTCGTGACGCTCGAGCGCCGCGGCTATGTGCAAGGCGACCATAACGACCGCTATACGCTAACGCTCAAGCTGTTCGAGATGGCGCACCGGCAACAGCCCATTCGATCGCTGACCGCCATGGCCCTGCCGCTGTTACGCGATCTGGCGAACCTGACGCGTCAGTCGTGCCATTTATCGATCTACAACAGCGGCCGGGTAGCGGTCATCGCGCAAATCGATAGTCCCGAGCGATGGTCCTTCGGGCTGAAAGTCGGCGCGGTGATGGGTCTGACTGATACCTCGTCAGGCCACGTGCTGCTCGCTTTTCGCGACGTTGCCGAGCGGGAGCGAATGCTTGCCGCCCATACGCGCGTGGAAGGCGAGAACGACGTGGAACCGATGGCCTTGCTGGCGTTGCTCGACGAGATTCGCGCGGCCGGACATGAGATCGTACCCAGCCGGCAAATGCGCGGCGTGACCAACGTGGCGTTCCCGGTGATCGGGAGCAGTGGCGACGCCGTGGCGGCGGTCAACGTGCCGTATCTCGAACGTATTGATAAAAAGATCAATCCCGAATTCGATGAGGTTTGCAGGATGGTTGGCGAGATGACCGGGCACTTGTCCGCGCTCATGGGGTTCAGCGGTTACAACCTGGAAGGCGAATAAGCCCCATCGCGCTGGCATGGGCGCTCGAATGCCCCTTGCGGTCCAGCGTCCGTGCCAGCCGTTTAGAACGCACATAAGATTTTTAAACGTCTGCCGGGAAAAAAATAAAAATAAATCGACTTGGTTTTAGCGCCATTTAATCGCGTTGACGAAATAAATGCGCAACCGTATAAAACCAGCAACGCCCCGTCCTTACGCAGTCTTTCAACAATCCGACGCCGCTATTCCTGGTTTAGCCGAATGCGCCCGGTCGATCCAACCATTCAGCCCACGGTGAAGACATCATGCGACAGACCAAAATCTCGATTTGCGTGCCAACGTGCAACCGCCCCGAACTGCTGATGGAATCGCTTACCTCGTGTCTTGCTCAAACCCACGCGAACATTGAAATAGTCATTGGTGACGATTCCAGCGATACCCGCACGCGTAATCTGATGGATACGACGTATTTGCACGAAACGCGCATCTCTTACGTCAAGAATGAACCGCCGCTCGGGCAGGCGGACAATATTGCCAGCCTTTTCGAACGTGCCACCGGCGATAAAATCCTCCTGATTCACGATGACGATGCGCTCAAACCCGATTGCATAGAACGCCTGCTGTCCGCTTGGAACCTCTACCCGGATCTGGAAATCGCGTTCGGCGACCAATATCAAATGGACGATACCGGCCGTGTCGATATGGACGCGAGCCGTAAGCTCAATACGGATTACCACCGCACGGAAGCGGTGGTCGGCCTGCAAGACAAACCCGGATGCACTGGCCTGATCCAGATGATGCCGAACAATGGCTGGCTCGCCAATGCGGATCTGGTCAAGAAAATCAGCTACAGGAAGCAATACGGCATCGGCTGCGAGTTCGTGTTCGGTGCGCAGATTTGCATCGCAGCGCGGAAGGTTTATTACCTCAAGGAATACGTGTCGTTTTACAGGAAGACCGACGTTTCGATGTCCAAGACCACGGCCCGCTCAACCACCGCCGCGGCCGTATTGGCCTACGACTTTCTTAAGTCCCTCAAGCTGGACAGCAGCCTTGAGCCGGCGCGTGAACTGGCGCTCAAACGGATCGTGCCAATTGTTGTGTCGGTGTATGCGCGCAACCATCAACCCATGCAGGGCCTGAGCATCGCACTCGCACATCTGTACGCGTACAACTATGGGCTCAGCAAACGGCTCTTCTTCCACCTGATGCTGATCCTCAAGGGATTCGCCAGCACGGGAAGCTACAAAAGCAGCACGCAGAACGGCTGAAACAGCAGAGCGTTATCCAGGGTTCAAGCTCCGGCTTGTGGCGAGTCCGGGCCTGATTTGTTCGGCTGATCCGGCGCGAGCATCGGCATTAGCTTGGCGGGCGCCAGACTCATTGCGATTCTCGGCGCCTGCCAGCCGCCTCAAGTCCCCTTAAGCCCTGCAAGCGTGTCGCGTTTGATCTTCTTGGCGATCGACCACTTGTGTACTTCCGTGGGGCCGTCGTAAATACGAAACGCGCGAATCTCGCGGAACACTTGCTCGACCACCGTATCGCGCGACACGCCGGTGCCGCCCATGACCTGCACACAGCGGTCGGCCACGCGGAACAGCGCGTCGGCCACGGCAACCTTTGCCATCGAACTTTCAGATGTGCCTAGCGAACCGCCATCGAGTACGGCTGCGCACCAGTCGATCATCAGTTCGGCCTGCTGCAGATCGATTACGTTTTCCGAGAGCATGAACCCTACGCCTTCGTGATCAATCAGCAACTTGCCGAATGCCCGGCGCGTACAAGCGTAGTGTGTCGCGATCTCATGCGCGCGCGTGGTCGCGCCATGCCAGCGCATGCAATGCGAAAGCCGCGCGGGCGAGAGCCTGATCTGCGCATATTTGAATCCTTCGTGCACTTCTCCCAGCACCTGGTTGTCCGGCACGCGCAAACCGTCGATCCGCACGACCGCGTGACCACCGGGCATTGAACTGTCGATCGTGTCGAGAATTCGTTCAAGGTGAATGGCAGGATGCGGAAGGTCAACGAGAAACATGGTGGCCCTGACCCTGTCGTCCCCGTCTTCGCCCGTGTTGCTGCGCGCCATCACGATGCCGACTGATGCCCCTTCGGCGCCGGTAATGAAGGCCTTCGTGCCGTCGATAACCCAGTGCTCGCCATCGTGTCTGGCCGTGGTCTGAAGCATGGAGGGATCGGAGCCCGCGCCGCCATCGGACGCGGGTTCAGTCATGAAAAATGCCGAGCGAGCATCGCCCGCTACGAGTGGCGCGAGAAACCGTTCTTTTTGCGCCCCAGTGCCGATCTTGCCGATCAGGTACATGTTGCCTTCGTCCGGCGCGGCGGTATTCACCGCAACCGGGCCAAGCGGCGACAAGCCCGATTGCTTCAGGACGGCTGCAGTTTCGAGCTGCGTGAGGTGATCGCCTCCGGCCAGGATATGCGGCGTGAGAACGCCTGCAGCGCGCGCCTTGTCGCGCAGTTCACGCACCAGTTCCTCGCTCGGCCCGTGATTGCCGCAACGCGGATCGCGTTCGTATGGAACCACCACTGTCCGCACGAACTCTTCCACACGCTTTGCGATTTCGCTCGCACGCTCTGTCTGTACAACATCCATGCTGCTCATGCGGGTCTCCTTTTTTAGCGCCACGCAACGCGCGGGCACCGTCTTCAGGTTGATCGGTCAAATGGCGTCGACACCACGACATTGCCGGTCGCCGTAATAATAGCGATAGATAGAGATACACCTGACAGCCTAATAACGCACCGGCTGCATCAGGCGGATTGTCTGAGAACAATCATAGCCTTGTTCGCGTGCTCGTTCGCCATGCACGATGATCGCGTTGAATGCCGCCAAAGTAACGCCATAGTCCGCCAATTGCGCTTTGTGAGCGCTCCCGGACATTGATCCCACCCACGCGGTGATAACCTGCCAAAGCGCTAAAACGGCGGGAAAACGGGAGCACACAGTGCCTGTTCCGATAAACCAGTCTGGCGATTCTCTACCTGCGTTGACCAGCGTACGCTTTCTTGCGGCAATCACGGTAGTTGTTTCGCATTACTCAGAACTTGGTCTACTGCCTCTCCCGCCGCAGATCTTCGATTTCGTCGATGGAGGCCGTCCCGCCGTTTCCCTGTTCTTCGTGCTGTCCGGATTTATCCTCACCTTCACCTACCGCGATCAACTGCCGGTCAAAGGCCCTCGGCCCTTCTATCAGGCGCGGTTTGCACGTATCTATCCAGGCATATTGCTCGGCCTCGCATTCTGTGTGCCAACCACGCTGTACCTGCTGAACGGCAACGATCCGTCATTGCTCACGCGGTGGTATGCGCTCAAGAATCACGTGGTCCTGTCGCTGGGCGTGAGTCTGGTCTGCCAGTTGTTGTTGCTGAATGCATGGTTTCCGTTTGCTGCCGTGAACCAGCCCTGGAACGGACCATCCGATAGCGTTTCGTGCGAAGCGTTTTTCTATCTGATGTTTCCACTCATGCTGCGAAAAATGATGTCCATGCGTTTGGCGCGGCTTACCTTCGCTTGCATCGCCTTCTTCCTGATGCAGGGACTCTGGATCATGTTCCTGCAAACCTTCCTGCCGCTGTCGCGCAGCGGCTTTCTTGTCGTTGGCCTGCCGCTGACCCGCCTGTTCGAATTCGTCATTGGCATCTACGCCGCCATTTTGTTTCACCAATTGCGCGAACAAGGCATAAGCCGGCACGCGCTGGGCATCAAGCTCGTCAGTATTGCGTTGATCGCCCTGACGGTTCTTGGGCTCTGGCGCCCGCTTTCTCCTGCGTTCTATCTCGCCTCGCCGTGGTTCGCGGCGTTGATCCTGGGGCTCGCGCTACTCGAACGCCCGGTGATCAACGTCCTGAATCGGCGGGCATTCATCAGGCTGGGAGAGGCAAGTTATTCGCTGTATTTGATTCACGTGCCGATTGCCTACCTCGCGTATATAGCGGGGTTCAGACAATCGAATGGCTGGATCGCGATGGTGTTCGCCGTTGCGGCGAGCCTTGTAATTTTCACGTTTTACGAAGAGCCCCTGCGCAAACACATCCGGTCACGATTCTCGGGCATTTCAAGGCCGGTCGATAACAAGGACCGACTGAACGCTGCGTTCGCCGTGCCAACATCCAAGGAAAACTAGGCGGGGTCCTGCGTCGGACCGTCGGCCATTGACGGCATGGCCCTGCCGCTGACCTCATCGCTTTCCCTTATGCAATTAATGACACGCTAGCACGCTTGCATGAGCGCGGCGTATAGTTTGCGCTCATGCAGTCCAAGCCAGGATGGCGCGTCTACTCCCGCAGTCCGCGCCCCGGATTCCACTTTCTCAGGAGAGTCGCGATGACGTCGGTGTTGTTTCGCAACGGCGCGCTGCTGGACCCGTTGCAGCCAGAACTAATCCCCGGCCACGAGGTGCTGGTCGAAGAGGGCCGAATCAAGGAAGTCTCCGACCGCCCGATCAAAACCGCCAGTGCCCGTGTGATCGATTTGAAAGGGAAGACGCTGATGCCTGGCCTGATCGATCTGCACGTGCATGTGATCGCGGTCGAATTCAACCTCCCCCGCGTGATGACCTTACCCAACGTGCTCGTCACGCTGCGCGCTGTGCCGTTGATGCGCGCGATGCTGCGGCGGGGGTTCACTACCATCCGCGACGCCGGAGGCGCCGGTTACCCGTTCAAGCAGGCCGTGGAAGCCGGACTGGCCGAAGGCCCGCGCATGTTCGTCTCCGGCCGTGCGCTGAGCCAGACCGGCGGTCATGGTGACATGCGCACGCGTGGCGATTACATGCCACCGGACGCGCCTTGCGGATGCTGCGTACGCGTGGGTGCTCTCACACGGGTAGCGGACGGCGTGGACGAGGTGCGACGCGCCGTTCGCGAAGAACTGCAGATGGGCGCGGACCAGATCAAGATCATGGCGTCCGGCGGGGTGGCCTCGCCGACCGACCCCGTTGGTGCATGGGGATACTCCGAGGACGAGATCCGCGCGATCGTGGCCGAGGCGCGCGGCCGTCAGACCTACGTGCTGGCTCACGCCTACACGCCCGACGCTATCGAACGCGCGGTGCGCTGCGGCGTGCGCACGATCGAACACGGCAATCTCATCGACAACGCGACTGCCCGCCTGATCGTGGAACACAATGCCTTCGTGGTTCCCACGCTCGTGACCTACGAAGCACTCGCCAGCGAGGGCGGCAAATATGGCTTGCCTGAAGCGAGCCTTGCGAAAGTGGCCGACGTCCATGAAGCTGGCCTGAGGTCTCTCGAGATCATGCAACGCGCGGGCGTGCGCATGGGCTTTGGCACGGATCTGCTGGGTGAATCACAGCGTCTGCAAAGCGATGAATTCAGGCTGCGCGCCGAGGTTTTATCGCCGGCTGAAGCCATAGCAAGCGCAACGGTGGTAGGCGCCGACGTGCTCGGCATGACCGACAAACTCGGCCGCCTTGTGCCGGGCGCATTCGCCGATGTGCTGGTTGTGGACGGCAATCCACTACGATCCATCGATTGCCTGCTCGGTCAGGGCGAACACATTCCGTTCGTGATGAAAGGCGGCCACATCCACTTCGACGAACTCGAGCACGCATAACTCAAGCACACCTGCCCCCAAGCCGAATCCGTTCATTCCTGTCAGCGAGGCGCGTTACCCATGTCGACGATTTCCGCCCGTATCGAACGCATGCCGTTTTCATCCTTTCATCGACGGCTACTGCTGATGGGCGGTCTCGGCTACACCTTCGACGCCATGGATGCCGCCGTGCTCGCGTTCCTGTTGCCAGTGCTGCGCACGCAGTGGTCGCTCAGCAGCGTGCAGACCGGCGTGCTCGGCAGCGGAACGTTCATCGGCTATTTCCTCGGGGCGATGCTGGCAGGCATTCTCGGCGATCTGATCGGACGACGGCGCGTCATGATGTATGCGCTCGTGATCTATTGCGTCGCATCGCTGGCCAGCGCGACTGCCCACGACTGGCCGTTCTTTCTCGCGACGCGCATTGTTGCCGGACTCGGCACGGGCGCCGAAAGCGCGATCGTTGCACCGTTCTTGTCAGAGTTCGTCGCGCGGCGCTATCGCGGTGCATTCACGGGCAGTCTCGCCGGCTTCTTCTCGTTCGGCTTCGTGGCGGCTGCGCTGCTTGGTTATTTCGTGATCCCGCTTGCGCCGAACGCGTGGCGCGTGGTGATGGTGATCACCGCCCTGCCGATCGTGATGTTGCTCTGGTGGCGGCGCGCATTGCCCGAATCGCCGCGCTGGCTAGTCGCGCGCGGACGGCACGCGGAAGCTGAGGCAATCGTTGCGCGGGCGGAGGCCGAGTTGATGGCGGCGGGCGTGAAACTGGAACCCCTGCCGGAAAGTGACCCGGCTGCCGCAGCGGAGGTTCCTATTGCGGCTGAACGCGCGTCGGTGCTCGCGAATGTGAAGGCGCTCTGGTCGCGCAAGCTCGCGCGCATCACTGGCATGACGTGGCTGATGTGGCTTTCGATCACCTTCAGCTACTACGCATTCTTCACGTGGATACCGAGTCTGCTCGTGCAGAACGGCATGACGATCACACGCAGCTTTTCGTACTCTCTCGTGATCTATATCGCTCAGATACCGGGTTATTTCTCAGGCGCGTGGTTGAACGAGAAGATCGGCCGGCAAGCGACCATTGCGTCGTACATGGTGCTGGGAGGTGTCTCGGCATTGGGCCTCGCGCTCACGCGCAGCGACGCGGGCATCATGCTGTCCGGCGTGCTGCTGTCATTCTTCATGAATGGCACGTATGCGGGTGTCTACGCGTACACGCCCGAGGTTTTCCCAACCGACGTGCGCGCGACCGGCACGGGTCTGGCTTCATCAATCGGTCGGCTGGGCGCAATCGCCGCCCCTATCCTGGTTGGGTACGTGTATCCGTTACTGGGCTTTCCAGGCGTGTTTGGGGCAACTACATTCGTGCTGCTGATCGGTGCGGCTGCCGTGGTGCTGATGGGCGTGCCTACGCGTGGGCGGTCGCTTGAAGACATCGCGGCGCAGCAGTTGCGCAGTTAGCAAAATCGCGGGCTCACGCGGAACTCAATACACGTCCCGCACATAACGCTTGTCCCTGACCATGCCGCTGACGTATTCCCTGGCCTTGTCGTCGCTCATGCCCGCGTGCTGAGCGACGACAGACTTGAGCGCCACGTCAACGTCCTTGGCCATGCGGGCCGCGTCGCCGCAGACGTAGAAATGCGCGCCCGCTTCAAGCCATGACCACAGTTCCGCGCCATGCTCACGCATACGATCCTGCACATAGATCTTGTCGGCCTGATCCCGCGAGAACGCGAGATCGAGACGGTTCAGCAGACCCTTGCGGCGCATCTCATCGAGCTCATCGCCGTAGTAGTAATCCGTGGCGGCATGCTGCTCGCCAAAGAACAACCAGTTGCGCCCCGTGTCGCCGCGTGCGAGGCGTTCATGCAAGAAGCCTCTGAACGGCGCCACGCCAGTGCCGGGACCGACCATGATCATGGGTGCATCGCCGCTATGGGGAAGACGGAAATGTGCCGATTTCTGGACGAACACCGGCACGGTGGCATTGCCCGCACGATCGGCCAGGAAAGTCGAGGACACGCCCTTGCGCTGACGCCGCCCGTTGTTATACCGGACCGCCGAAACCGTCAGGTGTATCTCGTCAGGGTGCGCCCTGGGACTCGATGCAATCGAATAAAGGCGCGGCTGCATGCGCTTGAGCATGCCGACCAGTTCCGTGGCTGAAAGCTCGACCGGGAATTCATGCAGCACGTCAGCCAGTTGCTGACCCCATAGCCATTTCTTCAAGTCCGCCTTGTTGTCCTCGTGGAGCAGTCTGCTTAACGTACCGCTTGCACCATTCGCACCCTCTGCACCGTTGCGTGTCCGGGCTGCGATGAACGCCAGCGCGTCGTGATTCGGGCGTGCGATTTCATAGTGCTTGCCTAGCGCGTCGGCCAGCCGCATCTCACCCGCGCCCGGCACATTGACAGCGGCATTGGCGCTAAGACCACTCAGGTCGATGAGCTCGTCGACCAGTTCGGGGCAGTTTCTGGGCCACACCCCGAGCGCATCGCCAACCTCATAATCAAGACCCGAGTCAGCGGTATCCAGCGAGAAATAACGCGTGTCCTTCGCCGCGCCATGCTTGTTGAGCCGCAGATTTTTCACCAGCCGCGACGCCGCCGGGTGGGTCTTCGAGGGCGCGGTGCCGGGCAGCACCGCCGGAATCATGCCGTCGGCCGGGACTGCATACAGCGCCGCATCTTCTTCCTTGATACGTGCGACGATCCGCTCGAGCCAAGCATCGGCCGCGGGCTGGTACTCGGCATCGCAGTCAACCCGCTCCAGCAAACGTATCGCTCCGCGTTCCAGAAAACGGGTATCGAGCTTGCGGCCGTGACCGCAAAACGCGTCGTAGTTTCGATCGCCAAAAGCCAGCACGGCATAACGCACGCCATCCAGGCGCGGGGCGGTATCGGCACTGACCGCGGTCCAGAAACTCTCGCCGTTATCGGGGGCATCGCCGTCGCCGAACGTGCTCGTCATCAGCAGAACGTACTGCGCTTTTTGCAGGTCGGAAACCGCATAGTCGGCCATGCACGTGGTCCGTATTTCGAAGCCGGACTCCATCAACTGGGTCGCGTATCGCTCGGTCAACGATTCGATATTCCCCGTCTGAGAAGCCCACAACAACACGACCTTTGGCCGCGTCCGAGCAATGCGCACAGAGGACTCGGCGTGTATTGCCGCAACCGACGAGGCCAACGTTGGCGCGCCCGTTTCCGCGCGGCTGAACAGCCCCGCGAGGACGCCATCAAGCCAAAGCCGCGTAGCAGGGGCCATGGGCGCACCCAGTGGCAGTGTAGGTACGCCACCCGTTGCCCCGCCTTCAGTCGAGCGCAGGCCGCTCATGAAGCCATCGACGTAGGTGCGTTCGGTCTGGCTAAGTTCAGGCGCCGGCGTTTTCGGAATACCGAGCAGCGTAGCAAGGGCATCAATTCGGGACATGTCCAGTTCCTGGTTCGGACGGGCGTGATCGGCAACAACGGAGTCGACGTGTTCCGAGCGGGCGGCATCGTTACGCGTCTCAGGATTCGCCGTGTCAGCTTTAGGCGCTACGCGGCTGAGCGCAACGGCGCAGAACTTGAATTCAGGCTGTTGCGATATGGGGTCGATCGCGTCATTCGTCACGGCGTTGATGCAGAGTTCTTCGCCAAAGACGTCGTTCCAATGCATGGGGGCAAAACAATTGCCGGCACGAACGCGATCGGTTATGACCGCAGGTAACACGGCGCGGCCACGGCGCGAACGAATCTCGACCGCATCCTTCGCCTTGATATCCAACGCCGCAGCATCTTCGGGATGAATTTCCACGAATGGAGCAGGGTTCAGCTTGTTCAGCATGGGCACCTTGCCGGTCTTGGTCATGGTGTGCCACTGATGCTGCAACCGTCCCGTATTCAGCACAATAGGCCGTTCACTGTCAGGCATTTCCGCAGGTGCCACATGCGGGCGAGCGAAGAAAACAGCCTTGCCGGTTGACGTAGGAAAGGCGACACGCGGGCGGCTGCCATCCGACATTTGCCTGAGCGTCTGGCTCACGCCGTCGTTGATATAACGCACCGGATTGCGATCGGCCGCAACGTCCGGCGCGCAGGGCCATTGCAATGGCGTCTCGCGCAGGCGCTCATGGCTCGCGCCGCGCAAATCGTAGCCAGTCTTGAGATTCGACGTCCGGGTGATCTCCGCGAATACCTCCTCCGCCGATGCATAGCTGAACGCATCGGCAAAACCCATTTCACATGCCACGCGCGCAATGATTTGCCAGTCCGGCAACGCGGCGCCCGGCGGCTCGATTGCCTTTTGCGTGAGCGTCATGTTGCGCTCGGAGTTGATCATCACGCCTTCGGCCTCGGCCCACAACGCACCTGGCAGAAGGATATCGGCGTAGCGATTGGTTTCGGTATCGAGGAAGGCATCCTGTGCAATGACCAGCTCCGCGGCCTGCAAGCCCGCAATCACGGTCTGCCGGTTCGCCACGCTTGCAACAGGATTAGTGCAGATGATCCAGCACGCCTTGATCTCACCCGTCGCCATCCGCGAGAACATATCCACGGTGCCTTGCCCGAGCGAAGTCTTCAGCGTGCCCTTCGGAACTTCCCACAAGTCTTCCATGAAAGCCCGATCCTCTTCCACGAGCACCGAACGCTGGCCCGGAAGCCCGGCTCCCATGTAACCCATCTCGCGTCCGCCCATGGCATTGGGCTGCCCTGTGAGCGAGAACGGCCCGCTGCCTGGCCGGCATATCTTTCCCGTGGCAAGATGCAGGTTGCAGATGGCGTTCGTGTTCCAGGTGCCGTGCGTGCTCTGGTTGAGGCCCATGGTCCAGCAGCTCATCCACTCGGGCGCCTCGCCTATCCATTGCGCCGCGCGACGAATATCCGCTTCGGGGATGCCGGTAATCTCAGCCACCTTATCCGGCGTATAGCCTTCCAGAAAGGCGGGCATCGCGTCCCAACCCTCTGTCGATTCGGCGATGAAATCAGCATCGATATGACCGTTCTGATGCAGCAGATACAGCAAGCCGTTCAGCAACGCGAGATCAGTGCCCGGCTTGATCTGCATGAAGAGGCTGGCCTTGTCGGCGGTCGCATTGCGCCGCGGGTCCACCACGATCAGCTTCGCACCGGCCTTCACGCGATCCATCATGCGCAGGAACAGGATCGGATGACAGTCGGCCATGTTCGCGCCGATCACAAAAAACAGGTTGGCTCGGTCAATGTCCTCATACGAACCCGGCGGCCCATCAGCGCCCAGCGAAAGTTTGTAGCCGCTGCCGGCGCTCGCCATGCAGAGCCGCGAATTGGACTCTATGTTGTTGGTGCCCACAAACCCCTTCGCGAGCTTGTTGACAAGGTACTGCGCCTCGATCGACATCTGCCCCGACACATAAAACGAAAGCGCGTCCGGGCCGTGCTCGTCGAGCAGCCCGCGCAAGCGCTGAGCCGTGTCGGAAATTGCTTGCGTCATGGGTAACGGGATCGGGTCCTGATCCCGTTCGTGGCGAATGAAGGCGCATTCCAGACGGCCCGATTTTCGCAAGACCACATGGGCCGACGAGCCCTTGGTGCAGAGGCGTCCAAAGTTGGCCGGGTGCTCCTTGTCGCCGGAGACCTTGACCACCTGTCCACTCTCGACTTGCAGGACCATGCCGCAGCCAACGCCGCAGTATGGGCACACGGCTTTTACGCTGCCGGAAATCATGCGAGGATCGCAAATGCGCTTACGGTGCTCATACTGCGACCCACACGTGGCCATCCTCCACGCGCGCGGCAAAGGCGTTGACCGAGTTCGCCGGTATCTCAAGGCACTCGCCCGTGCGAAGGTCATAGTGATGCTTGAAGATCGGCGATGCCACCACAATGCGCTCGCCCAGATTGCCGATCAGTCCGCGCGACAATACCGATGCATGCGAGCCCGGGTCGAAGTTATCGATTGCGAACACGCTCGGGGTTCCATCGGAGAGATGGAACACGGCGACCTGCTCGCCTTTGATGAGCGCACAGACGCCAGTGTTCGGCACGATGTCGTCGAGCGGGCACACAGGCACCCATGAGCTTGGGATTCGATCGTTGTTCATGATGATGTCCTTAGTGTGGGTGATGTGCGCTTTGATGTGCACTTCAGGCTGTCTCGACAACCACGGGAATGTCGATTCGTTTCAGTTGCCGTTCAGTCCGCGTCGCCGGGCGAATCTGGCCACGCTCTTCGACAAAACTCACGTTCGCATCGGCTGCATCGCTGTTGACGAAATGGCGGAAGCGCTTGCGCGTGTCCGGATCGTTGACGGCTTTTTTCCACTCGCATTCGTAGGTGTCGACCACGTGCTGCATCTCCGTTTCGAGTTCCGCGGCAAGCTGGAGCTTGTCGTGGACCACGACGTCGATCAGGTACTCGAGCCCGCCTTCCAGGTTGTCGCGCCACACGCTGGTGCGCTGCAAGCGGTCCGCGGTACGGATGTAGAACATCAGGAAGCGGTCGATGTACTGGATCAGCGTTGCACGGTCGAGATCGGATGCGAGCAACTCGGCGTGGCGCGGTTTCATGCCACCGTTGCCGCATGCATAGAGGTTCCAGCCCTTCTCTGTGGCAATCACGCCAATGTCCTTGCCTTGTGCCTCGGCGCATTCGCGCGTGCAACCGGAGACGCCGAACTTGATCTTGTGCGGCGTGCGCAAACCCTTATAGCGGTTCTCTATGTCGATCGCGAGACCGACCGAATCGCCCACGCCATAGCGGCACCATGTCGAACCCACGCATGACTTCACGGTGCGTACCGACTTGCCGTACGCGTGACCTGATTCAAAGCCGGCCGCGATCAGTTCTTCCCAGATCAGCGGCAATTGCTCAACCCGCGCGCCGAACAAGTCGACACGCGCTCCGCCCGTGACCTTGGTGTACAGGCCATACTTCTTTGCGACCTGGCCAACGGCGATCAGACCATCGGGCGTGACCTCGCCACCCGGCATCCGGGGGACAACGGAATAGGTGCCGTCGCGCTGGATGTTGGCGAGGAAGTAGTCGTTTGAATCCTGCAGGCTTGCATGTTCTTTCTTCAGCACGAACTCGTTCCAGCACGATGCAAGAATCGCGGCGGCGGCCGGCTTGCAGATATCGCAGCCAAGACCGTGGCCATGCTTAGCGAGCAACGCGCTAAACGTCTCGATGCGCTCCACGCGCACCATGTGATAGAGCTCCTGACGCGAATACGGGAAGTGCTCGCATAGATGGTTGTTGACCGCGAGCCCCTGCTTTTTCATCTCGGCCTTCATCACTTGCGTGACCAGCGCCACGCAACCGCCGCACGAACTGCCGGCCTTGGTCGCGGACTTCAATGCGCCGATGCTGGTTGCGCCCGCGCAGACCGCTTCGCATATCTGGCCTTTCGACACGTTGTTGCACGAACAGATCTGCGCAGCTTCGGGCAGCGCCTCGACGCCAAGGCCGGGCTTTTGCTTGCCGTCGGATGAAGGGAGAATCAGGAATTCCGGTGCCTCCGGCAACTCGATGCGGTTCAGCATCATCTGCAAGAGCGTGCCGTATTCGGCCGCATCGCCGACCATCACGCCACCGAGCAAATACTTGCCGCACTCGGACACCACCAGTTTCTTGTAGACCTGCTTGCGTTCGTCGCTGAACTGATACGCGCGGCTGCCCGGCGTCGTGCCGTGCGCATCGCCAATGCTCGCCACGTCCACGCCCATCAGCTTCAACTTGGTGCTCATGTCGGCGCCGGTGAAACCAGCCAGCTCGCCAGCCAACTGTTTGGCAACAATACGGGCCATGTCGTAGCCCGGCGCGACCAGCCCGAAGACCTGTCCGTTCCAGAGTGCGCATTCGCCGATCGCGAAGATGTTGGCGTCGCTCGTGCGGCAGCCGTCGTCGATCACAATGCCGCCGCGTGCACCGACTTCAAGGCCGCTGATCCGCGCGATCTCATCACGCGGGCGGATGCCGGCGGAGAACACGATCATGTCGGTGTCGAGATGGGTCGCGTCGGCGAACTCCATGCGGTGCGTGCCGTTCTCGCCATCGACTATGGCAACCGTGTTCTTCTGCGTATGAACCGTCACACCCAGCTCTTCGATCTTGCTGCGCAACACACGCGCACCGCTATCGTCGACCTGCACGGCCATCAGGCGCGGCGCGAACTCGACCACATGCGTCTGCAAGCCCATGTCGCGCAGCGCCTTGGCGCATTCAAGCCCCAGCAGTCCACCGCCCACGACCGTGCCCGTCTTCGAGCGCGCGCCACATTCCTTCATTGCCTCCAGGTCTTCAATGGTGCGGTACACGAAACAGTCACGACGCTCATTGCCCGCAACCGGCGGCACGAACGGATAAGAGCCGGTAGCAAGCACCAGTTTGTCGTACGCCACTACCTCGCCGGTCGACACCGTCACCGTACGCGCCGCGCGATCGATCGACACCGCCTTCGCATTGAGTTCAAGCCGCACGTTCTCGCGCTCGAAGAATCCTGGTTCGACCAGCGACAGGTCTTGCGCCGATTTGCCGGCGAAGAATTCCGACAGATGCACGCGGTCATAAGCCGGCCGCGGTTCTTCGCATAGCACGGTGATATCGAGCGCATGCGATGCATTCTCAGCGAGGCATTCGAGGAGTTTATGGCCAACCATGCCATGGCCGATGACGACAATTTTCATGATCAGGACGCTCTCAATTGGCAATGCTGTTGTTGATGCCCAATGCATCCGCACGCAGCGCAGCTTCCTGTGCCTTGTGCTCGGAGCTAAAGCGCACTGCGAGTGCGCACAACGCGGACAACGTGACCAGCATCCCGAGCATGGCGAGCGTCTGCTGAACGCTGCCGAAGCCCTTCATCAGGAAGCCGGCCGCGACTGCACCCACGTTGCCGCCCGCGCCGATAATTCCCGCCACGCCGCCGAGCGCCTTGCGGTCGATGAACGGCACGAGCGCATAGGTCGCGCCACACGCCATGTGCGTGAACAGTCCGAAACCCAGCATGGCGACCACGGCGAGCGCCGCGCTGTCCGCATGCGAGAACCAGAGAAGCCCGAGCCCTTCACCCGCGATCAGCGCGAACAGCAAGGTCGAGCGAATCTCCAGACCACGCCGCGCCGCGGCCTTGTCCGAAAGCCAGCCGCCGAGCGCGCGGGCAAACAGGGCGAGCAGTCCAAAGCTGCCGGCAGCGGCGCCGGCGGCTTTCAGCGACAGATGGAAGTGATCGACGTAGTAGATCGCGGCGATGTTGTGGATGAACACCTCGACGCCAAAGCAAGCTGCATAGGTGACGAACAGCATCCACACGCGGTAGTTCGCACAGGCCGTGCGAAAGCTCTCCCAGCCGCCCTTCTTGCCACCGTCGATGGTGATGCCTTGCGCGCGCAATTGCGTGAAGTTGCCTTGCGGGCAGTCCTGCGTGAAACGCCAGTAGAACCACGCCATCACCGGCATGGCCAGCCCGGGAACCACGAGCGCCAGGCGCCACGCGGACGCATCGGCGGCGCCGAGCGCGAGCATGCCTGCGAGCAGCAACGGCACCAGCATTTGCGCCGCGCCGGCTCCGGCATTGCCCCAACCCGCGCTGGTCGCGTTAGCCGTGCCGACCACGTTCGGCGCGAACATCACCGACGTGTGGTACTGCGTAATAACGAAGCTCGCGCCCACCGCGCCAATGCCCAGGCGGCACAGCAGGAAGCTTTCATAACCGCCCGAGAGCGCCGCGCCGAACACAGGAAATGCGCCGATGATCAGCAGTCCCGTATAAACCTTTCGCGGACCGTAGCGGTCGCACATCGGGCCAATAATCAGCCTTACCAGGATCGTCGCGGCAACCGCTGCGATGTTGATATTGGCGACCTGATCGATGGACAGGCCGAACTCGCGTTTGATCAACGGCATCAACGGAGCGCATGCGAACCACGCGAAGAAGCAGACGAAGAACGCCATCCACGTGAGGTGGAAAGCCCGCATGGGCACGGTGCGCAAGCTGAAGAGATCGATCCGGGTTGCTTTGTCTGCCATTGTCTTTCCAGAAAACAAAAAGGCGTCCCGCAAACCCAGCCGATGGCTGAGTTCAGGGGACGCCGTTGTCCAAAAAGCCCGTCATGGGCCGCTGCTGAAATCTTGCAATGAAACTGGACCGCCGTTGATCCATGGGTGCTGTAAATGCAAGCGCCATGCCATGCGCGACGTCTCTATATCTGGCGGGCGTTTGCCGTTGGCATCACGTTTTTCGGCCGATTACGGGCGATGCTTTTTGATGCAGCGCCGCACATGCACGGTGCGACGCAGCACTGTCTGCGTGCGAGCGGAACTGCACCGTGCTTGGGCTTCCCAATCTGGTACACAAGATCAAAGAGGGATTCATAAGCGGAGATGCGCATAAGGAGCGTGGCTTCGCGCGGCGGCCGCGTTGGTGTTCGCATGGTTCGTCGCCAGGCGCGCTATGGCAATACTCGTCTGGCCTGGATATTGCCTATGCTTGACCGTGCGCGGCAACGATGTCGGGCGCATTGACAAATGCATCAACGATTCAGGACAACGGCGTCCCTTCGTGCAAGAGCACGAGCGGATGCCGTTTTTCGTTGGGGCATCATGTGTTGTCGCATCGTCCGGAAGGTCATCTGATCTGCCCGACGCGCGGCTCATGCGGCTCATGCGGCTCATTACGATCTTCGATCTTTTAAGCAACGCGGCGGCGGTTGCATTCTTGTTAAGCCGCCAAAGGACATCACAATGACAACTGGCAAGGTGACCTTGCTTAGCGCCGGTCCTGGCGATCTGGACCTGCTCACGATTAAAGCCGCCAAAGCATTGGCGGGGGCGGATATCGTGCTGCTGGACGATCTCGCCAATCCCGAGATCGTGTCGCTTGCACCTCGCGCACGCGTGATCCGCGTCGGCAAGCGCGGTGGCTGCAAGTCGACACCGCAAGCGTTCATCCAGCGACTGATGCAGCGTTATGCCCTCAAGGGACTGCACGTGGTTCGCGTGAAAGGCGGCGACGCCCTGCTGTTTGGACGTGCGGGCGAAGAGCTCACAGCGCTGCGGCACGCTCAGATTCCGGTGGAGATCATCAACGGCATTTCGTCGGGATTTGCAGCGGCCGCGAGTCTCGGGATATCGCTGACGCATCGGGAACACTGCCAGGGAGTGACCTTCGTCACGGCGCACAAGCAGGATCATGGCGAACCCAACTGGGCCGCTTTCGCGGCAACCGGCACGACGCTCGCGATCTACATGGGCATGACGCGCATCGAAAGCCTCTGCCATGCGTTGCTATCGGCAATGCCGGCATCCACCCCGGCCGCAGTCGTTCAATGGGCCGGGACAGCATCCGAGCGACGCTGGCTTGGAAAACTGGAGCACTTGGCTATTGACGCGGTGAAGGAAGGCCTGGGAAGCCCCGCCGTGATCCTCGTTGGCAATGCGATTAGCGAAGCGGTAGATTGGATGTCTCACAACGGCACTCTTGCCGTGGAAGAGCAAACCGTCTTCAACACGCGGCAAGACATCACCGAGGCGGTCCAGCATGCAGCCTGACCGCCGAAAACGGTGTCGAACAGCGCAAGCGGTCTTTATCGAGCGCGCTGATCCGCCGCCGGCCAGCGTTGCACCGGCCTTCCACGCATGAGCTATCCCGGCGCTTAATCCATGCTTCGCGTGCTGCTCGTCACCGACACCGACAAACCCATTGGCGATCTTCGCCAGGCACTCGCACGCCTGGGCTACGACATGCTAGCCGAGGTGGCGACTCCTGCGGCATTGCCCAAGGTCGTGGAAGAACAGCGGCCGGATGTGGTCATCATCGACACTGAATCGCCTTCGCGCGATACGCTCGAACAACTTGCCGTGATGAACGAGACCGCGCCGCGCCCGGTCCTGATGTTCAGCAACGACGGCGACCAGCAACTGATTCACGCCGCGGTCGCAGCGGGCGTAAGCGCTTATCTTGTCGAAGGCCTGGAGGCCGCGCGTCTCGCACCCATCCTCGAGGTCGCGCTGGCGCGTTTCGCCCGCGATGAGCAATTGCGCAAGCGGCTCGCCGAAGCCGAAAACGAACTCGCGGACCGCAAGCTGATCGACCGGGCGAAGCGCCTGTTGATGGACCGGCGCAAGATGTCCGAACCGGAGGCTTACGCCATGCTGCGCAAGCGCGCCATGGACGAGGGAATGAAGCTTGCCGAGGTTGCGCGCCAGTTGGTGTCGACGGTCGATTTATTAGGGTAGCCCTACAACATGAACACGCCCAAAGCCGCTTTGAACCGCGGCTCCAACACCCCCGAGAAGACCCACATCCGTCTTGGTTTCGTGGCGCTGAGCGATGCTGCGCCGCTCGCCGTTGCCAAGATCCTCGAGTTCGGCCACAGCCACGGCCTGACGCTCGAGCTGTGCCGGCAACCTTCCTGGGCGGCAGTGCGCGACAAGTTGTTGTCCGGCGAGATCGACGCGGCGCACGCGCTTTATGGGCTTGTGTACGGCGTGCAATTGGGCATTGGCGGACCGCAGGGCGACATGGCCGTGCTGATGGTATTGAACCGCAATGGCCAGGCCATCACGCTGTCGAACCCGCTGGCCGAAGCGTTTAACGAAAGCGGCAACTTGAAGGAGGCGCTTGCGACGCTAGGCCGTCCTCCCGTCTTCGCACAGACCTTTCCGACCGGCACGCACGCGATGTGGTTGTACTACTGGCTCGCGGCTCTTGGCGTGCATCCGCTGCGCGACATTCGCAGTATCGTGATTCCGCCACCGCAAATGGTCGATGCGTTAGCCGAGGGCCAGCTCGACGGATTCTGCGCCGGTGAGCCGTGGAACGCGGTTGCCGAGGCGCGTCACGCGGGCAGGACCGTCGCGATCACGAGCCAGATCTGGCCGGACCACCCGGAAAAGGTGCTGGCCAGCCGGCGCGATTTTGTCGCGCGTTATCCGAACACGGCGCGCGCGCTGGTCCAGACAATGCTCGAAGCGTGCCGGTGGCTCGACGGCCCCGCGCATCGCGCCGACATCTCCACGTGGCTCGCCGCGCCGGAACTGTTAGGCGTGCCGCAGGAATTAATCGCGCCACGGCTGCTCGGCGACTATGACGCGGCGCAATTCCCCGGGCAGCCGCTTCCGCTCCCCATCAGTTTCTTCGATAAAGGCGCCGTCAACTATCCACGGCCGTCCGATGGCTTGTGGTTCCTGACGCAATATCGCCGATGGGGTTTGCTAAGCGGCGCTCACGACGACGCCGCCATTGCATCGGCGATCAGCCAGACGGCGCTGTATCGCGAGGCCGCCGCATTGGCGGACGTTCGCGTGCCGGACGAGATCCGCGCGGACGTGCTGGTCGACGGGCGCGTCTGGGACGGACAAGATCCCGCGGCCTATCTCGACGGGTTCGCCATACGTGCCTGACGCTGTGGGCGCCACTTTGGGCACGTTCGTCGCTGGCTGCAACGGCTCTGCGATGCATGTCACCGTGTGACGGCCGGGCTTTCATTCGCCCATTCGCGCACCCATTCCCGCACCGATTGAAAAACCCGCTGCCCCTGAACGTAGAACTACGTAAAACAAACTTGACGATTGGTGGCGAAACTGCGCGCGAAAACTATCCAAACGGCCTATGAGCCCCGTTTGTGTTGCCAAGCTGCGACAAGATGACGGATGCTCCATGAGCCCCGCCACGCGGTAGTGTGAGCGTAGGCTTGCCGCCCGTGGAACGCATCGTGCTCCGACGCATTTCAAACCGCCAAGATCATCATCACCATCATCGAAGTTGAGGTTTCCATGAGTACGTTGTCCACCGAGAAAATTCACGCTGCGGTGAAAAAGGACGCATCCTGGGTGATGGGCGCGCTCAGGAAATTTGGCGAGGACCGCTGTGCGGCCATGGCTGCGAGCATCGCGTTCTACTCCGCGTTTTCGCTGGCGCCAACGCTGGTCATGGTCATCGCTGTGGCCGGCTGGGTTTTCGGGGCCGACGCCGCGCGCGGTGAGTTGTTCCATCACGTCAATGGACTGCTTGGCGATCAGGCCGCGGCGAGCGTGCAGAGCATTGTCGAGAATGCCCACCGTAGCGGGGGCACCGGTGCCGCCGCCGTGATCTCGTTCGTGTTGCTGGCGGTGGGTGCGTCGGCGACATTTTCATCGCTAAACACCGCGCTGAATCTCGTGTGGCCGCTGACCGGCGAGCAGAAATCCAGCGTTTTCGCGCTGGTGCGGGTTCGGCTGATCTCGTTCGGGCTGGTGCTGGGCGTAGCGTTCCTGCTGATCGTCTCACTAGTCCTCGATACCGCCATCCAGGCCGTGGGCACATGGCTTTGGGGTAATTCGCCTTTCGTGGTCATCGGCGACATTGTGCAACTGGTGGTCGGACTGGTGGTTCTCTCGCTCGCGTTCGGGGCGCTCCTGAAGTTCCTCCCCGACGGCCGGGTGCACTGGCGGGACGCACTGGTCGGCGGGTTCGTTGCCGCAATCCTGTTTTCCGTCGGCAAAAAACTGTTTGCTTTCTACCTGGCCCACGCGGGCACGGCGAATTCGTTCGGCGCGGCAGGCTCGCTGGCCGTGCTGCTGATGTGGCTGTACTTCTCGGCAGCAGTCCTGCTGCTTGGCGCGGAGTTTTCGGCCGCGCGAGCACGTTTGCACGATCCCCGCGGCGCGTGGGGCCTGCAAAGCACCCGCGTTCCGCCGGGCAGCCGCGCCAAGATCGGCTCGATGCTGGCGGGCTCGACCATCCCTAGAGCCGACCGTGTGGATGTGGACAACCCCGGGACCACAAAAGCCTTTGCGGTCGTGCCGGGACGGACGCGGGCAGCCATCGAACGGCGGGCCGAACACTCGCAGCATTTGACACAGCAGGCGCGCCAACGGGTGTCGGCGCTAAGCACTGCGTTGACCCTGAGCCGCAAGCTGGCCCGTGCAGAGACTGCCGCCACTCGGGTGACGGCGCAGGCCATGGTCGATTGCGGGCGCAAGGCGGTCCAGGCAAATGATTTGGTGAAGCGGCATCCTTGGCGTGCCGTGTTGCTGGCCGGCGGTGCAGGTTTGGCGCTCGCGCTGCTAACGGGACGCGACCAGCCCCCGGCAAACGACGAATAACGCTGGCGAGCCCAACGGAATCAAGCGCGAGAAAGAGTCCCGAACTGGCGTGATCCGCGACACGGCAATTTTCCGTGTCAACAGCCTGACTGCCCGAAATCGCATGGACCAGTCGCGGCTGGAGGCGAGCGCCTTTGTTGCGATGGATGCAAGAATCAGGCTTTCAACGAGTAAGGATGTTGGTAATACGCAACGCATAAACTCGCCTCGGGGCGCCGGGCTTTAACGGACCGCGCCAAGCCGCCGCCCGGCGTAAACCCTCGCGGAACCTATATGCAGCGCTCCTCCTGAGCGCAACAGCTTTCCCCGCGAACACCTCGGGTATATCTCGCTTATAACGCCCAATTAGTTAAAAACTAATAAAGATCACCCATTTTCACTGAATCAATTGCATTAAAAGGAACTTTCTGAAAGCACCTTTGTCGGTGCCCTTTCACTAGATGAATCAAAGGCCAAAGCCTTGACAGGCTTGCCTTACAAGACATCACACGGTCGAACATAAAGTGTCTTTTTTTCGAGACACGTTTTAATTTTTCAGTTCTTAAGTTTTGTAACGCTGCGTTATTCTCTGCGCCGGCAACAACGAATTTAATCCTCGCGTGGAGAACCTGATGAAACGTTTCGCACTGACTTCCCTTTCGCTGGCACTGCTCGGCACAGCTGGCGTGGCTCACGCGCAAAACAGCGTGACCCTGTATGGCGTGATCGACGCCGGTCTCAGCTATGTTAACCACGCGTCCGGCAACGAGCATCTGGTCGCCGCCAACGCCGGTACCCTGTCGGGTGACCGTTGGGGCCTGAAGGGTCAGGAAGACTTGGGCGGCGGTTTGAAGGCAATTTTCCAATTGGAAAACGGCTTTAACACGTTCACAGGTGGGTTGAACCAAGGTGGTCGCGAATTCGGTCGTCAGGCATTCGTCGGTTTGACGGCGGACAAGCTGGGTACGGTCACTCTCGGTCGTCAATACGATCCGCTCGTCGACATGGTGCAAGGCATCACGGGTGACAACTACTGGGCGTCGATTGTTGGTACGCCGGGCGACGTCGACAACTACGACAACAGCTCGCGTGTGAACAACGCTGTGAAGTACGTTTCGCCGAACTATGCGGGCCTGCAATTCGAAGGCATGTACGGCTTCAGCAACGGCGCTGGTACGACAGGCCAAGGCCAGACGTGGAGTGGTGCAGTTGCGTATAACAACGGCCCGTTGGGTTTGGCGGGTGGTTACTACTACACGAACAACCCGACCGCAGGCCGCGTGACGCCGGCGACGGCCACGACGGACGCATCGGGTAACTGGAACGGTTCGTCGGACAATATCGTCGACAGCGCAATCAACGCCGGCTATGTGTCAGCTCACTCGATCGCAATCGCCCGTGCTGCCGCGCAATACGCTATTGGCCCCGTGACCGTTGGCGCTTCGTACAGCAACGCGCAATACACGAACGACGGCCATTCGATCTTCACGTCGAAGGAAAAGTACAACATCGGCAGCGTGTTCGCGAACTACCAGGTTACGCCAGCGTTCCTGGTCGGCGCAGGCTACACGTACGAAAAGGCTTCTGGCGATACGTCTGCTACGTACAACCAAGTCGGCGTCGGTGCGGACTACACGCTGTCCAAGCGTACGGACTTCTACGCAGTTGGCGCTTACCAGCACGCAAGCGGCACGCAAGCCCTGAACTCGGTCAATCCGGTAACGGGCGTTCGGAACACGCAAGCCGCACAAGCTTCGATCGGTTCGTTCGGCTACAACGGAACGAGCACGCAGGAACTCGTGATCGTCGGTATCCGTCACAAGTTCTAAAGCCGGACCCGGCTCGCAGCGTTTCACTGCTCAGCGCGCCGATTCCGACTGCGGTTCAAAAAACAGCCATCGGCTTCGCCGATGGCTGTTTTTTTATGCACGTGGGGTACCGGTCGCCAGGTTGCAGCGATCAATCAATACTCCGAAGCCGAAAACAAGAACGGCCCAATCGACGTAAGCCGATTGGGCCGTTCTTGTTCATGCCGCCTATCTTGCAGAGCCCGTGATGCTCTCGCCGACACCCGCTCTTAGACCGCCTCTACTACTCCAGTCGGATTCAATGCTGCGACCGACCGCTTCCCGGATGCATCAGCGTCTGAAATGGCGGCGCTGACGTGTCGGGTTCTGCGCGCAGGTCGCTGCCTGTCACGCGCGGCACGTTCGATATCGTTTCACGTGCCCGCAACGGCACATTGGCGGGATCGGCCCAGGTCGGATTCGGAATCTCCCCGAAGATCTGCCGCAGCCTCTCACCCCATGTGCGATGAATCATCTGGAAATACTGGTTGTCGTTATCAATCGTGGAGAACCGCGTGACCTGCAACGCGTCCTTCTCATACACGAGCAGATCGAGCGGCAATCCCACTGACAAATTGGAGCGCAGCGTGGAGTCCATGGACACCAGCGCGCATTTTGCAACTTCGTCCAGCGGTGTGGATGCCGTGACAACGCGATCGATGATCGGCTTGCCGTACTTCGATTCACCGATCTGGAAATACGGACTGACCGGCGTCGACTCCACGAAGTTGCCTGCCGAGTAGATCATGAACAGGCGCGTATTGCCCCCACGAATCTGGCCGCCGAGAATAAAGCTGCAATTGAAGTCGACGCTGAATTCCGCGAGCGTGGCCGCATCCCGCCGATGTACCTCGCGGACCGCATCGCCCACCAGCCGCGCCGCTTCCGCCATGGTGGCTACGTTATACAGCGTGGTCTTGTCTTCGGGCGCCGGTTCCGACAGCAGTTGCATGACTGCTTGCGTCAGCGCGAGATTACCCGCGGCGAGGAGCACGAGGACGCGGTCGCCGGGCTGTTCGAAGACCGCCATCTTGCGAGCTGCGCTCACATGGTCCACACCGGCATTCGTGCGGGTGTCAGACAGGAACACCAGTCCTTCGTCAACGCGCATTGCCACGCAATAAGTCATGCGCCAATTCCTGAAAGAAGCAAATTTGTATTGTAATCGGGTATTCGCCCGGATCGGGTCGATTGCGGGGACTCGTGACCAGGCACCATCATCCGGCAAACGCGCTACCTCACCTTCCATAGTTATCGGCAGATGGGTGGCGCTGCTTGAATATCATGGCGCCGAAGAAATCCGGGCGCAGCGACGAGTGACGCCGCTCAGCTCGTCAGCTCACTGGTCGGCCGTCGCCTGCACTGAAACGTCCACGCTCATGCGCTCTTCCTTGCCACCCACGCGCGAGCCGCGCACGGGTGCAGCCGCCTCATAGTCGCGTGCAACTGCAAGCCGGCAGTACCGGCCGCTGGCGAACGCGGTATGGGTGACGTCCACCGACACCCAGCCGTCGTCGATCCACACATCCACCCACGCGTGGCTCGCGGCGTGCGGGACATCGCCCGGATCGATGTAACCGCTCACATAGCGCGCCGGGAGGCCCCGGGCGCGGCAACACGCCAACATCAGGTGAGCATGATCCTGGCACACACCGTTACCGAGCTTCAGCGCCTGCGCAGCGGTACTCGTGACCTCGGTGACGCCCGCCTTGAACTGCACCTTTGCTTCGATATTTTCCGCCAGCGCAATCAGCGCCGACGGTGAATCGAGCCTGGACACCGAGTTCGCCAGTTCGCGAATTGCTGCGTCCGGCTCGGTCAGCGCGGTCGCGCATGTGTAGTGCTGCAGAGGAATCAGGCCGGGACCGTCGTTGAGGCGGCCGCCGTCCAGCAACGTGGTTTCCACCTGACCGGTAACGGAAAGATGGATCTCCATATGGGGTTTCGTCAGCACCAGCGTATGCAACGTGTTGGAGTACGCGTCGCGGGTGACGTCGAGCTTGCCCACGGTATCAATATTCCAGCGCCGCACCAGCTGCGCCGACCCGTTGGCGGGCGTCATGCGCAGTTGCTGGATGGAGTACTGCACCGGCACGGCGTAACGGTAGCTTGTGTGATGACGAATGGTCAGAAGCATGATGGGTTCCAGGACGGTGCGGGACGGATGCGTTCAGGCAAGGGGCAACATGAGGAAGGTGCGCATCACGCGAACACCGAGCTCATCGACCCGTTTCAGGAATTGCGTCAGATACGCGTGCACTCCGGTTTCAAGGATCTGGCGGATATCCATGTACAGCACGTCCGCGCGCAGCTTGCCGGCGAAACGTTCACACTCGTTCGAGCCGCTGGTGCGCAGCTTGTCGAGCGTCGCAACAACACCATCCAGCGACGCCAGTAGCGAGCGCGGCATCTGCGGGTTGAGGATCAGCAGTTCCACTACCCGCGACGGCGTCACAACGTCGCGATATACCTTCCGATAGATTTCCAGCGCGGACACCGAACTCAAGATGGAAGTCCAGTAGTAGAAGTCCTCCAGTTGACGCGCGGCTTCACGCGAGTTTGGTTCAGCATCGGCGAAACGCACGTCCAGGATACGCGCCGTGTTGTCCGCGCGTTCCAGGTACATGCCAAGCTGGATGAACCAGAACGCGTCGTCCTGGAGCGCGGTGCCGACCATCACGCCGCGACACAGATTCGAGCGGTACTTGACCCATTCGAACAGCATGTCCGGGCTTTTTTCGAGCTCGCCCGCCGTGAGTTTTTCGCCGAATTCGAGCCACGTGAAATTGATGGTCTCCCATGCTTCCGTGGTCAGCGTGCCGCGTACGGCACGCGCGTTTTCGCGCGCCGCGTGCAGGCAGGAATTGATGCTCGACGGATTGCCGGTATCGGCGACCATGAAGTGCAGCATGTCCTCGCGCGAATCCGAGCCCGGGAAACGCTCCTCGAATTTCGATTCGAGTTCCGAAATACGCAGTACAGAGCGTTGTGCGCGGGCGGCCTGATCCGGCGTCTGCGGCAGCAGCATGCCCTTCAGGTTGATATCGAGCATGCGGGCGGTATTTTCCGCACGCTCCATGTAGCGAGCCATCCAGAAAAGGTGATCGGCTGTGCGGCTTAGCATCATGATGGCGTTCCGTTGTTGTGTGGCGCGCGCAGGCGCAGCGCTTGGTAGCGCGCCCCGTTGCGAACAATCCCGGTGGGTGCTTAGTCCACCATCCAGGTGTCTTTCGTGCCGCCGCCCTGCGACGAATTCACGACGAGAGAACCCTCCTTCAACGCCACGCGAGTCAGGCCGCCGGCGGCCATCGTCACTTCTTTACCCGACAGCACGAACGGCCGCAAGTCGATATGGCGCGGCGCAATACCCGACTCCACGAAGGTCGGGCATGCGGAGAGCGCCAGCGTAGGCTGGGCGATATAACCGTCCGGCCGCGCGATCAGGCGTTCGCGGAACGCCTCGATTTCCGCTTTCGTCGATGCCGGCCCGACCAGCATGCCGTAACCGCCTGCGCCGTGGACCTCCTTCACGACCAGCTCGGGCAGATGCGCGAGCGTGTAGGCGAGATCGTCAGGCTTGCGGCACTGGAA